>CAYXOX010000119.1:0-9732 GCA_964466745.1 uncultured Rhodobacterales bacterium
AGCTTGCCCTCCCACGCGGCCATCAGCTTGGCGAGCGCAGGATTCTTTTCCGCGCTGTCCGACCCTTCGGCCGGAAACCACACCGCGGTATCCGTTTTCATCATGTTCATTGTTTGCTCCATCCTTCAACGGACCATTGCCGAGGCACGGGCAAGGAGCCCGGACCTCAAGTCCCACGCTTCTTAAAAAAGCTGGCCCCCCGCTTTGCAAGCCAAAAGTTGCCCGTGGCCGAGGCTGTTGCAGCAAGGCGACGATTCCAAGGCATTGTTTTTCCGGGACTTGTGCCCGGAAGCACCATCACGGGCGGTGTGGGGCGGACATGCCACTAGATCTGGAGTGTGGCGTTGCTGCCGCGGTTTGTGCCCCGCGCGCGTCGCAGAGAGGCCGCCGCGGCGCCCTTTCGCGGTTGCCCAGCAGCGCCCGGCTCGCCTATACCCCGGCGGTGCGCGCCCGGGCCCGGCTTCGGCCGGAGGGGGCGTTTCTTGTGGACGATCAAGGCGAAAGGGACCGCGAGCCATGCCCAAGATCACCGTGGACGGTGTGGAATACAACACCGAGGACCTCACCGACAACGGCAAGGCGCAGGTTGCCTCGCTGCAGTTCCTCGAGGTGCAGATGACGAAGCTGCGCAACGAGATCGCCGTCTACGAGACGGCCAAGCGGGGCTACATCGCCGCGCTGAAAGCCGAGCTGGAGAAGGCGGGCGGCGACGCCTGAGCCCCGGCGCCGGCGGCCGGGGGACCGGCGGCCGGCAGGCGCTCGCCCGGGCTACTGCGTGGCCCGCGCGAACTCGCTCATGATCGCGCCCACGACGAGCGGGCTCAGGATCGCGGTCTGCGCCAGGGCCTCGCCGAAGCCCTGCGCGTCGCTGACCTCGAGGGGGCGGAAGCGCGGAAGGCAGGGCATCGTCTCGCAGACGGCGCCGCCCGCCGTGCGTTCGCCGGCGACCTCCACCGTCCAGTCGAGCGTGCCGCGCGCGTCGGCAATGCCGGTGGCGCAGGCCAGCGGCGCGGCCGCGGTGCAGCCCTCCATGCCGGCGAGCGAAAGCTGGGCATCGAGGGCGAGCGTTGCGGCGAGTTCCGGGGTGCCGGGCACGTTTGCCTCGGCGCGGGCCGGAACGCGGACGACGGGCGAATCGAGCGGAATTTCTGCTATGCTGGCCGTGACGCGGGCGTTCTCGACGCCACCGATCCATAGCCCGCCCTCGCCCTGGGCGAGTTCCCCCGAGACATCGTGGAAGACCGCCTCGGTGGCGCCGGCGCGCACCGCCGAGACGACGGCATTCGTGGCCTCGAAGCGCGCCGCCGCAAGCCGAGCGCCGGGCTGGAGCGCGGGCGCCTCGGCGGCGAGGCCCAGGCCCTCGATTCGGATGTCGGTGAGCGTGGCCGCGGGTTGATCGAGAATCGCCTCGAGCCGTGCGCCCTCCATCGTTAGGCCGGGCATGGAGAGCGAGGCGACCTCGATCAGCAACGGGCCGCGACGGCTCGTCGAGGGAAACCAGCTTCCCGAGACGCCCTGTAGCGTCAGCTCCAACTCCGGAATGGTGAGGGCGCGCGCCGCGAAGCGAAGACCGGGGCCGCCGGACCAGCCCGGGACGACCGAAAGCGAGGCCAGCCGGGCCTCCGGCGCACCCGGCATCGCGGCACGCACGCCGGTCGCCTCGATGCGCCCCGTTACCCCGGCGGTGAGCGCTTCGGCTTGCACGGCGCCGCCGAACTGGCGGGCGATCTGCCGTTCGATCTGGCCCGGGCCGAGAAGCACGGCGGCACCCCAGGCGAGCGCGGCCAGGACAATCACGAGCAGGATCAGCCTGCCGATCCATCGCATCACTTTATTCCCGGAAGGCGGTGTCTTTGATGCGCGCCATCGGCTGCCAGAAGTAATCCAGCACCGAACGCTTGCCCGCGTTCACATCCACCGTCGCCACCATGCCGGGCAGAAGCTGCACGGCGGTACCGTCGTCCTCGTAGAGCTCGCCCTCCAGCGTGATGTCGATCTGGTAGTACTGCTGGCCGGTGTTCTGATCGGTGGCGGCGTCGGCCGAGATGTTGATCACGCGCCCGTCGATCCGGCCGTATCGGGTTGGGTCGTAGGCGGTGAGCGATGTCCGGACGGTGTCGCCCGGGGCGAGATTGGCGATATCGCTGGGGTCGATCCGCGCTTCGACGATCAGGTCGTCGCCGGTGGGCACGATCTCGAGCAGCACGTCGCCGGGCTGCACGAAGGCTCCTTCGGTGCGGAAGTTGATGCGGTTGACCACACCGTGGACGGGTGAGCGGATCGTCGTGCGTTCCACTCTGTCGACAAGCGCGGGCATGATGCTCTCGGTTTCCGCACGCTGGGCTGCAACGTCGGCCAGTTCTGTCAGCGCCTGCGTGACGTAGGAGTTGCGGGCGGTTTCAAGCTCGCTTTCCACCTCGAGCAACGCGGCCTCCAACCGGCGCTGGGCGGCCACGGCTGCGTTGGCCTGCCCCTGGTTCTGCTGGAGGTCGCGGCGCAAGGCGATCAGCCTCGTCTCGGGAGCGAGGCCGTTCTGCACGAGCGGCTCCACCACCGCGATCTCGTCTTCGATCAGGGCGATCTGCAGCATCGCCGTCTCGAAGCCGATCTGCGATTCCTCGATCGACGTCTGCCGTTGCAGCCGCCGTTGCTGGAGCGTGGCGATCTCGCCCTCGAGCTGCTGGAGCCTTGCGTTGTAGAGCGCCAGTTCGTTGGCGATGGCCGTTGCCGCTTCCACCGCGAGATCGTTCGGGAAAACGGGCACCTCGCCGTTCACCTCGGCCTGGAGGCGGATTTCCTGGGCGCGCAGCACGGAAAGCTGCTGACGGGTGCGGTCGAGCTGGGATTTCGCCTCGATCGGATCGACCTCGAAGAGCCGCTGGCCCGCCTCCACCACCTCGCCTTCCCGCACGTAGCGCGTGAGAAGCACACCCGAATCCGAGGATTGCACAAGCTGGTTCTGGCTCGCCGAAACGACGTTGCCCTGCCCGCGGACGACCGAGTCGAGCTCCGTCACCGCGGCCCAGGCAAGAAGGATGGTGATGAGTGAAACGATGATGATGAGAAGGGTGGACGAGGCGATTCCGCCCTCGCCCGCCAGTTCGCGCGAGAACCGCTTGAAGGCTACCTGGGACATTCTATCACGCGCCTTTCACACCAAGCTGCTGGGGGGTCGTGTCCGTCACGACCTTTCCCTTCTCCATCACCAGAACCCGGTCGACGATCTGCAGGATCGAGTTGCGGTGCGTGACCGCCACCATCGTCTTGCCCGTCTGGAACTCCGAGAGCGCCTGCACCACCGAGCGTTCGGTCTGCTGGTCCATCGAGGATGTCGGCTCGTCAAGCAACAGCACCGAGGGCTCGTGGAGCAGCGAGCGCGCGAGGTTGATCGCCTGCTTCTGCCCGCCCGAGAGCCCGGCCCCGCGCTCTTTCACGATCATGTCGTAGCCCTTGGGATGAGCGGCCACGAAATCGTCCACCCCGGCGATCTTGCAGATCTTGATGAGATGGTCGTCGTCGTATTCGAAGCTGCCCATCAGGATGTTGTCGCGGATCGAGCCCGCGAAGAGCCAGCTTTCCTGGAGCGTGATCCCGATGTTGCGCCGCAGGTCGGATTTCTCGATCTGCCGCACGTCCACGCCGTCGATCAGCACGGAGCCTTCCTCGGGTTCGTAGATCCCGGCCAGAAGGCGCGTGAAGGTCGATTTGCCCGAGCCCATCTTGCCCACCACGGCCACGCGCTGCCCGGCGGGAATCTTCAGCGAAAGGTCGTTGATGATGGGCTGGCTGGCACCGGGGAACTTGAAGGTCACGTTGCGGAACTCGATCTCGCCGTCGAACTTCGGCCGGCTCACCGGCGTCATTTCGAGGGCCTCCTGCTTGCCCGTCCGCAGAAGCTCGTCGAGCGCGCGATAGGCCGAGCGGGCGGAGTTGATGCGCGACATCGCGTTGGCCAGCTGGCCAAGCGGCGCGAGCGTGCGCCCGCAGAGGATCACGGCCGCGATGAGCGCGCCGGTGGTGATGATGCCGTCCCGAACAAGGAACACGCCGTAGAAGATCAGCGCGATCTGGGAATACTGCTGGACCGACGCCGCGAAGTTGATCGCGAACTGCGAGAGCATCCGGGTGCGCAGGCCGAGATCGGATTGCTCATGTTGCGCGTCCTCATAGCGCTTGCGCATCAGCCGGCCCGAGCCGGTGGCATTCACCGTTTCGAGGCCGGAAAGCGTTTCCACCAGAACCGCCTGCTTCGAGATCCCGCTTTCCATGGCGTTCTTGGTGATCCGCATGAGGAACGGCTGGATGCCGAAACCCACGATGATCACCAGCGGCACCGCGATGAGCGGGACGATGGCGATGGGGCCGGCGATCAGGCTGATCACCCAGATGAAGAAGAACACGAACGGCAGATCCACGAGGATCACCACCGTGGAGGATGTCGCGAAGTCCCGCAGGGTCTCGAATTCGCGCACGATCCCGGCCATGGCCCCGGTCTTGCGGGTCTGCTCCTCCGGACTGAGGTTGAGAATCCTGTCGAACAGGCGCCGCGATATCGCGGCATCGGCGCGCTTGGCCGCATTGTCGATGAATCGCGCGCGCAACGTCTTGATGACGAAGTCGAAGGCCAGCGCGACCCCCACGCCGATGGCCAGCGCAATCAGGCTCTCGATGGCTTCGTTGGGGATGATTCGGTCATAGACGACCATCGTGAAGATCGCGGTCGAGAGCGCGAGGAAGTTGGAAACGGCCGCCGCGATCAGAACCTGGGTGTAGAGCCACCGGCTCTGCTTGAAGGCGCCCCAGAACCAGTGGCCGCCCTGCCGCTCACGCTCCTGTTCGGAAAGCGGCTTGGCGAGGATCAGGTATCCAGAGTACTGCTCGCTGAACGCATCGTATCCGATCGTCTCGCGCTTCTTGGGCTTCTCGAGATCGATGAGGCCAACGCCGTCCTCCGGCGACAGGCTCGTCACCACCATCGCGCTGCCGTCGGTCCGGAACGCGATGACGGGGAGGAACTCGTCCTTGATCTGGCCGATCGGCATGGCCCCGAAGCTCGTGCGATAGCCTAGGTTGGAAAGCGAGGCGAGCGCCTCGCGATGCCCGAAGCTCTCGTAGGGCGTATCCACGCTGTCGCGCACCACGCCGGCGCTCTTGCGGTCGCTGTGCGCGCGCAGGAGCGCCACCACGGCGTTCACCACCGTCTTCTCGATCCGGGCCGTCTCGGCCTTGTCGTCGGCGGTGGCGCGGGCGTCGGCCTTCAGCTCCTCTTCGGAAACCTTGGCCGTTTCGATCTTCAGGACATTGTCTGGCACGAGATCTTCTCTTCCCTTTGACGCGGGCACTGTGCGGTCGGTTCGCTCGCCGGACGGCCCGTTTCGCTGACGGCTTGTACGCCGAGGGGCGACAATAGTCTACGTCCGGGCCCGACTGTGGTGGCTGGAAGGAGGGAATTCGCCGCTGCTGCGCCTGTCCGCTTAGAACGCGGCGCGGGCAAGGGCAAGCGCGGCGGCTGCCGGCGCAGCGCGCCCATACGACGCGCCCGGCAAACCGCGGGCGCGCCGAAGCGCATCATCAGGCGATGATCTCCACGTCGAAGGTGGGCAAGGTGTCCACCGCGACGCCGGAAAGCGTGAGGAAGGTATCGATCACATCCAGTTCTGCGCTGGACGGTCCGCCAGGCGCAGCCGGCTCCTCGTGAACGAGTGCAAGAGCGGTGTCTCCGCCGGTCGTCTGGTAGGCCACGATGAGCGTATCGCCACCGAGATCTCCGGCCGCGAGAGTGAAGCCCCGCCCGTTACCTGTATCCTGCAGGTCGGCCAGCACCGCCGCTTCGTTGGCGTAGGTGACGCCCGTCAGCAGCAGGATGTCCCCGCTGTTGAGGGTCTCGTTGGCCTCGTCGATGGTGGCGAAGGTGATCGGTGCGAGGTCGGAGGTCGTATCCACCGCCGCGTCTCCGCCTGTGATCAGGCCGGTGAAGCGCTCCGCGAGCGTCGAGAGGCTGAGCTGCAGGATATCCCCGCTCGAGAAATCGTTGATCTGCACCGCGGCGAAGTTGGTGCCCGAGGTGTAGTTGGCGCCGCCGGAGTAGTCCTCCATCGTGAAGAGGTCCGCTCCGGGGCCGCCGGTCATCTCGTCGGCGGCATCCACGTCGAAGACGAACTGGTCGCCTCCGCCGCCCCCCGTGAGATCCGACGCGATGCCGTCGTTCATCAGGAACCGGTCCGCGGCCGAACCGCCGATGAATTCGCTGTTGGTCGTCTCGCTGCCATTGAACTCGATGGGCGCGCTCATGCCGCTCGCATCCACGATATCGGCGCGGATGTCCCCGCCCACAATCACCTCGGCATCGCCCGAGAAGAACACGCGCTGCACCCCGTTGATGGCGAGGGTGATGTCGTCGTCGATCTCGATCAGGCTGGTCTCGCCCGGATCGGACCGGACCTCGAAGCGCAGCGTCTCCACGTCGGTGGCGAGGATGGTGTCGCGGATATCGGCATCCGCCCCGTCGAGGATGAGCGTCACCTCGTCGCTCGCGCCGTCGGGGTCGATGGAGATCGTGAGGATGCCCGTCGTCTCGTCGCCGAGTGTCACCTCGTCGCCGCTGCTCAGGGTCAGCTCCACCGGCCCGTCGATTCCGCCGAGAAGCGCGATGGTGTTAAGCTGCGCGAAGAGCGTGAGATCGAGATCGGCGGTCAGCGGATCGTCGGCCTCGACCTCGACGCTGGCGAAGTTCGTCACGTTGGAGGGGTTGTTGATCGCCGCAAGCGAGCTTGCGCCCACGATGAGCGTGTTCGTGCCCCCGCCGCCGTTCACCGTATCGGTGTCGTCGAACCCGTCGCCGAGAAAGAGCGTCACGTCGCCCGGGCCGCCCTGGAAATCGAGCGTGCCGGGGTTCGTCTGCGTCAGCGCCAGGTCGCCGGTCAGCGCGGTGGCGTTGATCGTCTGCATCGCGCTGGGCAGGTTCCCGAGGATCATCAGGTCGCGGGCGCCGTCGAGAACGAGCGACGTGGCGCCTGGCGCGAAGAGGCCGGTGATCATGTTGGGCACCGGCCCTTCGGAAACGAGATCCACGATCTCGATGCCGGGATCGAGGGAGATGTCGCCCGAGGTGTGTGCCGTCAGCAGGATATCCTGGCGCGTCGCGCCGCCGATCACCGCCGCCTCGATGTAGTCGATGGACACGTCCTGGGTGTTGCTGGTCAGTTCGAGGTCGAGCAGCTGGTTGATGTTGATGATGTCGGCGGGGCCCGACATGCCGATCAGTTCCAGCTCCTGCAGCCCCGTCACGGAGATGAAGTTGAGCAGTTCGCCGCCGGCATCGGCGTCGGTCAGCTCGAAACGTTCGATATCGGTCACCACGGGGGTCGTCGGCTCGGTGTAGCTGGCCTCGAGCACGTCGTCCCCGTCGCCCCCGTCCAGCTGGTCGGGCGAGTTCAGGGTCTGGAAGCCGCCGTTTGCCGAGAGCGAGCCGTCGAAGAAATCGTCGTTGTTGCCCCCGGTGAACACGTCCTTCGCGGCGGTCAGGAAGAAGGTCATCGGATCGTCGAGCACCGGGTCGCCGCCCCCGCCTCCGCCGCCGCCGAGGCCACCGCCTCCGCCGCCTCCGCCGCCGATGTTGCAGGCGGCCAGCGCGAAGGCCGATGTGGTGAGCATCACCCCGCGGGCCGCCGCGCGCATCCTGGCGTCGGTCAGCCTACGGTCGAAATCCGGCGCCGGGACGCGGGCCGGTTGGGGGTTGAACCCGTTGGTCATCGCTGTCTGCTCCTTGTCGCGCCGGCTCGCGCGGGTTCACCCCCGCATCGTGCCGTCGCCACCGCCTCGTTGTTGGCGCGCCTTTCGTCTGGCGCTTTGCTCTTGGTCGCAAAATGCCGATAGCAGCGCCGCGTGTCAATTGAACGCGCCCTGGAAATGAAAAACCGCATATGGCAAGACCGTTTCCGAAACACGTTGCGCATGGGCAACTCGTGGATCCGGCCCCCGGGGCGGAACCCGGGGGCCGGACATGTCGGACGAGCGCATTCAGGTTGGAGCAAACCTTCGGGCGTAGCCACAGCGAGGATCCTAGCCCGCCGGACGTTAACAAACCCTGAAACGGCGAAAACCCGGGGCTCCGAGCGCAAGGGCCGGCGCCTGGTACTCTGCACTAAACCCGTGCGGAACTGATGCGCGCGACGTCGAGAAGGCCGAGCACCCGCGCTTCGATCGCCGCAGCGTCGAGCCCGGCCGCCGCATACATCGCCGCCGGGCTGGCCTGGTCGATGAACGTGTCGGGCAGGACCATGGAACGGAACTTGAGCCCGGTATCGAACGCGCCCGCCTCGGCAAGGCACTGGGCCACATGGCTTCCGAAGCCGCCAATCGCCCCCTCCTCGAGCGTGACGAGCACCTCGTGCTCGCGCGCCAGCTCAAGCACCATCGCCGTGTCGAGCGGCTTGGCGAAGCGGGCATCTGCCACGGTCGGGGCGATACCGCGTGCTGCCAGCGCCTCGGCTGCCGCCAATGCCTCCGCGAGCCGCGTTCCGAAGGAAAGCAGCGCCACCCGGCCCCCCTCGCGCAGGATGCGGCCCCGTCCGATCTCCAGCGGCTCGGCGCGCTCCGGCATCTCGCAGCCCACGCCCTCGCCTCGGGGAAAGCGGAACGCGATGGGCCCCTCGTCGTGAGCCGCCGCGGTGGCCACCATGCGCGCCAGCTCCGCCTCGTCGGCCGCGGCCATCACGGTGAAGCCTGGAAGATTGGAGAGATAGGCGATGTCGAAGGCCCCGGCATGGGTGGCACCGTCGGCGCCCACGAGGCCGGCCCTGTCGATGGCGAAGCGCACGGGCAGCCGCTGGATCGCCACGTCGTGCACGACCTGGTCGTACCCGCGCTGCAGGAACGTGGAGTAGATGGCGCAGAAGGGTTTCATCCCGCCCGCGGCAAGCCCGGCGGAGAAGGTCACGGCGTGCTGCTCGGCGATGCCCACATCGAAGCAACGCGGGGCGAAACGCCGTGCGAACTTCGAAAGGCCGGTGCCGTCGGGCATCGCCGCCGTGACGGCCACGATCCGTTCATCACGCTCCGCCTCGGAGATCAGCGCCTCGGCGAACACGTTCGTATAGCTCGGCGCGTTTGACGCCGCCTTCTTCTGGGCGCCGGTCAGCACGTCGAACTTGGCCGTTGCGTGGCCACGGTCCTGCGCCTCCTCGGCGGGCGCGTAGCCCTTGCCCTTCCTCGTGATGGCATGGATCAGGATTGGCCCGTCGGCGCGCGCCTTCACCGTGCGCAGCACGGCGAGCAGTTGCTCCATGTCGTGCCCGTCGATCGGTCCGAGATAGGAAAACCCCAGCTCCTCGAAGAGCGTGCCGCCCACCGCCATGTGCTTGAGAAGATCCTTGGCGCGCTTGGCGCCTTCCCGGAAGGGCGGTGGCAACATCGAGACGGCGCCCTTGGCGGCCGCCTTCAGCTCCTGAAACGGAGCCCCGGCATAAAGCCGGCTGAGATAGGAAGACATCGCCCCCACGGGCGGCGCGATGCTCATCTCGTTGTCGTTGAGGATCACGATCAGCCGCCGTTTCTCGTGGCCGGCGTTGTTCATCGCCTCGTAGGCCATACCCGCCGAAAGGGCGCCGTCGCCGATTACGGCGATCGCGTCGCCCAGCCCCTCGGGCGTGCGCCCGCCGAGGTCGCGCGCCACGGCAAAGCCCAGCGCCGCCGAGATGGAGGTGGAGCTGTGGGCCGCGCCGAAGGGGTCGT
>CAYXOX010000120.1:0-9466 GCA_964466745.1 uncultured Rhodobacterales bacterium
AGGTGGGGCATCTTGGCGAGATTGGCCACGATCGGGTCGCCGCCGATGTCCTTGCCGAGCGCCAGCGGCAGGCGCATGTTGGTGTCGCCGAAATCTCGGCTCGAAAGGATCTCGCGCAGGAGCACCTTCTCGCGGTGCGCGTTGGGCAGCTCGATCCCGATGACCGAACGCCCCGGCACGGTGGAAACCCGCGCCGAAAGCGCCGACATCGAGCGCGCGATGTCGTCGGCCAGCCCGATCACGCGCGAGGCCTTCAGGCCCGGCGCCGGCTCCAGCTCGTACATGGTGACAACCGGCCCGGGCCGCACGCTCACGATCTCGCCCTTCACGCCGTAGTCGTCGAGCACCGCCTCGAGCATGCGGGCGTTTTCCTCGAGCGCCTCGTCCGAGAGCTGCAGACGTTCGATCTCGGCAGGGTTCGAAAGAAGCGAAAGCGGAGGCGGCGCATAGACCGGGGCCCCTGGCTCGACATCGAGTCCGAGGCTGGGTTGGGCTTCCTCGAGCGCGCGGCGCGAGGGCTGCGATGGCTTGCGCGCCGGGTGCTGAACCTTGGCTCGGAACGGCTGGGCAGGCGGAGCCCGGAAGAGCGGCGGCTCCGGAGGCAGATACGGGTCACCGAAGGCGCCGGCATCTCGATCCGCGTCGTCATGATCGTCCGGCACCTGCTCAAGCGCGTCCACCTCGTCGCCCAGTTCTCCCGTCGCGCGGCGCAGCGCGGCCAGTGCCTCGGGGGGCAGGACATCGTCCTCGTCGTCGAGCTCCGCGCCGTAGGCATCATGGCTGGCTGGATACGCCGCCGTTCCGGCAGCCGGCGTGGCATAGAGCCCGCGCGGCGCATCGCGGCGCGCAGCGATGGCATCGGCGATCTTCGAGCGGATGCGATCCTGCTGAGGTGCCTCGACCCCTTCGCCCGCCGCCGCGCGGTCGACCAGCTCGGGCTCTGGCATCGGCGGCGTGCGCCGCAGCAAGCCCGGAACGCGCGCCAGAAACCCCGCCGCCTCATGATCCTCGGCCGGAGCGAGCGAGGTCAGCCGCGGCTCCGGCGGCACGCCACCGCCTGAAACGGCACCGCCGGTGGTCCGCGAAGCGCGCTCATCCGCGCCGCCGCGACGCGCGCCGGGCAGGCGTGCGCGCCAGGCGGGCACGCCGCCTGCCTCGCCCTGTGCCTGTGGGGCACCGCGGGGCGCGGCAACCGAAGCATCGGCGCTTTCGTCGTCGTCATCGGGCCAGGCAAAGGCCTCGGACTCCCGCGCTTCCCGGCGCCGAGCCCTTTCAGCGGCAACGCGTTCCCGCGCGCTGCCCGCGGCGGAAGCCGCACCACGCATCCCCTGACCGACAAGCCGCAGCAGGCCGGCGTACAACAGCACGACGCCCAGCAGCAGGAACCGCATGACGCTGCCAAGCTCGGACCGGTTGAAACCCAGAACGAGCGCACCGACCCCGAGGATCGCCAGGGCCGTGGCGGCGCTCATGGCCTTGGCGCCCACCGCTGCGGTGAAGGGCACGATCTGCAGGATCATCGCCAGCACCGTATCGCCGAAAAGCCCGCCGAGACCGAAGCTGTGGGTCCATCCGGCACCGGGAGCGAGCGTGGCTGCATGCAGCGAGCCAAGCGCGATGGCGAAGGGCGCGAGGATCAGCCTTCCCAGAGCCCGCTCCGCCCCGCGATGCAGGAAGAAGCGCAGGCCCCAGCCCACCAGCACGGCCGCGATCGCCCAGGCGCCGAACCCCACCACCATCACCAGCGGCGCGGCGATGGCGGCGCCGATACGCCCCGTCCAGTTGCGCACCGGTTCCTCGGTGGCCGACATCCAGCTGGGATCATCGGGCGTGTAGGAGCCGATCATCGCCGCAGTCCAGAGCCCGAACGCCAGCAGCGCAAGGCCCACGAGCTCGCGCCCCCGGCGCTCGACGATGGCCTGGGTGTGGCTGTCCAGAAGGCGTTCGCGCCCCCGTGCGGAATAGGCCATGGAACTCTCCCGTCGTCTTCTCGTTACCCACCGAGGCAGGCGCGCACCCGCGCCAGCCCGTCGCGTATCTCGTCTTCTCCGGCGACCATCGCGGCGCGCACGAAGCCTTGTCCGGGGTTTTGCCCGTCCACCTCCCGGGCGAGGTATGCGCCCGGCAGAACGCGCACGCCGGTTTCGCGCCAGAGCCGCAAGGCGGCTTCCTCGCCGTCCTCGACCGCGATCCACAGGAAGAACCCGGCCTCGGGCGCCGTGTAGCCGGGCATGCCGCCCAGCACCTCCTCGGCAATTGCATACTTGGACGCGTAGCGCAGGCGGCTCGCCTCGACATGGGCCTCCTCCGCCCAGGCCCGCGCGGAAACATGCTGAACGGGCAAGGGCAGGGGCGCGCCCGCGTAGGCCCGCAGCTGCAGCATCCGCCCGATCGCCTCGGCACTGCCGGCCGCGAAGCCGGAGCGCAGCCCCGGCAGGTTGGACCGCTTGGACAGTGACTGTATCGCCACGATCCGCGCCCGGTCCGCACCGATGGCCGCAGCCACTTGCAAAGCTCCCGGGGGCGGCGCATCGCGCCAGATCTCCGAATAGCACTCGTCGGCGACAACGATGAAATCGTGCCGCTCGGCGAGGTCGAGCAGCCGCTCCCAGTATTTCGGGCCCGCCACTGCACCCTGCGGGTTGCCCGGCGAGCAGAGATAGAAGAGAGACACCCTCTCGACGTCGGGCCGACGGGCGAAGGCTTCGAGATCGGGCAGGAAGCCCGTCGCGGCGGTGGCCGGCAGGTAGAGCGGCTTGGCCCCCAACGTCAGCGCGCCTACGGCATAGACCGGGTAGAAGGGATTGGGCAGCGCCACCATCGGCCGGCCGCCGCCCTTCGCTTCCGGCACCAGTGCGAGAGCGGCGGCATAAAGCCCCTCGCGCGTGCCGTTGAGCGGGAGGATTTCCCGGCCGGGATCGAGCGTCACGCCGTAGCGCCGCGCCACCCAGCCCGCGATGGCCTCGCGCAGCGCCGGGGTGCCCTCGTTGGGCGGATAGCGCGTGAAATCGTCGGTATGGCGCGCCATTTCCTCGCCGAGCCATGCGGGCGGCGCGTGCTTCGGCTCGCCCAGCGACATGGCGATGGGCGCAGCCCCCGGTTCCACGCCGTCAAGCAGGGCGCGCAGGCGCGGAAACGCATAGGCCGGCAGGGCAGAAAACCGCTCGGGAAAGACCATCGATGCCTCGGTTGCGGGATCGTTACGCCCCGCTTCGTCTTTCACGATACCGGCTGGCGCGCGCCGCGTCCAGAAAAAGGCATGGGCGCGCGGCGCTTAGTCGGACCAAGGGGCAGGTGCGCGCGGTTGCCGGAGCCTTTGCCGGGCACCGGTGGTACGGCCCGCCGGTCAGGCCGTGGCCGCCCCCGCCAGCGCCGCCTCGGCCGCCGCCCCGAGCCGAAGGAGCCGCGCCTCCGAACCGGCCGGCCCGAGCAGCATGAGCCCCACCGAGGGCGCGCCCGTCGGTATCGTCAGCCCCGCCGCGCCCATCAGGTTTCCGATCCGGGTATACCTCAACGTGCGCAGGTTTTCGGTGACGTAGTAGTCCTCGTCCTCCAGAAGGCGCGCGGCATTCGGCGGAAGGTTCGGGGCGGTCGGAAGGATCACCGCATCGTACCCGGCACAGGCTGCCTTCCAGGCCTGCCGAAGATCGGACAGGCGGCGCCACGCGGCCACGAAATCGGCGGCGGAAGCATCGCGGCCACCGCGGAAACGGGCGAGAATCTGCGGAAACATCCGCTCCGGCGCAGCCTCTATGGTGTCCCGCCAGACGCCGTAGGCCTCCGGTGCGAAGAGCACGGGCCAGAGGTCCATCGCCGCCATGGCGGCCGGCACCTCGGCCTCGTCGATCCGCGCGCCGCCTTTCCGCAGCGCCCCCTGCGCCGCCTCGAAACCCGCCGCAACCTCCGCGGCCTCCCCGTCGCGGTCGAGGTTCGCGAGCGACAGCAGCCGCGCGCCATCGAGCCGCGCGCCGCCCAGCGCCGGGGGTTTTCCGCCCTCCAGCATCGCCAGCATCAGGGCCGCATCCTCGACCGTTCGGGTCAGCGGACCGATGCTGTCGAAGGACGGGCAGAGCGGCAGCACCCCCTCGACGGGCAACCGCCCGTGGCTGCACTTGAGCCCCACGAGATCGTTCCAGGCCGCCGGAACGCGCACCGATCCGCCCGTGTCCGAGCCCACCGCAGCAGCCGCGAGGCCGAAGGCGACCGACGCCGCCGCCCCGGAGGAGGAGCCGCCGGGCACCGCCTCCGGATCATTCACGCAGGGCGGTGTCGCCGTGTGCGGGTTCAGCCCGAGCCCCGAGAAGGCAAGCTCCGGCATGTGCGTCTTTCCAAGGCACACGAGCCCCATGGCGCTCGCGGTTGCCAGCACCGCGGCGTCACGCTCGGGCACACGCCCCGCCAGGAGCGGCGAGCCGCCCTCGGTCGGCGCGCCGGCACTGTCGAAAAGATCCTTCCAGGAAACCGGCACGCCATCGAGGGGCGAGAGCCGCCGGCCGGCCCGCGCCCGCGCACCCGCCGCGGCCGCCTCGGCCCGCGCGCGGTCCGCGGTGACGTGGGAGTA
Organism: uncultured Rhodobacterales bacterium; assembly: GCA_964466745.1. GTDB lineage: Bacteria > Pseudomonadota > Alphaproteobacteria > Rhodobacterales > Rhodobacteraceae > CAYXOX01. The sequence goes on from CAYXOX010000120.1 coordinate 4,562, forward strand.
GACCCGCCCGGCGAGAACTTCGCCGGCGATCGCCTCGAGAAACACCTCGGCAAGATCCTCCGGTGCGATCTCGCCGGCGCCGATCCCTCGCCCGAGCGCCGCCGCGCTCCGCCGTCTCCAGTCATCCATGCCTTGTCCCGCTCGTTCCGCGGCCCCTGCCGGAGCGCGGCGGGGTGCACCGCGCCGAAGCGTAGCGGCAGGGCGGCGCATGGACAATGGCGGCCGGCGGAGCATATGTCCTGCCGATGACCGAACGAACGGATATTCTCGTCACCGGAGGCGGCCTCGGCGGGCTGACCCTGTCCCTCGCCCTCGCGCGTGCCGGCCTGAGCGTGCGGCTCGTGGACGTGCAACCGCGCGCGGCTCAGATCCGCGAGGATTTCGACGGCCGGTCCTACGCGCTGGCGCTGGCGTCCAGCCGCATGCTCCGGGCGCTCGGCCTCTGGGGCGAACTGGCAGAGGACGCCCAGCCCATCGAGGAGATCCGGGTTGCCGACGGGCGCGCAGGCGAGGCGCCCTCCCCGCTGTGGATGCAGTTCTCCGCAGACGAACTGGAAGAACGCCCGATGGGCTTTCTCGTGGAAGACCGTCACCTGCGCCGCGCCGCGCTCGATGCCGTCGCCGCGCACCCCCGCATCCGCTATCTCGACGGGCGCCGCGTGCTGGCGCAGCAGACCGGCCCCTCGGGCGCCACGGTCGAACTCGACGACGGATCGCGCCATGGCGCAAGCCTCCTCGTGGGGGCCGACGGGCGCGCCAGCGGCACCGCCAGCCGGGCCGGCATCGCCCGGCGCGGCCGGGACTACGGGCAAACGGCCCTTGTCTGCGCGCTGTCCCACGAGCGGCCCCACGGTGGCATCGCCCACCAGTATTTCATGCCCGAAGGCCCGCTCGCGATCCTGCCGCTGAAAGGCAACCGCTCCTCCATCGTCTGGACCCAGCCACGCGCCACCGCGGCAGCCGTCGCCGCCCTCGACGACGGGGGGTACCTCGCAGCCCTGCGCCCGCGTTTCGGCGATTTCCTGGGCGGGATCTCGCTGGCCGGCGCACGCTGGAGCTATCCGCTCGCCCTGTCCCTGGCAGCCGCGCTCACCGCGCCGCGCCTCGCGCTGGTGGGCGATGCTGCCCGGGCCATCCATCCGATTGCCGGCCAGGGGCTGAACGCCGGCCTGCGCGACATCGCCGCTCTGACGGAGGTCGTGGCCGAGGCCCATCGGCGGGGGGAAGATATTGGCGCGGCCGATGTGCTTGCCCGCTATGCCCGTTGGCGGCGGTTCGACAACACCGCCCTCGCCCTGGCGACGGACGGTTTCAACAAGCTGTTTTCGAACGACAACCCCGTTCTGCGCACGATGCGCGACATCGGCATGGGCGCGGTCACGGCGCTGCCGGGCCTGCGCCGGGGCTTCATCCGGGAGGCCGCCGGGCTCACCGGAGACCTGCCCCGGCTGATGCGCGGCCAACCGGCCTGAGCCTGGGTCCCTTGCCGAAGGCTTAGCGGCAGGGCGCGGCATCCGCCCCCTTCATCTTGGCAAAAATACTCATGGCGCGCCCGGCCAGCGCCGCGACAGGCCGAGGGTGGCGCGGGGTCACTCGATCTCGCGGGCCTCGTCGATGAGCATCACCGGTATTCCGCCACGGATGGGGAACGCCAGGTGCGCGGCGCGAGAGACAAGCTCGCCGCGCCGGGCGTCGAAGCTGAGGGTGCCGTGGGTCTGGGGGCACACGAGCACCTCGAGCATGCGCCGGTCGAACGCCGTCGTGGTTGCCGGCGCCGATGATCCACCGCTGTCGGGGGCCTCGCCACCGCTCATTGCATCATCTCCTCGCCCGATCCGCCGCGCAGCCCGAACTCGATCAGGGTGACGAGCGTCTCGCGCCGGGTGGAGAGGCTCGGCGCTTCGAGCAGCGCCTGCTTGTCCTCCGGATCGAACGGGCACAGCATCGAGAGCGAGTTCACCAGGAGCTCGTCCTCGGCCTCCTTCAGGCTGTCCCAGTCCGTGGAGAGGCGCTGGCTCTCGAAGTACCGCGAAAGAAGGTCAAGGAAGCTCTCGCGCCGGAAGCCGGGATCGCGCTCGGTGGGGCCGAGATCGCGCTCGAACCCCGCCCAGCTCACCTCGCAGCGCCGGTAGGGCGTAAACCCCTTCACCTCGCGCGCGACCCGGAACCGGGACATGCCCGACAGGGTGATCATGTAGCGGCCGTCTTCGGTTTCCGAGAACGCGGTAAGCCGGCCGGCGCAGCCGATGGCGTGCAGCCTGCTCTCGGTCTGCCCGGCCACCTCGTAGGGCTGAATCATCCCGATCAGCCTGGTCTGCGTCTTCAGGCAGTCGTCGAGCATCGCGAGGTAGCGCGGCTCGAAGATATGCAGAGGCAGGCGCGCGCGGGGCAGCAGAAGCGCCCCGGGCAGGGGAAACACCGGGATGGTTTCGGGCAGGTCGGCAGGCGCGATCATGTCAGCGCAGGTAGCCCACGGGCACCGTCAGGCAAATATCATCGACGAGAGCTTGCGACGGCCGTTGAGGGCCACGGGATCGGTGGGCTTGAGCGCCTCGAAGATGGTGAAGAGCTGCGCCTTTGCGGCCCCGTCGTTCCACTCCCGGTCCTGCCGGAAAAGCTCGAGGAGCTCGTCCACCGCCCCCGCGACGTCACCGCTGGCGTGAAGCGCCTTGGCCAGATCGAAGCGCGCGGCATGATCCGCCGGGTCGGTCTCCACGCGGGCGCGCAGTTCGGCAACCGGGCCCGCTTCCGCTGCCTGGCGGGCAAGGGCGATCTGCGCCCGCGCCGCCTCGATTTCCGGCGCGGCTGCAATCTCGGCCGGCGCTCCGTTCAAAATCGCCTCCGCCTGGTCCACGTCCTGCATCGCGATATGCGCGCGGGCGAGCCCGCCATAGGCCGCGGCACTCGCCGGCTCTTCCCCGAGGATGGCGGCGAAGGTCTGCGCGGCGTCTGCGGCAGCGCCCTCCGCCAGCATCTGTTCGGCGGCCTCGAGGGCTTCCCCAAGTCCGCCGTCACCGGCGACTGCGGCCACCCTGTCGATGAAGGCCTTGATTTCCGAGGCAGGCAGGGCGCCCTGGAAGCCGTCCACCGGCTGCCCCTGCCAGAAGGCGTAAACCGTGGGGATCGACTGGATCCTGAGTTGCGCCGCGATCTGCTGGTTCTGGTCAACGTCGACCTTCACCATGCGCACCCGGCCACCGGCGCCCTGCACCGCGGCTTCGAGCGCCGGGCCCAGCGTCTTGCACGGGCCGCACCACGGCGCCCAGAAATCGACGATGACCGGCACCTCGCGGCTCGCCTCGACGACATCGGCCATGAAGGTGGCCTCGGACGCATCCTTGATCAGGTCGTCCTTGGGCGCGGCCTTGGCGCCCGTTCCGAGTTCGAGCATGGTTTCCCCCGTTTCATCCGTGTTCGGGCATATATGGAAGCTTGTCCGGGGAAGGCCAAGGGGGCACGCGCCCCACTTGCGGCACGTGTGCGTCATCCGGGTTCACCCGTTCGGGCTTCTCCGGGTCACATCTCGAACGTCGCGAAGACCGGCGCGTGGTCCGAAGGCCTTTCCCACCCACGGCAGGCGCGCAGGATGCGCGAGCCCGCGGCCGCGGCGGCAAGGTCGGGCGTTGCCCAGACGTGATCGAGCCTGCGGCCGCGGTCCGATGCCTCCCAGTCGCGTGCCCGGTAAGACCACCAGCTGTAGAGCCGGCCCTCCGGGATATGGCTGCGCGTGACATCGATCCAGTTGCCCGCGTCCTGGGCCTCGCCCAGCGCCTCGATCTCCACCGGCGTGTGGCTCACGACCTTCAGCATCTGCCGATGATCCCACACGTCGTCCTCGCGCGGGGCGATGTTGAGATCGCCAACGAGAATGGCGCGGCTCCGGTCCCCTGCGGCGCCCCAAGTGGCGAGATCGGCAAGGTAGGCGAGTTTCTGGGCGAATTTCTCGTTCGCTTCGGGGTCGGGCGTGTCGCCCCCGGCCGGAACGTAGAAATTATGCACGGTCACACCGTTCTCGAGGCGGGCGGCAACGTGGCGCGCGTGGCCCAGGCCGGCGAAATCCTCGGCGCCGGCATCCTCGATCGGCACCCGCGAGAGAATCGCCACGCCGTTGTAGCCCTTCTCGCCCCGGGCAACCATGTGGCGGTAGCCCATCTTCGCGAACGCGGCGCCGGGAATCTTCTCGACCGGGCTCTTGCACTCCTGCAGACACAGGATATCCGGCCTTTCTTCGCGCAGCAGCCTGGCCACGAGATCGGCGCGCAGGCGCACGGAATTGATGTTCCAGGTGGCGAGGGTAAGAGGCATGGGCGGAGTGCTCCGTACTAGGCCGCGTCCTCTTGCGGGTTCCGTGCGGCGGCTGCAACCGCCCTCGGCGCGTCAGCCGTCTTCCCGCATCAGTTTGACGACAGGCAGGAGCCGCGACGCCTCTGCTACGAGGGCATCCCGCAGGCCCGGGTCGCGCCATCCGTCGGGCACCGCACGGCCGACGATGAGGCTCTTTCGCCGCAGGAGTGCGCCCCGGGGATGTTCCGGCGGATAGCGCGCCGGCATCCGCTTGAGCGGCGCCGCTCCGACATCCGAGAGTTCGGCTCCGTCAACTCGCTGGCAGCTCCGGCATCGTGAAGAACAAGCCGTCAGGCCGCTGGCAAGCCGGAAAAAAAGGCCCGGGCGCGAAGCCCGGGCCAGTCCAACAGGGAGGTGCCGCGCCATTGCCCCGACGCGACAAGGGGAACTGTTGTCGAAACGGATGCCGCATCTCGCATCCGTCGCGCATTGACTTGTGTCAAGGCATGAGCCGGTAGCCGCCGCTTTCGGTCACCAGAAGCCGGACGTTGGAGGGGTCGGGTTCGATCTTCTGGCGCAGCCGGTAGATGTGGGTCTCGAGCGTGTGTGTCGTCACGCCCG
>CAYXOX010000121.1:0-9346 GCA_964466745.1 uncultured Rhodobacterales bacterium
CGAGATGCCCTCGGGCAACCGCATCATCCTGCTCAGCGAGGGCCGACTGCTGAACCTCGGCAACGCCACCGGGCACCCCTCCTTCGTGATGTCGGCCTCCTTCACCAACCAGGTGCTGGCGCAGATCGAACTCTGGACGAAGGGCGATGCCTACGGCTGCGACGTGCACATCCTTCCCAAGCATCTCGACGAGAAGGTCGCCCGCCTGCATCTCGCCAAGATCGGCGCGAGGCTCACGGAGCTCAAGCCAGAGCAGGCGGATTACATCGGCGTGACGGTGGACGGCCCCTTCAAGCCCGAGCACTACCGGTACTGACGGCGCCGCGCGCAGCCCGGGGCGCCCGCCGGGGCGCGCGCATCCGCGCGCAGCGCCCCGGCCCCCTTTTTTACTTGGCGATCGGCGCTTTCGCGGTCACGTTGTTGCCACGGGAACCGCCGTTTCCGGGTGACAGCAACGGACAGGACGGGAAAGATGGGGAAAAGAGACGATCTGATCGCGCAATACGCCGAGGACCTCCGCACGAAGTGCGGCATGGAGCCCGACATGGACCTGTTGCGCAAGGTGACCATCGGTTGCGGCCCGTCGATCTACGACGCGGACGCCTCGACCGTGGCATCGAGCCAGCCCGGCGAGCTGGAAACGGTGAAGAACAACTTCCTCATCAAGAAACTCGGCCTGAGCGACGGGCCGGAGCTGACCGCGGCCATCGACAGCGTCATCGAGACCTACGGGAAATCCGAACGCAACAAGTACCGCGCCGTCGTGTACTACATGCTCACCAAGCATTTCGGGCGCGAGTCCGTCTACGGCTAACGCGGGCAGCGCGGGGGCGGCTCGGGCGGGGGCGGCTGGGGTTTGAAGAAAATCCGCAGCGCTTCGCGGTTGCCCGGGCACACCGGCGTAAGCTAGCAACAGGTGCGGCCAGGACGGCCGGACCTTTTTTGCAGTTTCGCGTGTGGTGGCTTGGGAGCACGTGGGGTGAAGGAGGGTCCTGATCCGTTCGGGGCCCTCCTTTCCGTTTCCTTCGGCCCGGCACATCGTTAGGGGGCGCCTGGCCGCGCCGTGCATTGCGCCCCTCCGGCCCGCGCCTAGACGAGCACGAGCGCCGCCCCCATTAGCGTACAGCCCACCGTCGCATAGGCGCCATCGATCAGCATCAGCGCCACGGGGCGCTGCGCGAAGAGATAGTTGGTGACGACCCAGGGTGTCGCGATGAAGAGCCCGAGGCCGAACCCGGTGAGCACCCCCTTGTAGAGCGTGGCCACGTCTGAGGTGACGAAGACATGCCGCATCATGCCCGCAACGAGCAGGGCACAGAGGAAACTCCCGAAATAGGCGGCGAAGTTGCGGCGGTCGATCGTCTCGGCGGTGAGCCCGGCGGCGACCATCCAGCGGCTGCCGGTCACGCCGTACCACACGGCGCCGAAGAGCCACGCGGCACCGGCGGCCACGACAACCTCGATGAAACCCATGGCCTCGCTCCCCTGAAAGAGTGATGGCCCAGGGTGCACCCTCCAGGGCGAATCGCAAAGCGCTTATCGGCGGAAGCCCCGCAGGCCCGTGCCGCCGCCCCGCTAGGGTGCCGGATCGACCCCGCCCATCCGGCAGACGATCCGCCACTCCTCCGGGGAAACCGGCTGCACCGAAAGGCGCGAGTTGTTCACCAGCACCATCTGCGCCAGGCCCGGCTCGGCCTTGCACATCTCCAGCGTCACCGGGGTCTGCAGCGGCCGCACGGCGCGGATGTCCACGCATTCCCACCGGGGGTCGTCGGCCTTCGAATCCGGATGCGCCTCGGCGCAGACCTCCACGATGCCGACAACGGCGCGTTCGGTCTGCGAATGGTAGAAAAAGCCGAGATCGCCGACGGACATCTGGCGCATGTTGTTGCGCGCCTGGTAGTTGCGCACGCCGTCCCATTCCTCGCCCTCGGCGCCCTTCGCGAGCTGCTGGTCCCACGACCATGTCGCGGGCTCCGACTTGAACAGCCAGTACGCCATCAGCCCACCACCCGCCTGAACGCCGTGATCTCCACGTGCTCGAAGAGCCCTGCCAGCGCGTACGGGTCGCGGGCCGCCCAGGTCTCGGCCTCGGCGCGCGTCTCGACATCGAGCACCAGAAGCGAGCCGGACATCTCGCCGTTCTCGCCCAGCAGCGGCCCGGCGAGCGAAACGACGCCCGTGTCGGCGATGTAGGCGAGGTGCGCCTCGCGGTTGGCCTTGCGGGTTTCGAGCGCGCCGGGCCGGTCGCGGGCGATCAGAACATGCGGCATCGGGTCATTCCTCCTTCAGCGGGCGTTCGAGCAGCTCCGCCATCGCCGATGGCACATCGAGGCGGCCTTCTGCAAGCGCATGAACGGCGCGGGTGACGGGCATGTCGGCGTGCCCGGGCCCGGCGAGAGCCATCAGCGCGGCAGCGGTGGGAACGCCCTCGACGGTTGCCGCCGCATCGGCCGGCCTGCCTTCTCCCAGCGCGTGCCCGTAGCGGAAGTTGCGCGACTGCGGCGAGGTGCAGGTCAGGGCGAGATCGCCGAGGCCCGAGAGGCCGGCCAGCGTTTCGGCCCGGGCACCCCGGGCCACGGCGAAGCGCCGCATCTCGGCGAATCCCCGCGTCATCAGCGCGGCGCGGGCGCTGTCGCCGAGCCCGGCGCCGATGGCCGCCCCGCAGGCGATGGCGATGACGTTCTTGAGCGCCCCGCCGAGCTCGGCGCCGACGACATCGGTCGTCCGGTAAAGCCGCAGGCTGCGCGTCGAGAGCGCGTGCTGGAGCTCCTCCGCGCGCCCGGCGTCGGCGCAGGCGAGGGTCAGCGCGGTGGGCAGGCCGCGGGCAATATCGGCGGCGAAACTGGGCCCGGTGAGCACGGCAACCGGGGAAACCGGGCAGGCGTGCGCCACCAGCTCCGCCGGCCCCAGGCCCGTGGGGATGTCGATGCCCTTGAAACAGGCAACGAGCGGGCGCCCTTCCACCCGCGGCGCGAGGCGCTCCAGCAACGAGGCGGCTTGCTGAGCCGGCACGGCGAGAAGCAGGACATCGGCTGCATCGGTCGCGCCGAGATCCGCGGTGGCGCGCACGGAGGGCGGCAGCGCGACGCCGGGCATGTGGGCTGGGTGCGTGCGGCTCCGCTCCACCTCCTCCATCGCTGCCGGGTCGCGCCCCCAGAGGATCACGGGTGTGCCGCCAGCACCCAGCGCGATGGCCAGCGCAGTGCCGAAGGCGCCCGCGCAGAGGATCGCGGGGGTCACGCCTTCGCGCCCTTGCGGCCGCCGCCCACCAGCGCCGGGGCGGCGCGGTCGAGCGGCCAGCGCGGTCGGGCGGCGAGGTCCAGCCCGTCGCGCCGGCCCGCGCCGAACTGCAGCGCGCCGGCATGGGCGATCATCGCCGCGTTGTCGGTGCAGAGCGCGAGCGGCGGCGCGTGGAACGTGGCGCCGGCGGCCTCGGCCACCCGCTCCAGCCGGGCGCGGAGGGCGGCGTTGGCGGCCACGCCCCCGGCGACCGCGAAGCGCCGGGCGCCGCTGGCGGCGAGGGCCCTGCGGCTCTTCTCGGCGAGCACGTCGGCCACCGCCGCCTGGAAGGCGGCACAGAGATCGGCGCGGTCGGCCCGCGTGATGCCGCCCTTCTCCGAAACGAGCCCGTCGCGCGCGCGCAGAAGCGCCGTCTTGAGCCCGGAGAAGGAAAGATCGCAGCCCTCCCTGTCGAGCAGCGGGCGGGGCAGCTCGAACCGCCCGGGGTCGCCCCCCCGTGCCTCGGCCTCCACGGCCGGCCCGCCCGGCTGCGGCAGGCCGAGGAGCCGGGCCGTCTTGTCGAACGCCTCGCCCGGAGCGTCGTCGATCGTGCCCCCGAGCCGGGTGTAACTCTCCGCCCCTCCCACGAGAAGAAACTGGCAGTGCCCCCCGGAGACGAGCAGCAAGAGGTAGGGGAAGGCGAGGCCCTCGGTGAGATGCGGCGTCAGCGCGTGCCCGGCGAGATGGTTCACGCCGATCAGCGGCGTTCCGGTGGCCGCGGCGAGCCCCTTGGCGCACATCACGCCCGCAAGAACGCCCCCGATCAGCCCGGGCCCCGCTGTCACCGCGATCAGCCCGACGTCCGAAAGGGCCACGCCCGCGTCCGCCAGCGCGGCTTCCGCGCAGAGATCGATCCGCTCGGCATGGGCGCGGGCGGCGATTTCCGGCACCACGCCGCCGAAGCGCGCATGGAGCGTGTCCTGCCCCCAGACGACGCTGGAAAGCACGCGCGATCCGCCCGGCCCCGCGCCGGCGGCGCACTCCAGGACGGCTGCGGCGGTGTCGTCGCAGCTGCTTTCCAGTCCGAGCACGGTGAGTGCGGCCATGGCGGCTCCGAGGTTGCGAGGCGGTGCCGCGGCGGGTATCACTTGCGCCGTGCCCGCACAACTCCAGCCCGGCCCCCGCGGCGAGCCCCCCGAGCACGGGCAAGCTCCCGTGCCGGTGCTTCTCACCCGCCCGGCCGCGCAGTCCGAAAGCTTCGCCGGGCTTCTGCGGGGCCGCCTCGGCGCACGGTGGCCCATCGTGATCTCGCCGCTGCTCGAGATCGTTTCGCTCCCCGTGCCCGCGGCCGCAATGAGCGCCCGGGGCTTTCTTTTCACCTCGCAGAACGGCGTTGCCGCGCTCGCGGGCGTGCCGGGGCTGGCCGGCCGCCCGGCCTTCTGCGTGGGCGCCCGCACGGCCGATGCGGCGCGCCAGGCGGGCTTCGATGCCGTCGCCGCGGAGGGCGATGTGACGTCGCTCGCCGCGCTGGTGGTGTCGCGTCGCCCGGAGGGCCCTCTGCTGCACGTCAGCGGCGAGGAGGTGCGCGGCGATCTGGCCGGCGCCCTCGCCGCCGCCGGCATCGCAACCCAACGGGTTGTCGCCTACGCGCAGCGGCCGGTGCCGCTCGGAGAAGCGGCCCGCAGCCTGCTCGCGGGGGAAGGGCCGGTGATCGTGCCGCTCTTCTCGCCCCGCAGCGCCGCGCTGCTCGCGCGGGAGGGGCCGTTCCGCGCCCGGCTGCGGCTGGTGGCCCTGAGCCCGGCGGTTGCGCGGGAGGCGCGCGCGCTCGACGCGGAAAGCTGCGCGGTCTGCGACCGGCCCGAAAGCGCCGCCATGGTCGCGGCGATCGCGCGCAGCGCAGGGCGCGCCGGGCCGCCTTGAGAGCCCTCCCTCGTCAAGCTAAGCTGACACTCGAACCCGCGCGGTGCGTCGCGTGAGCAAGACGAAAGGACGCCCGGTTGGCCCGACGCAAGACCCCTGGCAAGACCACCGAAGCTTCCGGCGATACCGGGAAGACCGCAGCCGGTCCCGACAGTGCACACGGCAGCGGCGACCTCTCCGATCCCACGGTCCCGGAAGGAAAAACCGCGCCCGAAGCTGGCCACACAGAGACCTCCGGAACCGCCGCGCCGGGCGAGCGGGCCGGGCCCGGGCCCGCCGGCGATGCCGGCGCTGAAGCGGATGCCGCGGGCAAGGCGGGTGAGCGCGAGTCGGTCGGGGAAGCTCACGGCGGAGACGCCTCCCTCGAAGCCGAAACGGAGGCACAGGCAGGCGTGATCCCGCCGAGTGCCGCCGCCAACGTGGAAGGCGTGGCGGTCGCAGCCGCGCCCGAGCCCGAGGCCGGATTCGAAACGGGCGATTCTCCGTCTGCAGGGGTGGAGGCCGGCGAAAGGCCCGCCGAGCCCCGGCGCGGGGACGATGACGCTCCCGAGGCACCGGCGATGACGGCGCCCCCCGCGCCCGAAACCGTGGTTGTTCAGCGCAAGGGTGGCACCGGGGCGCTGGTGCTCGGCGGCGCGCTTGCCGCGCTCATCGGGTTCGGCGTGGCGCGCTACGTGCTGCCCGAGGATTTCCCGGTGCCGAGGCCGGGCAACGCGGCCGAGGCCGAGGCGCTGGCCGCACTCGAGGCAACCGTGCAGCAGCAGGCCGCCCGCATCGACGCGCTGGAAGGCGCGCTGGATGCCGCCGGGCCCGCCGCGTCGCCCGCCGATCTGGAGGCGCTCGGCGCCCGCGTGGAGAGCCTCGAGGCCGAGGATCCCGCCGCTTCCGCCGAACTGGCGGAGCTCGCCGGGCGGCTGGACGAGCTGGCCGCGCGCCTCGAAACCGTAGAGCGCGCGCCGATGGAGCAGGCACTCGACCCCGCCGTGGTGGACGCCTACGAGCGGGAGATGGCGGCGCTCCGGGCCGACATGGACGCGCAACGCGCCGAGATCGAGCAGATCGCGAGCACGGCGCGCGCCGAGATCGAGGCCGCCCGAAGCGAAGCCGCCGCGATCGAGGCCGCCGCCGAGGAAACCGCCCGCGCCGCCGTGGCACAGGCCGCGCTCACCCGCATCCGTACCGCGCTCGACAGCGGCAGCGCCTACGCGGGCGCCCTGGCCGACCTCGCCGACGCCTCCGGGCTGGCGCCGCCCGAGGCCCTGGCGGCATCGGCCGAAAGCGGTGTGCAGCCCCTCGCAGCTCTGCAGGACAGCTTTCCCGAAGCTGCGCGGGCCGCTCTCGCGGCGGCGCGCGAAGGCGGGCTCGATGCCGGGGGAGATGGCGCGGGCCGCTTCGTGGCCTTCCTGCGGGCGCAGACCGGCGCGCGCTCGGTCGCTCCCCGCGAGGGCGACGACCCCGATGCCATTCTTTCGCGCGCCGAGGCGGCGCTGCGCGCCGGCGACCTCGGCACGGCGCTGGAGGAAACCGCCGCGCTGCCCGAACCAGCGCGCGATGCGCTCGGCGGATGGCGCGCGGCCGCCCAGGCCCGCGCCGATGCCCTCGCCGCCGCCGATGCGCTGGAGGCCGCGCTCGCGGCCCCGGCCGAGAACTGAGGGGAAAGCCGCCGATGCTCTGGTCGCTCATCAAGATCCTCGTCTTCGTCACCCTGGTGTCCGCGCTCGCCTACGGCGCGGGAATGCTCATGGAGACGGACGGCGGCGTGCTCGTCACCGTCGCGGGGACGGAGTTCAGCCTCGGCCCGCTGCAGGCGGTCATCGCGCTGGTGCTGCTGCTTCTGCTGCTTTGGCTCGTCATCAAGCTCGCCGGGCTGCTCGTGGCCTTCCTGCGCTTCGTGAACGGCGATGAGACCGCGCTTTCGCGCTACTTCGACCGCAACCGCGAGCGCCGGGGCTTCCGGGCGCTCTCGGAGGGGATGCTCGCGCTCGCCTCGGGCGAGGGCCGCCTCGCGATGTCCAAGGCGGCGAAGGCCGAGAAATACCTGCGCCGGCCCGAACTCACGAACCTCATCACCGCGCAGGCCGCCGAGATGGTGGGCGACAGGACGAAGGCCGAGGAGGTCTACAAGCGCCTGCTGACCGACGATCGCACGCGTTTCGTGGGGGTGCGGGGGCTGCTGAAGCAGAAGCTCGACGGTGGCGATACCGCGACGGCGCTGAAGCTCGCCGAGAAGGCCTTCGCCCTCAAGCCGCGCCACGAGGAAACGCAGGATGTCCTCCTGCGGCTGCAGGCCGAGAGCGGAGACTGGAAGGGCGCGCGCAAGACGCTGGGTGCCAAGCTCAAGCACGGCGCGCTCCCGCGCGACGTCCACCGCCGGCGCGACGCGGTGCTCGCGCTCTCCGAAGCGCGCGAGGTGTTCGACGATGACGCCTCGATCGAGGCGCGCGAGAAGGCCATCGAGGCCAATCGCCTTTCGCCCGATCTCATCCCGGCGGCCGCCCTCGGGGCGCGCGGCTACATCGCCCGGGGCAAGCCGCGCTACGCCGCGCGCATTCTCAAGAAGGCCTGGGAGGCCCGGCCGCACCCCGATCTCGCAGCCGCCTTCGCCGAGATCGAACCCCAGGAGAAGCCGGCCGAACGGGTGAAGCGCTTCGCCACGCTGATCCGGCTGAACCCGGATCACCCGGAGTCGCGGATGCTGATGGCCGAGCTGCAGATCGCCGCCGAGGATTTCCCGGCCGCGCGCAAGGCGCTGGGCGATCTCGCCGAGAAGGATCCCACGGCACGCTCGCTTACCATCATGGCGGCAATCGAGCGCGGCACGGGCGCCGACGAGGCGGTGGTGCGCGGCTGGCTCACCCGCGCGCTCACGGCGAGCCGGGGCGAGCAGTGGATCTGCGACAACTGCCACAACATCCAGAGCGCCTGGGCGCCGGTCTGCGACAACTGCCACGGATTCGACACGCTCAGCTGGCGCCGCCCCGCGCATGCCGAAATCGCGATGCCCGCGGGCTCGGAAATGCTGCCCCTGATCGTGGGCGAAACCGCCGGGCGCACCCCGGCGCCGGTGCCCAACGCGATGCCCGAACCCGCGTCCTCTCCGGAAGATGCCCATGCGCCCGCGCCCGGGGCACCCGGCGCCGCAAGCGGGGCAGACGCCCCCGGCGCTCCTGCGGATGTGGAAACGCCGGCACGTTCCGACACCCGGGGCGGGCCGCACGGCGAGGCAACGGACGCCGAGGTGATCGAGGCAAAGGCGGAAAACGGAAAAGGAAGTTAGCCCTTTTCCCGACGGGAGGCCGGTGCTAAGAGCCGCCTCCGTGGCCGGTGTAGCTCAGCTGGTAGAGCACGTCATTCGTAATGATGGGGTCGGGGGTTCGAGTCCCTTCACCGGCACCACGAACCCCCTACGGGATCCGGTTTCCGCGCCGCTTCGAGCGCCGAACGATGTGGCGTGCCTTGAGGTGCTCGTGCACCGCCATGCGAGCTGCGCCCCGGTTCGGCACACCCACGTGCGAGGTGCGGGCCGCGACATGGCACCGGCGGGCGCAGTCATCCCGGAGGGCCGGCACGGTTGAGGCGAACCGCGCCGCCCCAATCCAGGCATCTGCCCCGGAATTCGACGCTGTGCGCGCAGGCCCTCCGGGCCGTGCCGCAGGCTCAGGCCGGGAGGGTTCTTGCAACGCCTGTGCGAGTCGCGCCGTCTTCGCGGCGCAGCTCGAAGTGGCGCGCGACTTCAACCTCGAGTTCCGGGTTTCTGCCGGTCCATTCCCACGCGCCCTCTGCGCCCAGCGCGATATCCCGCGTCGGATCGAAGTCGAGCCGCCGAAGCACGTCGAAGCGTTCGAGGTACCGGCGATCCCGGTAGCTGCCGTGCCAGAGGTGAAACACCGCCCCGTCCACCCAGCCCACCTGGCCCTGTACAAGCGCGTGGAAACGCTCGCCCCAGGCCCGGAAATGGGGCACCTGGCGGGGGCTGTTGATTCCGTGGGGGGAATCCTCGATCCGGTTCACGCTGGCGAAGGCGAGATTGCCGTCGCCGCCCCCGATCACGCAGGCGTCGTAGAACCGCGCCTCGCGCATCATCGCCAGCGGAGCGGCGAAGGCGAAGCCGACCGCCGGCGTCGTGCGCATGCGCCCGCGCTCGCGGGCCTCTTCCAGAACGTGCCGCGGCATGTAGGCATGGCTGTCAGGATCGAACCCCTCG
>CAYXOX010000122.1:0-9308 GCA_964466745.1 uncultured Rhodobacterales bacterium
CCGCTGGCTTGGCGGGACGCTTACCAACTGGCAGACGGTGAGCCAGTCCATCAGCCGGCTCAAGGCGATCGACGAGGCGCTCGCCGATGGTGCGGAGGGGCTGACCAAGAAGGAACGGCTCGGCATGGAGCGCGACCAGGCCAAGCTGCAGGCGTCGCTCGGCGGCATCCGCGAGATGGGCGGCCGGCCCGACCTGCTCTTCGTGATCGACGTCAACAAGGAAGACCTCGCCATCGCCGAAGCCAGGAAGCTGGGCATTCCCGTGGTGGCCGTTGTCGATACCAACGCCTCTCCCGAGGGCGTGGACTACATCATCCCCGGCAACGACGATGCCGCGCGGGCGATCGCCCTCTACTGCGATCTCGCCTCCCGTGCGGCGCTCGACGGCATGAGCGCCCAGCTCGGCGCGGCCGGCGTTGATCTCGGCGCGCTCGACGAGGCCCCGGAAGAAGAGCTTCTCTCCGAGGCCGCGGTGCCCGAGGAAGCCGCCGAGGCGGCCGCCGAGGTTGCCTCCGACGCGTGAGCGCGCGGCCCGGGCGCGCCTCGCGCCCGGGTTCCGTCACCCCAGTGTCACCCGGCCCCGCTAGAGCGCGCCGGAGCGGACGCTTAAGAATACCGACGAGATGAGGAGAGCCGAGATGGCGATCACCGCAGCACAGGTCAAGGAACTGCGCGACAAGACCGGCGCAGGCATGATGGACGCGAAGAAGGCGCTGACCGAGACGGACGGCGACATGGAGGCGGCAGTCGACTGGCTCCGCACGAAGGGCCTTGCCAAGGCGGCCAAGAAATCGGGCCGTACCGCGGCCGAGGGCCTCGTCGCGCTGAAGGTGCGCGACGGTCGCGGCGTTGCCGTGGAGGTCAACTCCGAGACCGATTTCGTGGCCAAGAACGCGGAGTTCCAGCAGATGGTTGCCGCCATCGCCGATGCCGCGCTCGATGCCGGCGACGTGGACGCGCTCAAGCAGGCCGACATCGGCGGCAAGACGGTGGACGAAACGATCACCGACAAGATCGCCACCATCGGCGAGAACATGAGCCTGCGCCGCATGGCGGCCGTGGAAGGGCCCGCCGTCGTCGATTACGTCCACAACGCCGCAGCGCCCGGCATGGGCAAGATCGGCGTGCTGGTGGCCTACAGCGGCGGCGACGAGGCCTTCGCGCGCCAGGTGGCGATGCACGTGGCCGCGGCCAACCCCGCCGCGCTCGGCGAGGCCGATCTCGACCCCGAGGAGATCGCCAAGGAGCGCCAGGTGCAGATCGACATCGCCCGCGAGAGCGGCAAGCCCGAACAGGTGATCGAGAAGATGATCGACGGCCGCATGCGCAAGTGGCTGGCCGATGTCACGCTCATGGGGCAGGCCTTCGTGGTGAACCCCGATCTTACGGTGGCCAAGGCCGCCGAAGAGGCCGGCGCCGAGATTCTCGGCTTCGTCCGGCTCGAAGTGGGCGAGGGAATCGAGAAGGAAGCCGAGGATTTCGCGGCCGAGGTGGCCAAGGCCGCCCAGGGCGGCTGACCCGGCGCGCCTCTGTTGCCTTCTTGAGGGATTCTGCGACGGGCGAGGCACGATGACCGCGCCCGTTCGCGTATGGTTCCCTGCCGGACCGTTCAGGCGCTTGGCGCGACCGACTATTGCAAGGCGTAGAGGCGGCCGTTTGCCGCCGGGCGGGCGGGCTCAGCCCTCGGCCAGGTGCGCCGCGAGCGCCTGCAGCGCCAGCTTGTAGCCCTCGGGGCCGAACCCCGCGATCTGCCCCAGGGCGACCGGCGCGATATGGCTCAGGTGCCGGAACGGCTCGCGGGCGTGGATGTTGGACAGGTGCACCTCCACGACCGGCAGCCCCACCGAGGCGATGGCATCGCGCAGCGCGACCGAGGTGTGAGTGTAGGCGCCCGCGTTGAGCACGATGCCCGCCGCGCTGCCCTGAACGGCGTGCATCTCATCGATCAGCGCGCCCTCGTGGTTGGATTGTACGCAGCGCGCCTCGAAGCCAAGCCGCGCCGCCTCGGCCTTGCACAGCGCCTCGATATCGGCGAGCGTCACCCGGCCGTACACCTCCGGCTGCCGCGTGCCGAGCAGGTTGAGATTGGGACCGTTGAGTATGAGAACCTGCACCATGTCGGGCCTTTCCTTTGACACCACTCTCTTAGGCGGTGCGGCCGCCGCCTGTCGATAGGCGGCGGGGCGAAGGCCATGCAGGGCCAGGGGTTGCCGGACGTCGCCATCGTGGGCGGCGGCGTGATCGGGGCTGCGACGGCCTTCTGGCTGACGCGCCTCGCGCCAGGGGTTTCGGTGACGGTCTACGAGCGCGACCCGAGCTACGCGCGCTCGGCGACGGCGCTTTCGGTGGCCTCGATCCGCGCGCAGTTCTCCACACCGGTGAACATCGAGATCTCGCGCTTCGGGCTGGCCTTCCTGCGCGACATCGCCGAGTGGCTCGGGCCCGCCGGCGAGATCCAGAGCGTCGGGCTTCGCGAGAACGGCTATCTCTTTCTCGCGCGCAGCGAGGACGGAGCCGAGACGCTGCGCCGCAACTGCGCCCTGCAGTGCGGCCTCGGCGCCGCCACGGCGCTGCTCACCCCGTCCGAGATCGCCGCGCGCTTCGCCTGGATGAATACCGATGACCTTGCGCTCGGCTCGCTCGGGCTCAGCGGGGAGGGCTGGTTCGACAACATGGGGCTGCTCTGGGGCCTGCGCCGGGCCGCGGCCGCCCAGGGCGCACGCTTCCGGCAGGCGGGCGTGGCGGCGCTCGATGCCAGTGGCTCCCGCATCCGGGGCGTGACGCTCGACACCGGCGAGCGGGTGCAGGCCGGAGCGGTTGTGCTCGCCGCGGGCGCCGAAAGCGCGGCGCTGCTATCTTCCTTAGGTGAAGAAATCCCCGTAGAAGCCCGCAAGAGAACGGTTTTCCTTGTCCATGCGCCCGATCTTCGATGTCCGTCGGCACCGCTCATCGTGGATCCGGCGGGTTACTACATGCGGCCCGAGGGCGAGATGTGGATCGTGGGCGGGATTCCGGCGGAAGACGGCGCCTGTGCGGCGGATGATTTCGAGCCGGACTGGGAGATGTTCGAGGAGCGCCTCTGGCCGATGCTCTACGCTCGCGCGGAAGGCTTTGCACGCCTCAAGCCGCTGCGGGCCTGGGCTGGACATTACGACTACAACCGCTGGGACCAGAACGCTTTTCTCGGACCGTTGCCGGGCTGGGAGAACCTCTTGCTCGGTGCGGGTTTCAGCGGGCACGGTTTGCAACAGGCGCCGGCCGTGGGGCGCGGGCTGGCCGAACAGGTGCTGCACGGCGCATACCTGAGCCTCGATCTTTCGCCACTTGCCGCGGAGCGGCTGCGGGCGGGTGTGCGGGTGCTGGAAACCGAGGTCGTTTGAGGCGGCCGGCACGCTGCGTGGCACCGCTCTCTTTTACCATAATATTGATTATGCGCTAACTGGTGGGGCGTCCGGCGTGTTGCGGCGCTGCTCGTGCGCCCACCCCGCCGGATTCCCTGAACAATTCTGCCCGGCGGCATCGGCACGGCCGCGCGCCACGCGAGCCGCCTTGCCGGTCGGTCAGCCCAAAGCGTAGCCGGCGCCGCGCACGGTGCGCACGGGGTCGTGGCCGCCGTGCTGGCAGAGCGCCTTGCGCAAGCGGCCGATGTGCACGTCCACGGTGCGGGTATCCACGTAGATGTCCCTGCCCCAGACGCGATCCAGAAGCTGCTCGCGGCTCCAGACGCGCCCGGGCTTTTCCATGAAGGTGGTCAGCAGCCGAAACTCGGTCGGGCCCAGCTTGAGCGGCTTGTCTCCGCGAAACACCTTGTAGCTCTCCGCGTCGAGCACGATGTCGTCGTATTCGAGCCGCTGGCCCACTGTGGCCGGGCGCGTGCGGCGCAGCTGGGTGCGGACCCGTGCCATCAGTTCGACAACGGAATACGGCTTGACCACGTAGTCGTCGGCGCCGGTTTCGAGCCCGCGCACCTTGTCCACCTCCTCGGAGCGCGCCGAGAGCATGATGATGGGCACCGAGCGCGTCTCGGCCCGGGATTTCAGGCGCCGGCATACCTCGATGCCGGAGACGGACGGCAGCATCCAGTCCAGCACGATGATGTCGGGCGCCTCCTCCTCGACGAGGAGCAGCGCCTCTTCGCCGTTTTCCGCCTTCGAGACGCGAAAGCCCTCGGCCTCGAGGTTGTAGGCCAGGACCTCGCGCTGGGCGGGCTCGTCTTCCACCACCAGCACGCGGGGCTGATCGGCCGAGCTCATCCGTGCGACGCCTCCCCCGGATCGGTCACGAAGGCGGTGCGATCCTCCTTCGGCCGTTCGTCCTCGGGATAGGATCCTGTCGCCAGGTAGATCACCTGCTCGGAGATGGCGGTGACGTGGTCGCCCATCCGTTCGAAGTTCTTGGCGATGAAGTGCAGGTGCATGCACGGGGTGATGCTGCGCGGGTCTTCCATCATGAAGGTCAGGAATTCGCGGAACAGTGCGTTGTACATCTGATCGACCTCGAGATCGCGGTTGATCACGTCCTGCGCCAGTTCGGCGTCGCGCTGCACATAGGCGTCGAGCGCGTCCTTGAGCATCAGCTCGACTTCCTTGGCCATGCGGCGCAGCGCCGAGGAAGAGCCGTTCACCGCGTTCATCTGGGCCAGAACGGAGGATCGCTTCGCGATGTTCTTCGAATAGTCGCCCATCCGCTCGAGGTTCGAGGAGATCTTGATGACGGTGAGCACCGTGCGCAGGTCGCCTGCCGTGGGCTGGCGCAGCGCCAGCACGCGGGCGGCCTCCTCGTTCACCTGCTCTTCGAGCGCGTCGATGGCCTCGTCTGCCTCTCGCACGCTCTGGGCGAGTTCATCGTCGCGCTCGCTCAGTGCCTTGGCGGCGCGCATGATGGCCGTCTCGACAAGGCCGCCCATCTTCATGATGAGGGCCTGGATCGCCTCGAGATCGCGATCGAACGCGGAGGCGATATGCTGTTCGCTGGGGGTCATCGCGGTTATCCGATCCGTCCGGTGATGTAGCTTTCGGTGCGGGGATCCTCGGGATTGGTGAAGATCTTGCCGGTCTCGCCGAATTCCACAAGGTTCCCGAGGTGGAAGAAGGCGGTTTTCTGGCTCACCCGCGCGGCCTGCTGCATGGAGTGGGTGACGATCACCACCGAGTAGTTCCGGCGCAGATCGTCGATCAGTTCCTCCACCTGGGCGGTGGCGATGGGATCGAGCGCCGAGCAGGGCTCGTCCATCAGGAGCACCTCGGGCTCGGTGGCCACGGCGCGGGCGATGCACAGGCGCTGCTGCTGGCCGCCCGAGAGCCCGGTTCCGGGCTCCTGCAGGCGGTCCTTCACCTCGTCCCAGATGGCGCCCCGGCGGAGGGATTTTTCCACGATTTCATCGAGCTCCGCCTTGTTCTTGGCCATGCCGTGGATGCGCGGCCCGTAGGCGATGTTGTCGTAGATGGACTTGGGGAACGGGTTGGGCTTCTGGAAGACCATGCCCACCTTCGCCCGCAGAAGCACCGGGTCCACGTTCTTGTCGTAGATGTTCTCGGAGTCGATCCTGATCTCGCCCTCCACCACGCAGCCGTCGATGGTGTCGTTCATCCGGTTGATGCAGCGCAGGAAGGTGGACTTGCCGCAGCCGGAGGGGCCGATGAAGGCGGTGACGGTCTTGTCGGCGATCTCGACGTCCACGTCCTTGATGGCGTGGATGTCCCCGCCCCCGTAGTACACCTGCACGTTCTTTGCGGAGATCTTCACGTCGTTCATGTCGGTGTCCCGTTCGGCGATACGCATGTCGTTCATCTGAGGTGCCTTTCGGCCAGGATTGGAGTTCACCACCTACGCTCGAAGCGGTTGCGAAGGTAGATTGCAAGGGCGTTCATGAAGATCAGGAACGTGAGCAGAACAAGGATTGCTGCCGAGGTACGGCTGACGAAGCCGCGTTCGGGGCTGTCGGCCCAGATGAAGATCTGAGTGGGCAGCGCTGTCGCACTGTCGAAGGGGGATGTCGGGGCAGAAGTGATGAACGCGTTCATCCCGATGAGCAGCAGCGGTGCCGTTTCACCAAGCGCCTGAGCCAGGCCGATGATGGTGCCCGTGAGGATGCCGGGCATGGCCAGCGGCAGCACGTGCTGGAACACGACCTGGTGTTTCGAGGCGCCCACACCCAGGGCGGCCTCGCGGATTGAAGGCGGTACCGCCTTCAGCGCCGCCCGCGTTGCGATGATGATTGTCGGCATCGTCATCAGTGCCAGCGTAAGGCCGCCCACGAAGGGCGCCGAGCGAGGCAACCCGAACCAGTTGATGAAGACCGCCAGCGCGAGCAGGCCGAACACGACGGATGGCACCGCCGCGAGATTGTTGATGTTGATCTCGATGAAGTCGCTGACCCGGTTCTTCGGCGCAAACTCCTCAAGGTAGATCGCGGCACCGATGCCGAGCGGAAAAGAGATCAGGAAACAGGTCAGCAGCGCCCAGAACGACCCGACCAGCGCCCCTTTCAGGCCGGCAAGCTCCGGGAAGCGCGAGTCGGCATTGGTGATGAGGGCAGTGTTGAGGGGCGTCGAGACCATCCCGAGCTCGTCGAGCCGGTCGAACCGCTCGATCGCGGCGTCATCGACGCGGCGAAACTGCTCCGGCGTATCGCGATCGACAAGGCCCTTGTTGAGCTGGTCGTACGGATCGGAGACGGGCACCTTGATCGTGATTGTCTGCCCGATGAGATCCGGGTTCGCCACGACGCGGTCGCGCAGGGTGAACTGGGCACCGTTCGACAGGATCGAGGTCAATTCGCGTGTCGCGGCCCGATCGGTCAGATCGACCTCCGGGAACTTGGTCCCCATCGCGGCGCCGAGCACGTTCGAAAAGCCCCCGCGTGGCAAACCTTCGGCGGGTATCTCCTCCGGATCGACGAAGACCTCCAGCTCTATGTGGGTCTGGGTGAAGGCCTGATAGCCGGTGCTGATCAACGAGCCGAGAAGGATGGCCAGCATCGAAATCGCGAAGGCGATCGCGGCGATGCCGAAGCCCTGCAGAACAAGCTGCTTGCGGTTGCGCCGGGAGAGGCTCTTGCGAACCGCGTCAATCGTGGCGGTCTTCGAAGCGGCACCGGCACTGTCGGGAGTGATATCGGTCATGTCTGCCAGGCCTCAATCGTAGATTTCACGGTACTTGCGGACGATCCGCAAGGCGAAGACGTTGATGACGAGCGTCGCCAGAAAGAGCATTGCCCCGAGCGCGAAGGCAGCCAGCGTCTTGGGGTTGTCGAAGGCGGTGTCGCCGATCAGAAGCGTCACGATCTGCACGGTTACGGCTGTCACGCTGTCGAGCGGGTTTATCGTCATCCTAGCGATCAGGCCGGCCGCCATCACCACGATCATGGTCTCGCCGATGGCGCGGCTGACGGCGAGCAGGACACCGCCCACGATGCCGGGAATGGCGGCGGGAAAGAGCACGTTCAGCATCATCTCGGCCCGCGTGGCCCCAAGCGCCAGCGCCCCGTCACGCAGGCTTTGCGGCACGGCGGACAGAGCATCGTCGGCGAAGGAGGAGATGAACGGGATCAGCATGATGCCCATGACGCCGCCTGCCGCCAGCGCGGTGTTCGACGCCACGTCGAGCCCGAGGCTCTGCCCGAACTGGCGCAGCGCCGGAGCGACCACGAGAATGGCGAAGAACCCGTAGACGACCGTGGGCACCCCCGAGAGGATCTCGAGGACGGGCTTGACCACCTGGCGCACCCGGTGCTGGGCGAACTCGTTGAGGTAGATCGCCGTCAGCAGACCCACCGGCACCGCCACCAGCAGGGCCACGGTGGCGATCACGATGGTGCCGAGGAACACCGGAACCGCCCCGAATGCGCCTTCGGCGGCGATCTGGTCTTCGCGGATCGGAATCTGCGGCTCCCAGCTCGTTCCGAACAGGAACTCGGTGACGGGCACCATGGTGAAGAAGATGTATGTCTCGTAGGACAGCGCCGCGATGATGCCGACGGTGGTGAAGATCGCGACAACGGCACAGAAGATCATCAGCCCGGACGTGATCCGTTCCACCCGCTGACGGGCGCGGAACTCGGCGGCGACGGTGCTGCGCGCGAAGAAGATCAGCGCCGCGCATGCAACGGCCACGACGATCACGAGGAGCCAGGACGAGGTCTCGCGGTAGCGGATCAGCCGCTCGGCCGCTTCCAGCTTCCACTCCTCGGGTGTCCCGAAGATCCGCCCTCCGGCGATCGACCTTATCTCCGCTCCGATCAGCTGGATCTCTCCGGACCCGAGGCCATCCAGAACGCCGTCGGGCAGCGAGCCCATCAGGACCCGGTGGATCACCGCGCCTTCGATTCCGAGCCAGATCAGGACCAGCGTCAGGACCGGCACGATCACCAGAAGGAGCGAGAACAGCCCGTGAAAACTCTCCAGCGAATGCAGCCGGTCGCCTCCGGCTCGAATGGCCCGGGCCGACTGGAGGTTGATCGCGTAACCGACGATGGCCGCCAGCAGCAGGATGACGAATGGCACGAGTGTCATGGGAACCGGACCTTCAAAAAGAGGTGACCGCCCGGCACGGGCCGGGCGGTCGGAGAGGCTGAATCAGCCTTATTCGATGGGATCCATGGCGACAGCATTCGCCACGCGGGTGCGCAGATCTTCGCGGGCAGCGTCGGAGAGCGGAACGAGGCCACGCTCTTCGAGGTAGCCGCCCGGCGCCAGCGCCTCTTCGGACATGTACTCCTCGAGGAACTCCTCGAAGCCCGGGATCACGCCGCGATGCGCGTTCTTGATGTAGAAGTACAGCGGGCGCGAGATCGGGTAGGAGCCGTCGGCGATGGTTTCGGATTCCGGCTCGACGCCGTTGATCATGACGGCCTTCAGCGTGTCCTGGTTCTCGAACAGGAAGGAGTAGCCGAAGATGCCCATGGCGTTCGGGTTGGACTGCAGACGCTGCACGATGAGGTTGTCGTTCTCGCCGGCCTCGATGAAGGGGCCGTCGGTGCGCATGCGCGCACAGTTCTCTTCCACCCAGTCCTCGTCGTAGCCGCCGTTCGCGACGTAGTCGAGCTCCATGCAGCCTTCCCACATCGCCAGTTCGACGAAGGCGTCCCGCGTGCCGGAGGTCGGCGGGGGGCCAAGAACCTCGATCTCGACTTCCGGGAGGTCCGGGTTGATCTCGTTCCAGGTGGTGTAGGGGTTGTCGGCCCACTCACCGTCAACCGGCACCTGCGCGGCGAGCGCCAGGTAGATTTCGGCAAGCGACAGATCCCACGCGAAATCGTTGTCGCGGGAGATGGCGATGGACAGGCCGTCGGAGCCGATGCGCGCCTC
>CAYXOX010000123.1:0-9265 GCA_964466745.1 uncultured Rhodobacterales bacterium
TCCTTGTAGGTGGGGGAATAGCGCTCCATGAACCGCTCGCCCTCGGAGTTGGTCAGATAGCCGCCCTCGCCGCGGGCGCCCTCGGTGATGAGGCAACCGGCGCCGTAGATGCCCGTGGGGTGGAACTGCACGAACTCCATGTCCTGCAGCGGCAGCCCCTGCCGGGCAACCATGCCGCCCCCGTCGCCGGTGCAGGTGTGTGCCGAGGTCGCCGAGAAGTAGGCCCGCCCGTAGCCGCCTGTCGCCAGCACCACCATCTTCGCGTTGAAGACGTGAATCGTGCCGTCGTCGAGCTTCCAGGCCACCACGCCCTGGCACTCGCCGTCCTCGCTCATGATGAGGTCGATCGCGAAGTACTCGATGTAGAACTCGGCGTTGTTCTTCAGGCTCTGGCCGTAGAGCGTATGCAGGATCGCGTGACCCGTGCGGTCGGCTGCAGCGCAGGTGCGCTGCACCGGCGGGCCCTCGCCGTACTCCGTGGTGTGGCCGCCGAACGGGCGCTGATAGATCTTGCCGTCTTCGGTGCGGGAGAAGGGAACACCGTAGTGTTCGAGCTCGTAGACCGCCTTGGGCGCCTCGCGGGCGAGGTACTCCATGGCGTCGGTATCGCCGAGCCAGTCGGAGCCCTTGACAGTGTCGTACATGTGCCATTGCCAGCTGTCGGGGCCCATGTTGCCGAGGCTGGCGGCGATGCCGCCCTGCGCGGCCACCGTGTGCGACCGCGTGGGAAAGACCTTGGTGATGCAGGCCGTGCGCAACCCCTGTTCGGCCATTCCGAGGGTTGCGCGCAGGCCGGAGCCCCCGGCACCCACCACCACCACATCGTACGTGTGCGTTTGGTATTCGTATGCGGGCATTCGGGTCTTCTCCGTTTCGGGTCTAGAGCGCGAGCCGGGCAACGGCGAACAACGCCACCCCCGCCGCACCGTAGCTGACGCAGATCATCGCGATGACAAGCGCCTTGCGGGTGAAGCCCGAGGTGTAGTCCTCGATCATCACCTGGACGCCGCCTCGGAAGTGTACGAAGCCCACCACCATCGTAAGCGCCGCGACGATGGCCGGGAACGGCCGGGCAAAATGGGCCACCACCTCGGCATGGGGCGCGCCGAGCATCGGCGCGAATGTGAACACGAAGAGCGGCACCAGCACGAGCAGCCCCACCGAGCTCACCGTCATCGACCAGAAGTGATGGGTGCCTTCCTTGGCCGAGCCGAGGCCGCCAACCCGTTTCCTGTCTGTCAGGTAGTCCATGGCGGTGGCTCCTCAGATCACGGCAAGGGTGAGGGCGGTAAGCAGGAAGGAGCCGCCCACCACGGCCCAGCCGAGCTTCGCCGCGGTCGGCAGGTCGAGGCCACGGCCGGTGTCCCATATGAGGTGCCGCACCCCCGCAAGGGCATGGTACCAGAGCGCCCAGAGCGACAGCACCATGACGATCTTGCCGATCCAGCTTGTGATCACGCCATCGGCAACGGCGAAATGGGCCGGCGACGTCGCCGCGGCGAGCAGCCACCAGACGGTGAGCAATGCGCCAACGAGAAGCGCATTGCCGGTGATCCGGGTCAGGATCGAGGTGACCGAGCCCAGCTGGGGGCGGTAGATGCTCAGATGCGGGGAGAGCGGGCGGTTGCCGCGATTGACATCGGCCATGGAAGGCTCCCTTTCCTGTGCCGCTCGGGCGCGGCCTCCGTTGCGTGATAACGCATACACCGGCGCTGTCACCCGGGCTGCGCCCCGCGAATTGCGGTTTTTTGGCGCGGAGCGACAGAAAGTCCGCTCAATGTGATCACACGTCCAAATTTCGTGATCACATATTGCCTTGATCCGTGCCGCACGCGGATTCCTCCGCCGGGAACGGGGATTGAAGCCTCGCTGCCGTGTTCGCAAACACGGCCAGGCGCTACTTCGGAACAAGCGCCCAGTAGTCGAGATCGAGCAGGACGCCGGGCAGATAGCGACCGTCGGCGTCCTTCAACTCGCCCACGCTGCCGTCCTTCACCGCCACGAGGCGCAGGCGCAGCGCGCCGACGCCCGGCGCCGCCGTTTCGGCCGTATCGAGGACCTCGCTCCATGCCCGCACCGTATCGCCGGCAAAGCAGGGGTTCGCATGGGCCCCGGCGTTGATCGCCGCAATCAGCGGTGCGTTCGCGAGCCCGTTGAAGCTGAGCGCGCGGGCAAGTGACATCACGTGGCCACCGTAGATCAGGCGCTGTCCGTCGTGGCGGAAGGTGGCATCGAAATGCACCCGCGCGGTATTCTGCCAGAGCCTTGTGGCGAGCATGTGTTCGGCTTCCTCGATGGTCACCCCGTCCACATGGTCGATCACCTCACCGGGCGCGTAGTCGCGCCAGCGGTGCGGCTCGCCTGAAAGCGAAAAATCATAGGCCGAGAAATCGAGGCCGGCCGGAACCAAGAGGTCTTCCGGCGCCACCACGGGCACCAGTTCCGGGAGCACCGGCTCCGGGGCGGGGGCGCTCTCGTCGCGTTTTCGCACCATTACCCAGCGCACGTATTCGAGAACGGTCTCTCCGTTCTGGTCGAGTCCGCGGGTCCGCACCCAGACCACGCCGGAGCGGCCGTTGGAGTTCTGCCGCAGGCCAATCACCTCGGACACCGATCGAAGCGTGTCGCCGGGGTATACGGGCTTGAGAAACTGCCCCTCGGCGTATCCCAGATTGGCCACCGCGTTGAGCGACACGTCGGGCACCGATTTTCCGAAGACGATATGGAAGGTGGCCAGATCGTCCAGCGGCGCGGCGGGCAGCCCGCAGCTGCGGGCGAACTCGTCGGAGGAGTGCAGAGCGTGCCGTGCCGGGTAGAGCGCGTGATAAAGCGCGCGCTCGCCGCCCGAGACGGTGCGCGGCACGGCGTGGCCGATCAGCTCGCCCACGGCGTAGTCCTCGAAGAACCTGCCAGGGTTGGTTTTCACGTCACTGGTCTCCGAGCTTGAGGTCTGGGCTGTACTCCGCATCCACCTCCTTCGTGACCGCCTGCCCGCAGCGCATCACGCCGTTGGCGGCATCGAAGGCATAGGTGGGCGAGCCATGCAGCGACCAGCCATTGGCCAGCGCCGCGCTCACCTTGTGGCAGAAGGCCGAGGTATCGTCACCGGTGAGGAAGCGGTAGAGCGTGGTCATCCGAACGGCCACGGCCCGAGCCAGCCGTGCAGTAGCGCCACGGCTGTGAAAACGACAAGCGCGATCACGCCGATTCGAATCTCGCTCTTCATGCCGCCCCATTCCGGCGGTGTCCAATCGGGTTCGGCCCGGTTGATCACGATGATTTCCGCCAGCGCCCAGGCCAGCAGCCCGCCGAAGAGGATGAAGGAGGCGAGATCGCCGTTCACGAGCAGGTGGGCTGCCGCGAAGATGGAAAACCCGATGAGCTGCGGGTGGCGCAGGCTCGTGCCGATCCAGTTGCGCGGGCGCCCCGGCGGGGTCGCGCCGCTGGCATAGACATAGAACGCAACCAGCATAAGCAGGTTGTTGATGCCGGTCAGTGCAACCGACCGGCCCCACCAGACCGGCCCGTCGGCCGGCCGGTATCCCCACCACATCAGGGCGACGGAGGCAAAGAGAAGGACCGCGACAAGAGCTTTGCCCGGGTCGCCGAGCCGTGCCCGCGGCCCGGGAGCGACGCGCTTGAAGAAATGCGCGCCCCACCAGAGCGCGACGCCGAGAACGAGCCAGATCATGCCATCATGCTCCCGCAGTCGTATCGGTATGGGTTCGAGCCTCAAGCTCCTCGATGGCGGCCGCCTTGGCAAGGATGGCGCGCGCCGTTTCGACGTGCAGGTTTTCCACGATGCGTCCGTCCACCACGGCGACCCCCAGCCCTTCGGACGTGGCCTTCTCGAAGGCCGCGATCTGGCGCTGGGCGAGGTCGATCTCGTCGGCGGTTGGCGCGAAGGCGGCGTTTGCGATGGCGACCTGCGCTGGATGGATCAGCGTCTTGCCGTCGAAGCCGAGATCGCGGCCCTGGGCGCATTCGGCCTGCAGCCCCTCTTCATCGCGGAAGGCGTTGTAGACGCCGTCGACGGCCACGATCCCGTGGGCGCGTGCCGCGAGCATGCAGTGCTGGAGGGCCGTCATCAGCGGCAGCCTGTCGGCGCGGGAGCGCACTCCGAGATCCTTCGCGAGGTCGTTCGTGCCCAGAACGAAGCCTTCGAGACGGGGGTGAGCCGCGATGGCCTGCGCGTTGAGCACGCCGGGCGGCGTTTCCATCATGGCCCAGATCGCGACGTCGGGCCGAACGAGTTCGGCAAGTGCATCGAGATGCTCGGGCCCGTCGACCTTGGGCAGAAGCACGGCGTCGGCCTCGGCGGGGAGCGCGGCTGCATCTTCGGCTCCCCAAGAAGTATCGAGCCCGTTGATCCGAACGATCCGTGCCCGGTGCCCGTATCCCCCGGACGCGAGGGTTTCGCGGAGCAGGGCGCGCGCGTTGACCTTTTCTTCGACGGCCACGGCGTCTTCCAGATCGAAGATGATCGCGTCCACGGGCAGGCCGCGCGCCTTCTCCATGGCGCGTTCCTTTGAGGCGGGAATGTAGAGCACCGATCTGAACGGGCGTGCGGTCATGATTCGTCCCCCGGGTTTGGTTGTCGCGGTTTGATGGGCCGAAAGCGTTGCCGACTGCAAGCGACCGGCGGTGTTGCGCCGGGCTCGCGGCATTAACCCGGTTTTCCCGGGCACCGTGCAGCCTCGGCAGACCTTGCAACCCGGAAGGATCGCCCATGCCCGCTTTCGTCCCGCCGCCGCTCCGCCCTTCCGTCGCGGCCCTTTCGTTCGCCTGCGCCACGTTCTGGCTTCCCGGGGCGGTGCTTCCGGCAACTGCTCGCACCGCGCCCGCCTGTGCCGAGCGCGGCATCATCGCGGCTCAGCTCGGCCAGCTCTTCGGCGAGCGCCCGCAGGCCATCGGGCTCGGCTCGGGAGGCCGCGTGGTGGAGCTTTTCGCCTCTCCGGAAACCGGTACATGGACAATCGTCGTCACCGAGCCGGGCGGCACCGCCTGCATGGTTGCCAGCGGAGAGGCCTTCGCCATCCTTGCGGAGCTTCCCGGCGAGGACGCCTGAGCATTCGCCGGGTTCAGGCGATCGCCTGCCAGACCAGCCGGGCGCCCGCGATCCCGAGAACCGAAACGGTGATCGCGAAGAACAACCGCTCGGAAACAACGCGGTGGGCGCGCACCCCCAGCCATGTGCCGGCCAGCGCCGCCGGCACCAGCATCAGGGCTGCGGTCATCGTTTCTCCCGTGAAGAGCCCGAGGCCCGTGAACGAGATCGCCTTCATGATGTTGATGATCCAGAAGACGAGCACCGTCGTCGCCTGGTATCCTGTCTTCCCGAGGCCACGGGCCAGCAGGTAGGCGGCCACCGGCGGGCCGCCCGCGTTGCTCACGAAGCTGGAAAACCCCGCGGCGGCCCCGGCCGCAAACCCGGCGCCCCTCGGGGGAGCCGCCCGCGGCGCTGCCGCTGCGGGGCGGAGCCTGACGGCAATATGCCATCCGACATAGGCCAGCGCGATGCACCCTATGAAGAGGCGCACGGCATCGGCATCCGCGATGCGCCAGAAGGCCGCAGCGAGCGCCACCCCTGGCACCGCGCCAGCGACAAGCACCAGGGATTCGGCGCGATCCCAACGCTTCCAGTAGGCGCGCAGTGCCGCGACATCGATCACCATGAGCAGCGGCAGCAACACCGCCAGCGCGACCGCGGGCTCCACGACTGCCGCCAGGATCGGCACGGAGACGAAGGAGGCACCGGAGCCGAAGCCGCCCTTGGAGATGCCCGCAAGCAGAACCGCCGGCACGGCCAGCACGAAAAAGAGCGGATCGAAGGGCATCGGGCCTCCCGGAATGCTTCCTTGTAGCCGCGCCCCGTGGGCGGGCAAGGCCGCGGATCCGTTGCCGCGGGCCGGGCATCCCCGGCTTGCGCGGTGGCAGCGGGCACTATAGGCAACGCGGCGACCGCAACGGACCGGAGACAGGATCCATGGCCAGACCGAAGATCGCGCTGATCGGCGCGGGCCAGATCGGGGGAACCCTCGCCCATCTCGCCGCCCTGAAGGAACTGGGTGACGTCATCCTCTTCGACATCGCCGAGGGCGTTCCGCAGGGCAAGGCGCTGGACATCGCCGAAAGCGGGCCGTCCGAAGGTTTCGATGCCGCCCTCAAGGGCACCAACGACTATGCCGATATCGCCGGAGCCGACGTGTGCATCGTGACGGCCGGCGTGCCGCGCAAGCCGGGCATGAGCCGCGACGATCTTCTGGGCATCAACCTCAAGGTGATGAAAGCCGTGGGCGAGGGGATCCGCGACAACGCGCCCGACGCCTTCGTCATCTGCATCACCAATCCGCTGGATGCGATGGTATGGGCGCTGCGCGAGTTCTCGGGCCTGCCCCATGCGAAGGTGTGCGGAATGGCGGGCGTGCTCGATTCGGCACGGTTCCGCCACTTCCTCAGCCTCGAGTTCGACGTTTCCATGAAGGACGTGACCGCCTTCGTTCTCGGCGGGCACGGTGACACGATGGTGCCGCTCGTGCGCTATTCCACGGTCGCGGGTATCCCGCTGCCCGATCTCGTGAAGATGGGTTGGACGACGCAGGAAAAGCTCGACGCCATCGTCCAGCGCACCCGTGACGGCGGCGCCGAGATCGTCGGGCTGCTCAAGACCGGCTCGGCCTTCTACGCGCCGGCAACTTCGGCCATCGAGATGGCCGAAAGCTACCTCAAGGACCAGAAGCGTCTGCTGCCGTGTGCCGCCTGGTGCGACGGGCAGTTCGGGCTCGACGGGTTCTACGTCGGCGTGCCAACCGTCATCGGCGCAGGTGGCATCGAGCGCATCGTCGATATCAAGCTCACCAAGGACGAGCAGGCGATGTTCGACAATTCGGTGAACGCGGTGAAGGGCCTCGTGGAAGCCTGCAAGGGAATCGACCCGAGCCTCGCCTGACGCGGGGTGAGAGGCGCCGCCGCTCCGGCGACGGAGGTACGGGCCCCCGCGCAGCCGCTGCGGGGGCCTTTCGCGTTTTGGAAAGGGCAGGGTGCAATGGCCGAGCAAACCACATCGCCGGAGGGATACGTCTTCGGCGTGAGCGGCGAGGGATATGCGCGCCTTGCCGCCCGTGCCGCGATGACGCTGCGCAAGGTCGCGCCCGGCGCGCAGATCGACATTTTCACCGACGCTGAGGTGCCCGAGGGCGTCTTCGACCGCGTTCATCAACTGGAAAAGAGCTGGTTCCGCCCGAAGTTCGAGGCCCTCCGCCGCTCGCGCTTCGACCGTACGGTGTACCTCGATGCCGACATGTTCATCCTCGCCGACATCTCCGATGTCTTCGAGGTACTCGAACGCTTCGATTTTGCCGCCGTCCACAGCCAGCGTCGCAACTCGGCCTGGTCGACCGAGTTGTGGCGCCGCCCCCTGCCGGCGGCCTTCCCGCAGATCAACGGCGGGCTCCTTGGGTTTCGGAAGTCGCCGCGGACCCTTGCATTCATCGAAGAGGCGGAGCGCATCATGGATGCGGAAGGGCTGAAGAAGGACCAGCCGCTGTTCCGCGAGATGCTTTTCGACAGCGATCTTCGCATCGCGATCCTTCCGCCCGAATACAACCTCACCGAGTTCCGTTGGGTCGAGATGTACACGCCGCGCCACGGCGCTCCCCGCGTGCTCCACCATTTCAAGCTGCACGCCCATATTTGGAAGGGCCGGCAGGAGATCGGCAGCATCACTGCGCTCGTCGGCCCGCAACTCGCCGGGCACATTCGGCGGCTCATCGCCGTCGACCGCGCCATCCAGAACGATCCGGATGCGCCCGGCAAGGCGAGCGCCTGGCAGAAGCGCTTCGGGCTGCCGCTGGTGGACCAGGGTCCGCTCGGCACGCTGCGCCTCATTTGGCTCCAGGCCTGCAGGGCGATCCTGGGCAGGTTCAGCCGCTAGCAGCACCCTCCAGTCGCGCGAGCTCGGCGTAGTCCGCAGCGTACACGGTGCGAATGGTCTCCCGGCTTCGGTCCGAGACCGGCACCTCCATCGGGGCCGAGCGCTTCTCGTGGAAACTGCCGGCGATCGGGGGCGTGCCGGTCACCTCGTCGATCCAGCGCATCACCGGGCCGAGACCGTCCTCGAACCGGAAACGCCGGTCGCCCGGCAGCAGGAACGCCGTCTGCGCACGCAGGTGGCCGTCGTAGAGGTTCGGCTGGCGGGCGCTGCGGGCCAGAGCGAGGCGCAGCCACCGATCGAAATCCAGCTCCAGCGCGACGGGCGGGAACGAGACGCGGCGCGTGGTGCGTCCGCGCAGCCGGCCGAGGCCGCGCAAGGGCAGATTGATGGGGTTGATCCCCGGCCCGGCCTTGACGCGCATCTTGTAGGCGCTCACGAGCCTGGCCACCGGATCGCGGAGAATTCCGAATCCGAAATCATAAAAGTCCTCGGGCACGAAAGCCCGCCGCACCTCGGCGGGCATGTGCTGCGGCGTGGATGCCGACCAGCCGAGCTTGCGCGGGCAGCGCAATGCCACGGCCCCCTTCGCAGCGAGATAGGCCTCGATGCTGGTGCCCCCCGTCTTGGGCACATGGGCGAAGTAGAGCACCTTGTTCCCGATCCGCGCGAGCGGCATTCACCCTTCTCCGTCCGTTCTGAATGCCGTTGATAGCAGCCGTCGCCCGGGTTGCACACCTCTCGGCCGGGCCTGAACGGCACAGTTTGTGATCACACTTTTTCTGCCTGTGATCACAAATGTCGGATTTTCTCCCCGTGCGACGAAAAAGCGGTTCATCCGGCCCCGAGACCCGTGCTTTACGGGGCGAAACCAATCAGAACGGGACAGTTTCATGAACATCCACGAGTACCAGGCCAAGGCGCTCCTGCGCTCCTACGGCGCGCCGGTCTCGGACGGCCGCGTCGTCCTGCGCGCCGAGGAGGCCAAGACTGCGGCCAGCGCCCTCGACGGACCGCTCTGGGTCGTGAAGGCGCAGATTCACGCCGGCGGCCGCGGCAAGGGCTCCTTCAAGGAGGCCGACGCCGGCGAGAAGGGCGGCGTGCGCCTCACGAAGTCGGTTGAGGAGGCCGCCGAGGAAGCCAAGCGCATGCTCGGCCGCACGCTCGTGACGCACCAGACCGGCCCGGCCGGCAAGCAGGTGGGCCGCATCTACATCGAGGATGGCTCGGGCATCGAGACCGAGCTGTATCTCGCCCTGCTGGTGGACCGCGGCTCCTCGCGCATCTCGTTCGTCTGCTCCACCGAGGGCGGCATGGACATCGAGGAGGTCGCCG
>CAYXOX010000124.1:0-9223 GCA_964466745.1 uncultured Rhodobacterales bacterium
AAGAACGTGCGGAGATCGGGGATGCCGTACTTCAGCATGGCGATGCGCTCGATCCCCATGCCGAAGGCGAACCCCTGATAGCGCCCGGAATCGATGCCGCAGTTGTCCAGCACTTTGGGATTGACCATGCCGCAGCCCAGGATTTCGAGCCAGTCGTCGCCGTGGCCGATGCGGA
Source organism: uncultured Rhodobacterales bacterium (assembly GCA_964466745.1). Lineage (GTDB taxonomy): Bacteria > Pseudomonadota > Alphaproteobacteria > Rhodobacterales > Rhodobacteraceae > CAYXOX01. The sequence continues at coordinate 176 of CAYXOX010000124.1, forward strand.
ACGCCCCGTCCTTGCGGGTGCAGCCGATGTCCACCTCGGCGGATGGCTCGGTGAACGGGAAGTGAGAGGCCCGGAAGCGCAGCTCCACCTCGTCCACCTCGAAGAAGGCCTTCACGAACTCCTCGAGCACCCACTTCAGGTTTGCCATGGAGATGTCGCGGTCGACTGCCAGCCCCTCCACCTGGTGGAACATGGGCGTATGGGTCTGGTCGTAATCGGCGCGGTAGACGCGGCCGGGGCAGATCACGCGCAGCGGTGCGCCCGCGCGCTCCATGGCGCGGATCTGCACCGGGGAGGTGTGGGTGCGCAGCACGTGGGGGGGCCGTTCGTCGCCCTCGGCGCGCGCCATGTAGAAGGTGTCCATCTCGGCGCGGGCCGGGTGGTGGCCGGGGATGTTGAGCGCGTCGAAGTTGTGCCAGTCGCTTTCCACCTGGGGGCCTTCGGCCACCGAGAAGCCCATGTCGGCGAAGATCGCGATCACCTCCTCGGTGACCTGGCTGACCGGGTGGATGCTGCCGGCGGACCGCGGCCGCCCGGGTAGCGTCACGTCCAGCCATTCGGCCGCGAGGCGCTCCTCGAGGGCGGCATCCGCCAGTGCGGCCTTGCGGGCCGCGAGCGCCGCGGTGATCTCGTCCTTCAGCGCGTTGAGGGCCGGCCCGGCCGTCTGCCGCTCCTCGGGGCTCATCTTGCCCAGCTCGCGCATCATCAGGCTGACTTCGCCCTTCTTGCCGATCGCGGCCACCCGCAGCGCCTCCAGCGCCGCCTCGTCGGAGGCAGCGGAGATTTCGGCGATGTATTTCCGTCTGATATCGTCCATGGGGCCTCGCTTTCCGCGGCTTTCGCCTAGCCAGTGCAGGGAGCAAATGCAAGGTGCGGCGGCGCTCCGCCCCCGGCAGCCTGCGCGCGCAGAGTTGCATTGACACCCGCCGCGGCGAGCGCCATCGCAGCACCGTTCACCAAAGCACGCCGAGCCCCGATGACAGCCCTCCCGCGCCTTGCCGTCCTTCTTGCCCTGCTCGCCCTCGCAGGCTGTGCCCCGGGGCGCGACATGCTGCTCGGGCAGGCCGCGCCCGCCGCGGGCCCGGCCACGGCGGTGCCGCTGGAACGCGTCCTGCCCGAGCGCATGCGCCCCGCCGCGCCCAATCCGGAGGTGCTGGCGATTTCGGGGGGCGGGCCGGACGGCGCGTTCGGCGCGGGCTGGGTGGCCGGCAGCCTGCGTGCCGGCACGCTCGGCACGCCCGATATCGTGACCGGGGTGAGCATCGGCGCCGTGATCGCGCTGCTCGCGATCCTCGGCGAAGACGCGGCGCTCGAAGAGGTGTTCACCGGTCCGCAGGTCGCGGCGCTCGGTGCCGACCAGCAGCTGCCTGCCCTCGTCTTCGGCGGCACGGCGTCGAGCGGGCGCGCGCTCGACGCTCTCGTCGACGGGCTCGTCACCGAGGAGAGGCTCGCCGCGCTCGCCCGCGAGCATGCACGCGGACGTCGGCTCTTCATCGGCACCACCGATCACGATGCGATGCGGCCCGTGATCTGGGATGTGACCGCCATGGCTGCGGCCGCGGGCCCCGCCGCCGGCCCGGCGGTGGCCGATGTGCTGCGCGCCTCCATGAGCATTCCGGGCATTTTCCGCCCGGTTGCGCTGGCCGGCGGGCCGGGCGGTACGCGCCTGCACGGCGATGGCGGGCTGACCGCGCAGTTCGCGCTGCCACGGATGCCCGGCGACCGGCCGCCATCTTCGGAGACGGTGATAGTCAACCTCAGGCTGCTGCCGGATCCGCCGTCCGACAGCCTCGGAGGCATCGATGCGGGCAGGCGCGCGGCCATAACCCTGATCCGTGCCGCCACGCGCGATCAGGTGGCCCTGGCCGCGCTGCGCGCGGCGCAACGGGGCACCGGTTTCCGCGCGGTCCCCCTCCCTGCGGACCTGCGCGCCCTGCCGCTCGACGAACGCCGCCCCGAACGGTTGGCCCGCAGCTTCGAGCGCGGTGTGCGCCTTGCCGGCGAGATCGGCCCGGCCGGGCCCTAGTTTGGCGTCCTGCTTCGCCCGGCGCGGGGAAGGTTGCCGGCGCTTGACAGCGACGCGGCGGACCCCAGCTTCCGGGGCGGGGGGCGCCGGGCGTCTGCCGGTCGCCCCGCACGAAGGAGGCCGCGCGGCGATGGCGCAGCGAGCATGATCGGGGTGCGTGGCGTACTGGCCCTTGCCGTGGCCTTCTGCGTGGTGGCCGGGCATGTCATGCTCTGGCGTTCGGAGACTGTGCCCGATCCCCAGAAGCTGCGCCTGACGCTGCTCAACGCCGGCATCTGGGCGGTGGTCGTCTTGCCGGCGCTGGGCGTTGCGGCCTGGGCTCGGGCGCACCGGGGCCGCGACGCCGGCAGCCCCCCCGGCGACCCTTCGGATGAGCATGAACGCGGGCGCTGATGCGCGGATGCGGCGGCGCGGCAAAAAGCCTGCCCCCTTTTACAGTCAGGCCATCTGCCTTACATCCTCGCGCAAACCCGTTCACCGCACGGTCGGATTTCGAGGAGCGACGTTTGGACGAGCGCCGCACAGAGCGCGATACGGGCCGCCTCACCCGGGACGGCATCCGCATCCATGAGCCCGCTGATTTCGACGGGATGCGCCGGGCTGGCCAGGTGGCGGCAAGCTTGCTGGACGGGCTCGCGCCGCTGGTCTTCCCCGGGCAGACGACCGAGGCGATCGACGAGGCCATAACCGAACGCATTCGCGCGGCCGGCGCTGTCTCCGCCACCATCGGCTACAAGGGCTACCGGCACGCCTCCTGCATCAGCGTGAACCACGTGGTCTGCCACGGGATTCCGGGCCCGAAGGTGCTCAAGGAAGGCGATATCCTGAACATCGACGTCACCGTGGTGGTGGATGGCTGGTACGGCGACACCAGCAGGATGTACGTGGCAGGCCGGCTCAGCCGGAAATCGGAACGGCTCATCGAGGTGACCCACGACGCGCTGATGAAGGGCATCGAGGCCGTGCGCCCGGGCAACACCTTCGGCGACATCGGCCATGCCATCCAGAGCTTCGTGGAGGCCAACCGGATTTCGGTGGTGCGCGATTTCTGCGGCCACGGCCTCGGCCGCGTCTTCCATGCGCCGCCCAACGTGCTGCACTACGGCCGGCCGGGCACCGGCCCGGTGCTGGAGGAAGGCATGTTCTTCACCATCGAGCCGATGGTGAACCTAGGGCGGCCGGAAACGAAGATCCTCGCCGACGACTGGACGGCCGTGACGCGTGACAAGTCCCTTTCGGCGCAGTTCGAGCACTCGCTCGGCGTGACCGCCGACGGCGCGGAGATTTTCACTCTCTCGCCCGCAGGACGGTTCCACCCGACCTACGCCTAGCGCGCCACTCGGCGGAGCTACTCCGGTTCACCCTCGGAAGGCCCCGCCTCGCCTTTCGACTCGCGCCAGTGAAGCAGCATCACGGGGGTTCCCGCGTGGCTGTGCAGGATATCGCCCATCAGGAGCGGTTGTGTGCGCCGCGGCCGTGGGGCGGGGGTGCTGGCATCGGCATCCTGCCGCGCCAGCCAGGCGGGAAGGCTCGTTGCTGTCATGCCGGGCACCCTAGACCACGGGCGTATCGCGGTCACCCCCGGGGGCAGTCTGCCGGGACGGCCCGGCGGGATGCCGCGCGCGGCCCAGCGGATTTCGGCGGGCGCCTAGGCCGCTTGCATCAACGTGACGTGGGCTTTGCCGAAGCTGCGGGCGTCGAGCACGGTGAAGCCCCGCGGCGCGGGCTGGGCGGCGGCGTCCTCCCAGGCGACGATGGCCCCGTCCGCGAGCCATTCGCCCTCCCGCGCCGCCGCGAGGGCAGGGGCGCCGAGCCCCTGCCCGTAGGGAGGGTCGAGGAACACAAGCGAGCAGGGAGCCCCATTCGGGCTGCCGAGCCGCGTTGCGTCGCGGGCGATCACCTGCGCGCGGGGGGCCATCGCCGCCCGCGCGAGATTGGTGCGGAGCGCCTTGAGTGCGATGCGGCCGGTTTCCACGAAAACCGCGTGGGCGGCACCGCGCGAGAGCGCCTCGAGGCCAAGCGCGCCGGTCCCCGCGAAGAGATCCAGCACGCGCGTTTCGGGCCCGGGAAGGCGGTAGTTCGCCCAGAGCATGTTGAACAGGCTCTCGCGGACCCTGTCGGAGGTGGGGCGCAGCCGCGCCGCCTCGTCGCCGGCCCCGAGTTCGGCCAGGCGCAGGCCCTTTCGGCTGCCGGCGATGATGCGCATTTCAGCGCAGGAGCGCCTTGAGGTTCGTCTCGGGGTCCGCCAGCGCTTCCGGATCGGCCGAACGCCCCATTTCGAGCAGCCGCTTGCCCACCATGTAGGCGCGGGGATCGTTCATCGCGTCCACCGCCAGCAGCGTATCGCCCGAGAAGTACCAGTGGCTGAGCGCGCCGGGCGCGCCGCCGGGGCGCACCACGATGCGGTCGGCGGCCAGGCCGAGACCCGCCATCTGGAGCTTGAGGTCGTACTGGTCCGACCAGAACCACGGCACGGGATCGTAGGGCTCGTTCGCGCCAAGCATGTTGCGGGCCGCCGCCTCTGCCTGGTCGATCGCGTTCTGCACGCTTTCGAGCCGCATCCGTCGTCCGCGCCAGGGGAAGCTCGCGCAATCTCCCGCCGCCCAGATCGCCGGGTCGGACGTGCGGCCGTACGAGTCCACCGCGATTCCGTTGTCGATGGTCAGCCCCGCGGCCTCGGCGAGCCGCGTGTCGGGGGTGACGCCGATGCCGGCGATCACCAGGTCGGCCGGGATCTCTTCGCCGCTCTCCAGCACCGCGCTTGTCACCGCGCCGGCATCGTCGCCCTCCAGCCGTGCGAGGGCGGTTTCGGTCCGGATGCGCACGCCCTGGGCTTCATGCAATGCGGCGACGAAAGCCGCAGTTTCCGGCGAGGCCACGCGCGCGAGGATGCGCGGCGCCATTTCGATGACCGTCACGTCCATCCCGCGCTTGCGCGCCACCGCCGCCGCCTCGAGCCCGATGTAGCCGCCGCCGAGGATCACCGCCCGTGCGCCGGACACCACCCGGGGGGCGAGTGCATCGATGTCGGCGAGGCCGCGCACGGTGAAGACCCCGTCGAGATCGCCGCCGATCGCGGCGGGCAGCCTGCGCGGCGTGGCGCCGGTCGTCAGCGCCAGCTGGGAGTAGCCGATGGTCTCGCCGGTTCCGAGCGCGATGCGCTTCGCGCCGGCATCGAGGGCGGCAACCTCCGTTCCGAGGTGCAGCTCGATCCCGTTCTCGGCATAGAACGAAAGCGGCCGCAGGAAGAGCCGCTCGCGTTCCATTTCGCCCAGGAGATAGGCCTTCGAAAGCGGCGGGCGCTGGTAGGGGGGATCAGGCTCGGCGCCCAGGAGCGTGAGCGGGCCATCGTAGCCCTCGCTCCGTAGCCGCGCTGCCATCGCCGCGCCCGCCTGCCCCGCCCCGACGATCACGATCCCGGCCATTTCGTGCCCCTCTTCGTTGACATTGGATGTTCGCCCGGCGGACCCTACATGCGGCCGGAACGCAATGGCAATTCGAAGGGAGACCAGATGGCCATTACCGAAGGGCAGAAGCTGCCTGCAGCGAGCCTCGTGAGCATGGGCGAGAACGGGCCCGAACCGGTGGACCTCGCGTCGAAGACGGCGGGACGGAAGGTTGTGATCTTCGCCGTTCCCGGCGCCTTCACGCCCACCTGCCACTCGGCCCATGTGCCGAGCTTCGTGCGCACGCGCGACGCCTTCGCGGAGAAGGGCGTCGACGAAATCCTGTGTATCTCGGTCAACGATCCCTTCGTGATTGGAGCCTGGTCGGAGGCCACGGGTGCCGGGGCTGCCGGCATCACGATGCTGGCCGATCCCGAAAGCGCCTTCACCACGGCCATCGCGATGAATTTCGACGCGCCGCCGGTGGGGCTGATCGCCCGCTCCAAGCGCTACGCGATGCTCGTCGAAGACGGCGTCGTGAAGGTGCTTCACGAGGAGGCGAGCCCCGGTGAATGCGAGGTGAGCGCCGGCGAGGCCCTGCTCGCCGCGATCTGAGCGGTCGGGCCCACGAATCGGTCGTCTCCGGCGCGGCGTCGCCGGGGACGGCCCACCATCCGACGGGGCAGGCCCGTCAGGTCGCTCCCGTGCCCTTGGTGAGGGCGAGGAACACGTCCTGCAGGTCGGGCTCTTCGGTGGTCACGTCGCGGATGCGCACGCCGGCGGCGCGGGCGGCCGCGAGAACCGCCTCGGCCGCGGTCTTCGAACGATCGTAGCCGAAGGCGAGCACGCCGTTTGCCCGGCGTTCGAGCGTGACGCCCGGCGGCAGCTCGGGCTCGCCCTCGAGGGGCGCCTCGGGGTGGATCACCAGCGTCTTCGCGTCGATCCGCCCCAGCAGCGCCTCCGTGCTGTCGCGGGCCACCACCTCCCCGCGGTCGATGATGGCGATCTCGTCGCACATCTCCTCGGCCTCCTCGAGGTAGTGGGTGGTCAGCACGATCGTCATGCCCTCCTCGGAGTTCAGCCGGCGCACGTTCTCCCACAGCATCTGGCGCAGCTCGATATCGACGCCGGCGGTGGGTTCGTCGAGCACCAGGATGCGCGGGTGGTGCACCAGCGCCTTGCCCAGGAGCAGGCGCCTGCGCATCCCGCCGGAGAGGGTGCGGGCATAGGCCTCCGCCTTGTCCTCCAGCCCGACCATCCGCAGGATCTCGTCCGAGCGGCGCTCGGATTTCGGCACACCGTAGAGCCCGGCCTGCACCTCAAGGGCGCCCCGAGGCGAAAAGAACGGATCGAGGTTCAGCTCCTGCGGCATCACGCCGATGGCCGCGCGGCTCTGCCGCGGGTTCACGTCCTGGTCGAAGCCCCAGATCCGCACCCGGCCCGACGTCTTGATGACCAGCCCCGCGAGAATGTTGATGAGGGTGGACTTGCCCGCACCGTTGGGCCCGAGGAGGCCGAAGATGGCGCCTTCGGGGACGGTGAGGTCGACCCCTTTCAGCGCCTCCTTCGCAGGCGCCTTTCCCTGCCCGCCGTAGGTCTTGCGCAGGCTCTCGATCTCGATGGCGGCGCCGGGCATGGGCTCTCCCTGCGGCCTTGTCCGGCCGCGTCCGATCTTCTATGCGTGCTGCGACTTAGGCCAGCGAGGCGCCACTCGCAACCGGCCGTCCACGCCGCAACGGAGCCCGGCCGATGAGCGCACCCGTCCCCGAGTTCGAGATCACGACAGCCTGGCGGGTTGCCTGCGACGGCGGCGAAGGCGCGCTCGGGCACCCGCGGGTCTGGCTATCGGTGGATCGGGACGAGGGCTTCGTGGAGTGCGGCTACTGCGACAAGCTCTACATCCACGAAAGCCGCGCCGCGGAGGTGAAGGCCCGGTTCGGGATCACGGACTGACCGCGCCCGTCAGGAGACCGGAAGCGCCACCTCGTTGCGGCGTGCCCAGGGCAGCGTGAACGGCCCGTCATAGAAATAGAAACGCGGCTCGCCTGAAGCGACGAGGCCCCTGGTTTCGGCCTCCGCCCGCACCTGGGCAATCCGGCGATCCAGCTCGGCCTCGGTCGCCCGCCCGGTGAAGGACACGACGATCTGCCGTTCCGGCGCAGCCTCGACGACGCGGATCGCCGGGTTCGCCGGCGCGGGCAGCGTCTCGGCGGTGAACGCCGATGGCATCGTGAAGCGGACGATCCAGTTCTCGCCGGCCGGAGCCTGCGCGACGGGGCTTGTCATGGCCACCTTCGCACCATCGGCGTTGTTGCCGAAGATGTAGTCCGCCAGTACCCGGAAACCCCGCGAGATCGCGCCGGAACGGTCTCCCGCCACGGTGACCTCGGCAACGAGATGCGCGCCGTACTCGCGAAGCTCTACGGCGCCCTCTTGCGCGACGACGCGGTAGGGAGGCACCTCGTAACCCTTGTACATGTCACCCTCCGCGGCAACGCTGACAGCCGCCCCGATCATGAGGGCGGAGAGGGTGCCGTGCAGCACGGTATTGAACCTCGACATGGGCAGCGCCCCCGTTTTGCTTTCACGTGATACGGGCGCCGGCCGCTGCCGGATCGTTTCGCCGCCTTGCGGTGGGGTGCGGCAGGTTGTATCTGCCGTCGGGTGACCGTCCTGTTCGACATCTGCGATCGTGCGCGCCTGCCCTGGCGCTTCTTCGGCGCGGCCCGGAGCGTGCTCGCGCGCCCATGAGCGCCGTGCGGCCCCGGTGATGCGCGGCCGCCCGCGCACCGCGAGGCCATGTAGCCGGGGCAGTGCCTCACCGCCGGGCTTGCCCGGCGAGCCCGGCCCCGCCCCAACCACCTAGCGACCCTGCCAGACTGGAACCCCAGCCCATGACCGCTCCGAAAACGCTCTACGACAAGATCTGGGACGCTCATCTCGTCCACGAGGCCGAAGACGGCACCTCGTTGCTCTACATCGACAGGCATCTCGTTCACGAGGTGACGAGCCCGCAGGCCTTCGAGGGGCTGCGGATGGCCGGCCGCACCGTGCGGGCCCCGGGAAAGACCATCGCGGTGCCCGATCACAACGTGCCCACCACCGAGGGGCGCGACGTGCACATCGAGAACGAGGACAGCCGCATCCAGGTGGAGGCGCTCGACCGCAACGCCCGCGACTTCGGCATCCACTACTACCCGGTGAGCGATATCCGGCAAGGGATCGTGCACATCGTGGGCCCCGAGCAGGGATGGACGCTGCCGGGGATGACGGTGGTGTGCGGCGACAGCCACACCGCGACCCACGGCGCCTTCGGGGCGCTGGCCCACGGCATCGGCACCTCCGAGGTGGAGCACGTGCTGGCCACGCAGACGCTGATCCAGAAGAAATCGAAGAACATGAAGGTCGAGATCACCGGAACGCTCGCGCCCGGTGTGACCGCGAAGGACATCACCCTGAGCGTGATCGGCCGCACCGGCACCGCCGGCGGAACCGGCCATGTGATCGAATACATGGGCGAGGCGATCCGCTCGCTTTCGATGGAAGGGCGGATGACGGTCTGCAACATGGCCATCGAGGGCGGTGCGCGCGCCGGGCTGATCGCCCCCGACGAGAAGACCTTCGAATACGTCAAGG
>CAYXOX010000125.1:0-9190 GCA_964466745.1 uncultured Rhodobacterales bacterium
GCACGGGGTTGTTCTTGGTACGGCGGCTGAGCACCTGCATCGCCCGGCGGATCTCGTCGTCGCGCCCGATGATCGGGTCGATCCGGCCTTCGCGGGCGGCCTCGGTCAGGTCGCGCGCATACTTCTTCAGCGCCTCGTAGCCTTCCTCGGCTGTCGCCGTATCGGCAGTGCGCCCCTTGCGAATATCGTTGATCGCCTCGTTGAGCTTCTGCGCGCTCACCGCGCCGGCCTCCAGCGCCTCGCGCGCCTTGGATTTCACCATGGCGAGCGCCATCAGGATGCGTTCGGCGGGCACGAAGCTATCGCCGGCCTTCGTGGCGATCTTCTCGGCCTCGTCGAGCACCTTCGCTGTCTGCCCGTCGAGGTACACCTGCCCGGCATCGCCGGTCACCTGCGGGATTTTCGTGACGGCCAGGTCGACCGCTTCGCGCACTCGCTCCGGCGCGCCGCCGGCGCGGCGAATGAGGTTGGACGCCAACCCCTCCTCGTCATCCATGAGGGCCTTGAGCAGGTGCTCCGGTGCGAGGCGCTGGTGGTTTTCGCGCATCGCCATCGTCTGAGCCGCCTGCAGGAATCCCCGCGACCGCTCGGTGAACTTCTCCAAGTTCATCACTTCTCTCCTTTTCAAGCGCCCGATCCGGAATGCCCGCCCTGCGGCACATCCCTCCGGGCCTCGGCATGCGATATGGGAAGCGGGCCGTTCCCGCGCAAGTCGGGCGTGGCGCGGGGCCTGCCCGCCAGCCGGCACCCGCGCGCTTGACGCGGGCGGCCCGAGCGCGCAGTGCACCCCGGCGAACCGCGAGGAGAGGACCACCATGCCCGACGACCGTCTCATCGTAGCACTCGACGTTCCCGATGCGCTGTCAGGCCTGCGGCTGGCGGCCACGCTGGGAGATGCGGTCGGCTTCTACAAGATCGGGCTGGGCATGCTCACAACCGGCGGGCTGGGGCTTGCGCGCGAACTGAAGGACGATCACGGCAAGCGCATCTTCCTCGATCTCAAGCTTTTCGACATCGGCGCGACGGTGGAGGCCGCGGTTCGCGGGCTGGCCGCCTTCGATCTCGATTTCCTCACGGTCCACGGCGATCCGTCCGTGGTGCGCGCGGCGCGGGAAGGCGCGGGCGCCTCCGGGCTGCGCATCCTCGCCGTGACGTTCCTCACCTCGCAGGACAGGGCGGATCTCGACTCGGCGATGATCGTACCCGGGGAGCTCGGCGAGCTCGTTGCCGTCCGGGCCGCGCGGGCCTTCGAGGCCGGGGCGGACGGCGTGATCGCCTCGCCGCAGGAGGCCGAGGCGATCCGTGCCCTCCCCGGTGCGTCGGGCAAGCTGATCGTCACGCCCGGCGTACGCCCTGCGGGCACCGGGCTCGGCGATCAGAAACGCGTCGCCACGCCGGCGGCGGCGCTCGAGGCGGGCGCCGACCACATCGTGGTCGGCCGCCCGGTTTGGCAGGCGGCGGACCCTCGGGCAGCCGCCGAAGCCATACTGGCGTCCATCGCCTGAAGCGCCGGGTTAGCCGGGCTGCGCCATGGCCCGCACGGGATGCGTGCGCCCGGCCTGGGTGCGCAGCCCCTCGGTCACGGCGCTGGCCACGGCAACCGCGGTGGCGCCGGCAAGCGTCCAGCCAAGGTGACCGTGGCCGGTGTTGTAGAACACCCGCGGATGCCGGCCTCCGCCGACGCGGGGCATCATGTCGGGCATCATCGGCCGCAATCCGGCCCAGGGCTCGGCACGCTCCGTTCGCACCGCCGGGAACCGCCGGCCGCACCAGTCCAGAAGCGGGGCGATCCTGTCGGCGCGGATATCGCGGTTGAAGCCGTTGAGCTCGGCCGTTCCCGCGATCCGCAGACGGTTCTCTCCGAGGCGGGAGGTCACGATCTTCGCGGAGTCGTCCACCAGCGAAACCTCGGGGGCGGCCGCCTTGCTGGCGGCGTCCTCGAGCGCGACGGTCACCGAGTAGCCCTTCACGGGATACACGTTCACACGGTCGCCCGCGGCACGGGCAAGCGCCCGGCTGGCCACGCCGGCGGCGATCACGACGCCGTCGAACCGCGCCTCCTCGCCGTCCAGCATGAGGCGCACGTCTTCGGCACCCGGGCGCAGCCCGTCGACCCTCGTTCCGAGCCGAAGCACCGTGCCCGTGCCCTCGAGCCACTGCGCGAGCCCCGCGGTGAAGAGATGGATGTCGCCGCTCATGTCGCTTTCGGTGAAGAAGCCGCCGGCGATCGGCCCGTCGATCCCGGGGGCACGAGCACGCACCTCGCCCGCCTCGAGCTCGCGGCGGTCCACGCCGGCCTCGGCCAGCAGCAGGCTCACCCGGCGCGCGGAGGCCATCTCGGCCTCGGTGGAAACCACGTGCATGATGCCCTGCCGGCGCAGATCGAACGCCAGTCCGGCACGCTCGGCCATCGCAAGAAGCGGGGCCCGGGCGGCCACGGCAAGGCGCGCCGTCTGCACGGTGTTCATGCGGTAGCGCGGGATTGCCATCACGAACTCCGCAAGCCAGCTCAGCTTGTGCCAGGAGGGCCGCGGGTTGAGCAGGAACGGCGCGCCCGGCGTGAACATCCACTTGAGACCCTTGAGCAGCGTCGCGCGCTGGTTCCAGACTTCGGCGTTGCATGCCGAAAGCTGGCCGCCATTGGCATAGCTGGTTTCCATCGCGGGGTATCTGTGGCGGTCGATCAGGGTCACGTCGTGGCCCTGTTCGCGAAGCTGGAAAGCGGTTGTAACGCCGGTTATCCCGGCTCCGATCACGGCAATATGGGTCATGGTCAGCTCCTCGCGGCTGCGTCCATGCCCCCTCCGTTTCGAACCTGAGAGTTTCATCGCCACCGGGCAGACTGCCCGCCACGCGACTTGCTCCTTCGGTGCGCCCTCGCGGGCGGCTCTCCGGAGTGTTGCAGCCGTGCCGGTCCATTTGCCTGAGAGTTTACCGGGGCGGTTGCTCCTTCGGCGGCGGCGGACCCGCGCTCTCCCGGCGCGACTGGTTCACGCTGCCGCGATGCCACGAATCACCGTTTTCCGCAAATGAAATTCGCGCGCGTTTTATTGCCGTGCGGCGAGCCGTGCGCGGATGCCGCAGGCCCGGGCACCGGACACGCGCTTGGCTCACGGATCAGGCGCCTTGCGCCTGCGCGCGCCATGCGAGGTAAGTGCCGAGGCGGGCACTCAGATGGGGAACGGCGCGCAGGTGGCGGAGGTAAGCCGCGGGCTTCACCAGGCGCCAGCACTGCCCTTCCGTGCCGAAGCGCACTTCCCTGACCGCCGCGGCCGGAAGATGCGCGGCGAAGAACCAGCTGGGCGCCCCCGCCTCCTGCGAAGCGTACTCCGCACGAGAATACACGAGATCGTCTCCCGCGAGGGTCAGGCCGAATTCCTCGTGCGTTTCCCTCAGAACACACTGCACGGGGCTCTCGGCCCCCTCGCGGCCTCCCCCGGGCAGATCCCAGAATCCCGGCCACGGGATGCAAGGGGTATCGTCCCGCAGGTAGACCAGCAGACCCCCGCCGATGAAGAGCGCCAGCTTGGCTTCATGAAACACGCCACCGGCATGGCCAGGCCTCATGTCCATGGCCGGCACGGGTCCGGCCCGGCGAAGCTGCGCGCGTTGCTACGGAGCGGGCGGCGTTCTACGCTGCTCCCATGTCCGCCCTCTGCTTCGACTGCCTCGAAACCTTCGAAGCCGGAGCCCGGTGCCCGGCTTGCGGCAGCCCGCGCGTCGTGCACCACCCGGAACTCTTCGAACTCGGGATCGCGCACATGGACTGCGATGCGTTCTACGCCTCGGTCGAGAAGCGGGACGACCCTTCCCTCGAGGGCAAGCCTGTCATCATCGGCGGCGGACGGCGCGGGGTCGTATCTACCGCCTGCTACATTGCGCGCATCCGCGGCGTTCGCTCGGCGATGCCCATGTTCAAGGCGTTGCAGCTCTGCCCCGATGCGGTCGTTCTGAAGCCTCGGATGCAGGCCTACGCGGAGGCGTCCCGCGCGATCCGCGCGATGATGGAAGAGCTGACCCCGGCGATCGAGCCGCTTTCGCTCGACGAAGCCTTCCTCGATCTCCGCGGGACAACGCGGGTGCACGGCGCGCCGCCGGCGGCCATGCTGGCACGGCTGGTGCGGCGCATGCGCGACGAGCTCGGGCTGACGGGCTCCATCGGCCTCAGCCACAACAAGTTCCTCGCCAAGGTCGCCTCCGATCTCGACAAGCCGCGCGGGTTCTCGGTGATCGGCCGCGCGGAAACGGCCGACTTCCTGCGCGACAGGCCCGTCCGGCTGATCTGGGGCGTGGGAGCGGCCGGGCAGGCGGCGCTCGAGGCCGCCGGCATTCGCACCTTCGCCGACCTGCTGCGCTGGGAGAGGCGCGATCTGCACGCCCGCTTCGGCAGCCTCGGCGAGCGGCTCTGGCACCTGGCCCGCGGCGAAGATACCCGGCCCGTGTCGCGCGACCGGGCGGAAAAATCCATCTCCAACGAAAGCACCTTCGCCGAAGACATCGCCGACCCCGAGCTTCTCGACGGCCACCTGTGGCGCATGGCCGAGAAGGTGGCAGACCGCGCGAAGGCGAAGGGGCTTTCCGGTCGCGTGGTCACGCTCAAGCTCAAGCGCGCCGATTTCCGGCTGCTGTCGCGCCGCATCGCGCTTCGCGAGCCTACCCAGCTTGCCGATACGCTCTACCGCACCGCCTCCGGCCTTTTCGCGCAGGTTTCGGGCGAGGCGCCCTTCCGGCTCCTCGGGGTGGGTCTCAGCGAACTCTGCGCTGCCAGCGATGCACGGGCGTCCGGCGATCTTCTCGACCCCGGCGCCGAGCGCCGCGCGCGGGCCGAGCGGGCCGCGGACGCGATCCGCGCGAAGTACGGCGCGGATGCCATCGTGAAGGGGCGTTCGCTTCGCTGAAGCACCGGGGCGGGGCCGCCTCGAAGCCGTGCCGGGACTACTCCGCGGCGAGGGGACGGCGCACCCGGCCGAGGCCGACGATCTCGCCGATGACTCCCTCGAGGCGGCGCCGGAACAGATCGAACTCCGGCAGGGGCTCGATCCTGCGTTCGTCCATGTAGAGCGCGCGGTCGATCTCGATCTGTACCACGTGCTGATTCCGCGAGGGACGCCCGTAGTGGCGGCTGACGTAGGCGCCGGCGAAGGGCGCGTTGCGCACGACGCGAAAGCCCGCATCCGCGAACGCCTGCTCCACCCGTTCGACCACCGCCGGCGCAGCCGCCGCGCCGAACCTGTCGCCGAGCACCACCTGCGGCCGCCGCCCGCCCGCGACGGCCGGGCTCTCGACGGCCTCGTGCGGCATGGAATGGCAATCGATGAGGATCGCCTCGCCGAACTGCGCATGGCTTTCCTTAAGCAGGCGGCCAAGCGCGGCGTGATAGGGCTCCCAGTAGGCGCGGATACGGCGCTCCGCCTCACCTCTCGTGAGCTTGCCGCGATAGATCGCCCGTCCGTTCGCCACGACCCGCGGGATGACGCCGAGGCCGGAGGCGACGCGCGGGTTCTGCGCGGCACGGCGCACGCCTTCGATCAGCGCGGGATCGAGTTCGTCGGCAGAGCGATTGACGTCAACGAAAGCCCGCGGTGCGCCCGCGAGAAGCAGCGGAGCCCCCATCGCCGCAGCGCCCATGAAGAGCTTGTCGACGAAGGCGTCTTCGGAGGAGCGGATGGTGTGTTCGCAAAGCAGCGTTCTGCCCAGAAACGAAGGCGGGTAGTCGCGCCCGGAATGGGGCGAGGCAAAGATCACGCTCGTATCGCGCCGTGCCGGGCGGATGATCTGGTAGGACGCTTCTGGCATGGTGTCTCCTAGATGCAGCGAACATAGCGCCCTTTGCACCGGCGCCAAAAGCCCTTGATCAGCCCCGGCGCAGCTTCTATAGACCCGTCCACCGGCGCGGGCACCCGCGCCCCTTTCTTTTGGGGGCGTAGCCGTCCGGGGTGTCAGGGCGCGTAGCTCAGCGGTAGAGCACTTCGTTGACATCGAAGGGGTCACTGGTTCGATCCCAGTCGTGCCCACCATGACACCGCGCGGACCGCCGCGCCGCAAATGAAACCAAGGGCGCATGGCCCGCGACAAAGGAGACGACCGATGAAGGTCAGGAATTCGCTCCGCTCGCTCAAGAGCCGTCACCGCGACTGCCGTGTCGTGCGCCGCAAGGGGCGCGTCTACGTCATCAACAAGACGCAGAAGCGGTTCAAGGCCCGCCAGGGCTGAACGAGACGTACCTGCAGAGCAAAAAAGCCGCCCCTGCGAGGGCGGCTTTTTTCTTTGTCATCGAGAAGAGCCGTGGCTCCGGCCGCCAACGCGCCCCTCCTACTGAAGCGAGTCGGCAAGAAGACGCGCCGCGGTGCGCCGGCTCAGGAATCCCGTCACCTCGAGCTGCCGCGCCTGCTGGTAGCGCCGGATCGCGCGGCGGGTCTCGTCGTCGAACGCACCGTCGATGCGGCCGGGTTCTAGCCCGAGTTGCGAGAGGCGCTGCTCCACGAGAAGCCGGGTGATCTGGTTCAGGCCAAGCCCCTGTTCCTCGGCCCGGGCCTCTTCCACGGCGCCGGCGTTGCGGCTCTCCTCGGCCAGCGCCTCGATGCGCGCGCGCGCCTCCTCGGCGAAGGCACCCTCGGGGCGGGACTCGAGATAGGCGCGGAACGCGCCCTCTGTGCCTTCCGCCACGGCGCGGTCCCAGTCGGCACGGTCGGCGGCTGCGGCGCGGTCGCGGTTGCGGCCCTCGATGGCAGAGAGCTGGTCCTCCGCGACATCGGCGAAGAGGCCGTCGGGATAGCGGCGCAGGTAGAGGCGCAGGCCGTCCTCGTCGCCCAAGGCGCCGGTCTCCTCCCAGTAGGCGCGATCGAGGCGCTCCTGTTCGAGCCGGCGCTCCTCGGCCTCCCGCTCGAGTTCCGCGGCCCGGCGCTCCGCCTGGGCCGCCAGCCGCGTAATCTGCTCGCGGTCGAGGTAGGTGGTGGCCTCGAAGCTGTTGCGTTCCTGCCAGGCGGCGATGGCACCGCGGGTGCCGGGCCCGAAGATCCCGTCGACACCGCGAGTGTCGTAGCCGAGGATGGTGAGATTGCGCTGGATCGCGCGGCGGGCTTCACGGTTGAGTTCCAACGCTTCCTCAGCGAGGCGCGCCGAGCGGGCCGGTTCCGCACGAATCGCCTCGATCCGTTCCCGGGCTTCCGCCACGAAACGGCCTTCTGGGTAACGTGCGATGTATCGTTCGTAGCCTTCCACGGTATCGACGGCGCGGGTCGCGTCCCAATACGCCTGCTCGACGGCGGAGCCCGGCGCGGCGGCAGGCGCCTCGGGCACGTCGTCTTCCGGCGCCGCAGGCTGCACCGGTACGAGGACGTGGCCGACGGGCTGGAAGCCCGAAACGTCCGCGCCCCCGAAAGCGTCCGATAGCGCCGTGCCGGGGGTTGCCACGCGCGCGAGCCCGGAGCGCAGCGCGGTAGGCGAGGCAGAGATCACGCTCACGCCCTGCGGGATGTCGAGCGCCCCTATGCCCGCCTGCAACAGCGGCCCGTAGGCGTCGTCCGACGGGGCTTCGGCAAGCATCAAGTAGGCCGCGCCGGGCGCTTGCCCGAGCACGGACAGCACCGAGGATAGCGGCAGCGCCGTGCCGTTGAGCCCTGCGAGCGTGGGGCGCGACGCCGTGCGCGGCAAGAGCCAAGTCTCTTGCCCGCTGTGGGCAAACTGCCCTGCGAGCAGAACCACCAGCCGCGGTGCTTCGCCCGAAGCCGTCTCGAGTTTCGCGAAGGCAGAGGATATTTCTTCCCAGTCCGCGTCCCTTTCCACGACCAGGGTGAATCCGGCTTCCTCCAGCACTTCGGCACTGCTCCCGAGACGCGCGGCGCCGCGAAGATCTGGCAGGCGGGTGTAGTCCTCGTTCGTGATCACCAGCGCGGCGCCCTCGGAACGGGCGCCCGACGGGGCGGTCAGGACAAAGGCCAGAAGGCCAAAAAGGGCGACGATGGCACGCATTGTGGGTCTCCTCCGCAAGCGGCCAGAAATCACGGCCGCATCTGACGCTAGCAGAGACCCGGCGATTCGCAGCCTTCACAGGTTAACATCGGCCCGCTTCCGCAGCCTGCGCCATTCTTCCCAGCTCGGGAGCGCAAGCAGGCGCGCTCGCGGGCGAACGGCAACTTTGGCGACCTGCGCTTCGCTTCCAAGCGCGCGTCAGGACTGTTCGGGAACGAGGATCTCGCGCTTGCCCACATGGTTCGCAGCGCTCACCAGGCCCTCTTCCTCCATCTGCTCCACCAGCCGTGCGGCCTTGTTGTAGCCGATGGCCAGCTTGCGCTGGATGTAGGAGGTCGAACACTTGCGGTCGTGGATCACGATCTGCACGGCCTGGTCGTAGAGCGCGTCCTCGCCATCGGTGTTGCCCCCGAGGCCGAGTACAAGGTCGATGTCGCTTTCCTTCTCCTCGTCGGGGCCTTCGAGCACACTGCCCACGTATTCCGGCGGGCCGTAGGCCTTGAGCGAGGTGACGATCTCCTCCACCTCCTCGTCGCTCACGAACGGGCCGTGAACGCGGGTGATCTTGGCGCCGCCGGCCATGTAGAGCATGTCTCCCATGCCGAGAAGCTGCTCCGCCCCCTGCTCTCCAAGAATCGTCCGGCTGTCCACCTTCGAGGTCACCTGGAAGCTGATCCGCGTGGGAAAGTTCGCCTTGATCGTGCCGGTGATGACATCCACCGAGGGCCGCTGCGTGGCCATGATGAGGTGGATCCCGGAGGCCCTGGCCATCTGCGCGAGACGCTGGATGCAGGCTTCGATCTCCTTTCCGGCCACCATCATGAGGTCGGCCATCTCGTCCACGATCACGACGATGTAGGGAAGGGCCTCGGGCGCGAACTCCTCCGTCTCGAACACCGGCTCGCCCGTCTCGTCATCGAAACCCGTCTGCACGGTGCGCGAGAACATCTCGCCCTTGGCAAGCGCATCGCGCACGCGGCTGTTGAAGCCCTCGATGTTGCGAACGCCCATCTTCGACATCTTCCGATAGCGCTCCTCCATCTCGCCCACGACCCATTTCAGCGCCACCACGGCCTTTTTCGGGTCGGTGACCACGGGCGAAAGCAGGTGCGGAATCCCGTCGTAGACGCTGAGCTCGAGCATCTTGGGATCGATCATGATCAGCCGGCATTCCTCCGGGCTCAGACGATAGAGCAACGACAGGATCATCGTGTTGATC
>CAYXOX010000126.1:0-9115 GCA_964466745.1 uncultured Rhodobacterales bacterium
CGAAAATGGCCTCCATCACCAAACTCCCCTCCGGTGCCTACCGGGTTCAGATCAGACGAAAGGGCCGCTACGCGAGCGAGACGTTTCTCCGTCGCGACGATGCCCATCGCTGGGCCCGCCAGGCGGAGACCCGGGTGGATCAGGGGTTGGCGCCGAACAAGTCGTCCGTCTCCCGCCTGACCACCTTCGGCGATCTCATCGATCTCCACATAATCGATATGTGCGAGGTAGGCAAACCGCCGCGTCGCGAGCCAAGGCCGCCACGCTCAAGACGCTCAAGCGCGATCTGGGCAAGGAGAAGATCGGGCACCTCGACCGGCAAAAGCTGATCGACTACGGCAAGATGCGCGCCGAGCAAGGCGCGGGACCGGTGACTCTCGGGATCGATATCGGCGTGATCAAGATGATCATCACCCATGCGGCGGCCGTGCACGGGCTCGATATCTCTCCGGAACCCGTCGATCTGGCGCGCGTCGCGCTGAAACGCCTGGGGCTGAACCGCATCCGCGGCACGGTGCGTGCGTCGTGGCGGTGTTGGAGCGTTCGCCTTTCCGCGTCTTTCCCGGCCGCAGGGTGGAGCGAGACCGGAGCCGGTTCCCACCGAACCGCCTCCGGCACATCATCCTGTTCACGCCTCCCGGCGGACCCCGGTGCCTCGCACGATCGGAATCCAGGTTTTCCGTTGCCGGGCGTAATAGGCGTCCACTTCCGCCGGTGTCTTGGCGGCGGGAACGATGGAGGCGAGGTCTTCGAGCCGCGCCCGCATCTCGGGTGCCTGGACGATGTCGTTGACCGCCTCGTTCAGCGCGGCCACGATCTCGTCGGGCGTGCCCGCCGGCGCGGCGATGGTGTTCCAGGTCTGGCTGACGAAGCCGTCGAGCCCCGCTTCACCCATCGTGGGCACTTCGGCCAGGGCCGAGAGCCGTTCTGGTGCCGAGACGCCGAGGGCGCGGACCGCGCCGCCCCGCACCTGCCCGATGGCGGTGAGCGAGGGGTCGAACACGAAGGACAGCCGCCCCGCGATCAGGTCCACCATCGCCTCGGGGCTGCGCGGATAGGGGACGTGGACGACACCGTCCACACCGATCCGGTCGAGATAGAGCACGCCCGTGATATGCGTCGTCGTGCCGGCCGGGCCGGATCCGTACTGGAAGGCGGCCGGGTCGGCGCGCAGGCGTTCGGTCATGGCGGCAAGGTCGGTCTCGGGGGCGTCGAGCGGCACGCACATCACCATCGGGACCTCGTTGATCATCGCGACCCCGCGCAGGCTCGTCTCGATATCCACCGGCAGCGGCTCGAAGAGCGCGATGTTGTGGACGAGCTGCGAGGAGGTGCCGACGAGCAGCGTGTAGCCGTCGGGGCTGGCGTTGCTCACGTCCTCGGTCGCGCGCATGCCGGAGGCCGAGCCGTTGTTCTCCACAACGATGCTCTGGCCGATCACGGGCTCGAGCGCCTCGGCGAGGATGCGGGAGACCACATCCGCGTTGCCCCCGCCGCCCTGCGCCACGACGAGACGGATCGGACCCGCCGCGGGCCAGGCCGAGGCGCGGGCGCTCCGGGGCACAAGCGAAACAAACGGCGCGGCGAGGCCTGCGCCGAGAACGGTGCGACGGGTGATCATGTCACGCTCCTGTCGATGTCTTTGGGGAGTTGGCTGACCATCGGGGTGGCGGCTGCAAAGAGAATGTGTATATGACTGAAAGAGTCAACTACTTTTGCCGAGGCGGATATGACCGAGGGACGCGCATCGCCGGACATGCGGGGGGCCGCGTCTCGACTGGCCGCGCCGGTGGCGCTCGGCGTGGTCGGGCTTGGCTTCTGGCTCTTGTCGAGGGGCCAGCCCGCGTGGCTCGGCTCCGCGATCGGGCCGGGTTGGATGGCGCGCGGTCTGGCGCTCGGCATCGTGGCTCTGGCGGCGCTCTGGGGCGCGGTATCGCTCTGGTCCGAGCGTCGGGCCGACGCGCGCGCGATCCCTCCGGCGCGGGCGGCGCAAAGGGGAGCGGGGCCCATGCTTCTTTCCGGGGTGCTCGCCTTCGCACTATCGGTTCCGGCGGCGGGCCTCATCGCCGGCGCAGGGCTTGCGGCTGGTTTCGCCGCCTGGGCGGCGGGAGAACGCCGCGCGGGGGCACTCGCCGCGACGGTGGCGACGCTCGCGGCGCTGGCGGCGGTGATCGGCCTTCTGCTCCTGCCGCCGACCGCGCCGCTCTGGCCGCGGTTCTGGACGCGGCTCTGAGCACATGGAGTTCGACGCCTGGGCCGCCGGTTTCTCGCTCGCCCTCACCTTCGAGAATCTCGCGCTCTGCTTTCTGGGGGCGCTTCTCGGCACGGTCATCGGCGTGTTGCCGGGGATCGGGCCCGCGGCCACGCTCGCGCTTCTGTTGCCGCTGACCTTCGTGCTCGAGCCGGCGGGCGCGCTGATCCTGCTGGCGGCGATCTACTACGGCGCGCAGTACGGCGGGTCGACCTCGGCCATCCTGCTCAACCTGCCCGGGGAATGCTCGGGCGTGGTCACCGCGCTCGACGGGCACCGGATGGCGCTCGACGGCCGGGCGGGGCCGGCGCTTGCCATCGCGGCGCTCGCCTCGCTCGCGGCGGGGCTCCTGACGGCGCTGGCCATCGCGGCCGTGGCCGGGCCCCTGTCGCAGCTCACCGTGCTGATCTCGCCCGCCGGTCTCGCAGGAATCGTGGCACTCGGACTGGTCCTTGCCGCGATGATCTCGCCCGGGCCGCTCCTGCCTGCTCTGGCGCTGATCCTCGTGGGATCATGGCTCGGGCTCGTCGGCACCGACCTCGCGGGCGGGCAGCCGCGCTTCACCTTCGGCATCCCGGAATTGCGCGACGGCATCGGCTTCGTGCCGCTGGTGATGGGGCTTTACGGGCTGGCCGAGCTTTCCCGCGCGCTCGAGACCGGCGGGCGGCCCGAGCGGATCGCGCAGGTTCGCTGGCCCTGGCCATGCCGCGCGGACCTGCGCGCAGCGGCAGGACCCGCGCTGCGGGGAACGGCAGTGGGCGGCGTGCTGGGCGTGATCCCGGGGGCGAACACGGTCCTCGCCGCGCTGGCCGCGCGCGGGGTCGAGGGGCTCTTCCCGCCAAGGGGGCGCGCGCTGGGACAGGGTGCAGTGGCGGGCGTCGCGGCGCCCGAGGCCGCCAACAACGCCGCCGCGCAGGCCGCGCTCGTGCCGCTCCTGTCGCTCGGGCTGCCGGGCAGCCCGGTCATGGCGGTGCTGGCGGGCGCGCTCATGATCCACGCGATCATCCCCGGCCCAACCTTCATCGGCGAGAACCCCGAGCTCTTCGCGACGCTGATGGCGAGCCTCGTCGTCGGCAACGTGATCCTCGTGGTCCTCAACCTGCCCTTCGCGGGCGTCTGGGCCTCGCTTCTCTCGGTTCCGTTCGGGCGCCTCGTGCCGCTGATCGTGGTGATCAGCCTGATCGGGGCATGGTCGGTGCAGGGGAGCCTGTTCGACGTCTGGGTCATGCTGGTCTTCGGCGCGGTGGGCTGGGTGCTGTTGCGCCTCGGCCTCGAAGCGACGCCACTTGTCCTAGGCTTCGTGCTGGGGCCGGCACTCGAGGAATACCTGCGCCGCACGCTCCTGTTGTCGCGGGGGGACGCGACGGTCTTCCTGACGGACCCCGTGAGCGGCGCCTGCCTCGTCATCGTCGCGGCGGTAGGCATATGGTACGCCGTACGCGCCGGAGCCGCCCGATCGGTGCAGCGCTGATGTTTCGCAATTCCGACGGATACGACGGACGCGAGACACCCAGGCGCGTGACGGCGCGGTCGTTTTGTTGGATCGAAGGCTCCCGAGGGCGCGTCATGGTGCGCGCGGGGACGGGCTGGTTGCAGCCTTTTCTTCCTCGTTCGGCATCGGCGGGCCTGCCCATGGCGCCGTTGGTCGATTGGCCTCAAGTCGTGCGCCTGGAACGTCCGCCATACGGCGCTCTTGCCCGCCGACCGGAGGCGCGGGTCTCGGCTGGTGTGCGGGCGAAAGCACTTGAAAGGCCACTGCAGGAGCAAGATGTCCCGAAGCCGCGACAACGCCCGTCGTTCGGCCGCGCCCGATCGGAACCCCGGGCCGACCGGCGGCCGGCGCCGTCACGCACATCCTTCCGCCGCCGCCCGACCCTTCCCTACTTCGCGGGCCCCAAACAGCCGATAGGGGCGAGGTCGGGAAACCGCCCTGCCCCGAGCCAGGGCCGCCACGCCCGCGATGCTCAAGCGCGATCTCGGCGGGAAACGGATCGACCATCTCGATCGGCGCGAGGCCGGGCAGCCAGGGCAAGCTGCACGTGCAGACCGGAGCGCGCGCGTTTCCAGCCTTGCACTTCCCAAGCCCGGCCACACCGCGGCACTTGGATCCCGGAGAGCCTCACGGCAGCGCGCCGCCGATATCCAAACCGCGGGCGAGGCGCGCATCGCCCGGTTCGTTGCAGAACGGCGCGGCCCTCCTGGTGCCAGAGAACGCACCGTCACCCCAATCCGCGCTCCGAGCCTTGCAAGCGAGCCGTCCGGGCGATTAAAGTTTCTCGGTAGGTTGCGAAGACGGCATCCGGCGCCTCGCCGGGGTCAGCAAGGGTTGGGTTTGGCGAGGGCGGATGACGGATACCGGTACTGAACCCTTCCTGAAATTCGACGACGTGAAGAAGAGCTATGACCAGAAGACGCTGGTCGTGAAAGGCTTCGACATGTCCGTAAAGCAGGGTGAGTTCATCACGCTGCTCGGGCCGTCCGGATCGGGCAAGACGACCGTTCTGATGATGCTCGCAGGTTTCGAGAGCGTGACCTCCGGGACGATCGCGATCCGGGGCGAGCCGATCAACCGGACGGCGCCCTACCGGCGCAACATCGGCATGGTCTTCCAGTCCTACGCGCTGTTCCCTCACATGACCGTGGCCGAGAACCTCGGCTATCCGCTGAGCGTGCGCGGCATGAGCAAGGCCGATCAGCGCAGCCGGATCGACGAGTACCTCAGGCTCGTCGAGCTCGAGGGCTTCGGCAAGCGCTATCCCGGGCAGCTTTCGGGCGGGCAGCGGCAACGCGTGGCGCTGGCGCGTGCGATGATCTTCGAGCCGACGCTCATCCTTATGGACGAGCCTCTCGGCGCTCTCGACAAGAAGCTGCGCGAGCAGATGCAATACGAGATCACGCGCCTGCACGAGCAGCTCGGCTTCACTGTCATCTACGTTACCCACGACCAGGCCGAGGCCCTCTCGATGTCGGATCGGATCGCCGTCTTCAACGACGGCGTGGTGCAGCAATGCGCGCCGCCGGCCGAGCTCTACGAACGCCCGGCCAACGCCTTCGTCGCGGATTTCATCGGCGAGAACAACTTCATCGCCGGACGGGTGGACAGGATCGAGGGCGGGCACGCCGTCGCGTCGATCCCCGGGGAAGGCACGATCACCGCGGAGGCTGCCGAGGGCCTGGCCGCGGGCGAGCGGTGCATCGTCTCGATCCGCCCCGAGAAGCTCTTCATCCACCCGACGAGCCATGCCCATGACAACGAGATCTCGGCCACCTTCATCACCCGGATCTACGTTGGCGATTTCATCCGCTACTACTTCCGGCTGGCCGACGGCTCGGAGATCGTGATCAAGGTGCTGAACGATCTTTCGGCACCGGAGTTCGCCGAGGGCGATATCGGCCGTTTGCAGTGGCTGGCCGCCGATTGCATCGCATTTCCCCAAGACGGGTCGATGCAGCACGAGAAGGGATAACCGGGATCCCGAGTACATTCCCGGAACAACATGGAGGACGAAATGAAGCGTAGACTATTCTGGCTGGCGGGTGCGCTTGCGCTGGGGGCACAGGGCGCAGTGGCCCAGGAACTGACCGTGACATCCTTCGGAGGCGCCTACGGGGCTGCCCAGAAGGAACACATGATCGATCCCTATGTCGCGGCGACCGGAGTCAACATCCTGTTCGAGGACTACGGCGGCGGCGTGGCCGAGATGAAGGCGCAGAGCGAATCCGGAAACATCCAGTGGGATGTGGTGGATGTCGAGGTGATCGACCTCGAGCGCGCCTGCTCGGAAGGCTACGTTGCGGTGATCGATCACTCGATCCTGCCGCCGGGCGACGACGGGACCCCAGCGGCCGAGGATTTCATCCCCGAGGCGCTGCACGAGTGCGGCGTGGGCAACATCGTCTGGTCGATCATCTTCGCCTATGCCGACGGAGCATACCCGGACGGCGGGCCCCAGACCATCGCCGACTTCTTCGACACCGAGGCCTTCCCCGGCAAGCGCGGCCTTCGCAAGCGCCCGCAGGTCAACATGGAGTGGGCGCTCATGGCAGACGGCGTCGCACCCGGTGACGTCTACGAGGTGCTTGCCACCGAGGAAGGCCAGCAGCGTGCGTTCGCGAAGCTGGCCACGATCAAGGACGACATCGTCTGGTACGACAGCTGGTCGCAGGCGCCCGTGCTGCTGAACGACGGCGGCGCGCAGATGGTGCAATCGGCCAACGGCCGCATCTACGCCGCGATCAAGGACGAGGGCGCGCCCTTCAACATGGTCTGGGACAGCCATGTCTACGACCTGGACGTCTGGGCCGTCATGGAAGGCACCGAGAAGGAGGAACTGGCGCTCGACTTCATCAAGTTCGCCACACAGACGGTGCCGCTCTCGGGCATGCAGGACGTTGCCTACGGGCCGACCCGCCGGTCCGCCCAGGCGCTGCTGCCGGAGGACGTGAAGCAGGATCTTCCGACCGCCCACCTCGACAAGGGCGTGAAGGCAGACGGCATCTTCTGGGCCGATTTCGGCGAGTCGCTCGGCGAGAAGTTCAACGAGTGGCTGCTGCAGTAATCCGCTGAACCGGCCCCCCGCGCGGCACGCCGCGCGGGGCGCCTTCGAGGAGGGACGCATGGCCGAGATCACTGCGAGCCGACAGGGCGCAGAGGCCTTCAGCCTCGGCCGCGAAGACGCCCGCAACGCCGCGCGCGAGGTACGCCGTCGTCGCGTGCGCGTCTTCCTCTTCGTGGCGCCCCTTCTGGTTTTCATCACGTTCGCCTTCGTGGCGCCGATCGCCTCGATGCTGTTCCGCAGCGCCTACAACCCGGCCGTCGCCGAGCTTGTCCCGGGGACCCTGGACGCGCTGGAAGAGTGGAGCGGCGAGGGCGTTCCGCCCGAGGCCGCGTTGACGCAGTTCGCCATCGATCTCAAGCGCCTCGCCAACGAACGCCTGTCGGGCCGGCTGGCCGAGGGGATGAACCGGTTTCTTCCCGGCACGTCGAGCGTTGTCCAGTCAACCGCCCGCCAACTGCGGCGGGTGGACGATACCGAGCTCGCAGCGCGTGGCGCGGAGCTTCTTTTCGAGGCGAACGACGCATGGTCGGAACCCGCGATATGGCGCGCCCTGGAACAGGCCGGGCAGGTCTACACCGCGAACTACTACCTGACGGCGCTGGATCTCGAGGTGTCGCCCGAAGGTGCCATCCAGCCGCGCGACACGCAGATCTACCTCAAGCTCTACGGCAAGACGCTCTGGATGGCACTGATCATCACGGTGCTGACGATCGTGCTCGGCTATCCGCTGGCGTTCCACATGGCACACAGCACGACAGCGCGGGCGAACCTGCTCATGGTTTTCGTGCTCCTGCCGTTCTGGACATCTCTGCTCGTGCGGACAACGGCCTGGATCGCGCTGTTGCAAACGAATGGCGTGGTCAATTCCACCCTGATCGCGCTCGGCCTGACCCGTGACCCGCTGGAACTGCTCTACACGCAGTTCGCCACGATCATCGCGATGACGCACATCCTTCTGCCCTTCATGGTGCTGCCGCTCTACTCGGTGATGCGCGGCATCGATCCCAGCTACATGCGCGCCGCGATGTCCATGGGCAGCCGACCGATCCCGGCATTCCTGCGGATCTATCTGCCCATGAGCCTGCCCGGGCTTTCTGCCGGCGCGCTTCTCGTCTTCATCATCTCCGTGGGCTACTACATCACGCCCGCACTCGTCGGCGGGACAGACGGGCAGATGATCTCGAACATCATCGCCTTCCACATGCAGCAGTCGAACAACTGGGAGCTCGCCGCCGCGCTCGGCTCGCTTCTGCTGTTCCTCATCATCGCTCTCTACTGGCTCTACGACCGCTTCGTCGGCGCCGGAAACATCAAGTTCGGGTAGCACGATGCGCGGGTTTCCGGAGTATTTCACCTTCTGGCACATCGCGGGGCACTACGCGCTCCGCGCAGCGGCGTATGTCGTGCTCGCTTTCCTGATCCTGCCGATCATCGTGATCGTTCCGCTGTCGTTCAACGCGGAGCCGTTCTTCACCTTCACTCCGGGCATGCTGGCGCTCGATGCGGAGGCCTACTCGCTGCGCTGGTACCATGAGGTCGTAACCGATGAACGCTGGCGGCTCTCGATCCGCAACAGCTTCGTGATCGGAATCGCGGCGGCGATACTGGCAACGGTTCTGGGCACGGTCGCGGCGGTGGGCCTGGCCTCGCCTTGGATGCCCTACAAGCGCATCATCACCGCCCTGCTGCTCTCACCCATGATCGTCCCGCTGATCATCATCGCGGCGGGCATGTTCTTCTTCTACACGAGCTTCGGGCTCGTCGGCACCTTTCCGGGGCTCATCATCGCACATGCGGCGCTGGGCGTGCCGTTCGTGATCATCACCGTGACTGCCACGCTCGCTGGTTTCGATCGCACGCTCATCAGCGCAGGGCTCAGCCTCGGCGCCTCTCCGGTAAAGGTCTTCTGGGATGTGGTGATCCCGCTGATCCGCCCGGGGGTGATCTCGGGAGGGCTCTTCGCCTTCGTGACGTCATTCGACGAGGTGGTGCTCGTGCTCTTTCTTGCCGGCCCTGAACAGCGCACCATCCCCCGCCAGATGTTCTCCGGGCTGCGCGAACAGATCAATCCGACCATTCTCGCGGTTGCGACGCTTCTCGTGGTGCTCTCCATCGCCCTCCTGGTGACCCTCGAGATCCTGAGGCGCCGCTCGGAACGGCTGCGCGGCACGGAATGAACGGCGGGGCGGCCGGAAACCCCGGCACCGCCCCTGTCAGCTGCTCATCGGCGGCGGACACGCCGTGAGCAACGCAACGAAACGCGCGCAGGCGGACCAGAAAGCGGGGAAGTCGCGCATCGGCGGCC
>CAYXOX010000127.1:0-9053 GCA_964466745.1 uncultured Rhodobacterales bacterium
GATCAAGGAGAGCTTCGGCCAGGACATCCCGTTCCCCATCATCGCCGATCTCGACATGAAGGTGGCCCAGGCCTACGGCATGATCCAGCCCGGCGCCTCCGATACCCAGGCGGTGCGCGCCACCTTCGTGATCGATCCCGAAGGCATCCTGCGCGCGATGGTGTACTATCCGATGACGAACGGGCGTTCGGTGCAGGAGTTCCTTCGGCTCGTGCAGGCCCTGCGCACCTCCGACGAGCACAAGGTGGCCACGCCCGAAAACTGGAAACCGGGAGACGACGTGATCGTCCCGACGCCGCAGACCGTGGATGCAGCGGAAGCGCGCATGGCAGAGGGCTACGAGACGAAGGACTGGTATTTCTCGACCCGCGCGCTCTGATATCGAACGCGGGAGCGATACGCGCCGCGAAGGCGGGCGCCGCATCCAGCGGCGGCCGCCTTCGGGAGCCAACGAGGGGAGGAGCGGCCAAGATGGAACGCAACGAAGACTGGATCGAACGCTTCGAGGGCCTGCGGCGCCTGCCGCCCGAGCTTCAGTGCGATCTGCGCGAGGGCAGCATGATCCTCTCGGTTCCGGCAGGCACGCAGGTGTTCGAGCCGGGGCAGTCCGCCGACAACCTGCTGCTCCTGCTCGACGGCACGGTGCGCGTGCAGCAGAAATCCGAAACCGGGCGGGAGATCTTTCTCTACCGGGTGCATGCCGGTGAAAGCTGCGTTCTGACCACGGCCTGCATGCTCGCCTTCGAGGAGTATTCCGCCGATGGCGTGGCCGAAACCGATGTGACCGCGGTGGCGATTCCCCGTGCCACCTTCGACGATCTAACCGCCCGTTCGCCCGTCTTCCGCGAGTTCGTTTTCCGCGCCTACTCGCGACGCATCACCGACCTGTTCTCCCTGATCGACGATATCGTCTTCCAGCGGATGGACGTCCGTCTGGCGGCGCGCCTGCTGGAACTGGCCGGAGAAGGCGAAACGGTGCGCGCGACCCACCAGGTGCTCGGAACCGAGCTGGGCACGGCCCGCGAGGTGATCTCGCGCACGCTGGCGGAGTTCCAGCGCCGCGGCTGGGTGGAGCAGGCACGCGGCGAAGTGCGGCTGGTGGGGCGGACCGGGCTGGAGCGGCTGGCCCGCTCCGCCGGGGAGCGGTGATGCGGCCCTCCGGATCAGTGACCTTGTCACCGAGACTATCGGCAACGACATGCAATGGTATCCGAACCGAGTTCCTCAGGAGGACATCATGATTCGCAACATGGGAACCATCGATCGCGCCGCGCGGCTCATCATCGCCGTCGTCGCGCTCTACATCGCTTTCGCAGTCGCCAGCGGCGGCGCCCTGTTCTGGGTCGCCCTCGCGGTAGGCGTGATCTTCACGGCCACGGCCCTCGTGGGCAACTGCCCGCTCTACCGGATCGTCGGCCTCAAGACCTGCCGCGACTGCTGAACCCTCAACGGCGCCTCACGGCGCAGCGAAACACGACATCGCGGCGCGGGCCTGAGGCCCGCGCCGGAAGACCGCTTTTCCCGAAAGGACGCATGACATGACCGCACAATCCGAAACCGGCACCCAGACACCCGAGGTGACGGGCTTCTTCGACCCGGCCACAAACACGATCAGCTACGTCGTGAAGGATCCGGCCTCCGATGCCTGCGCGATCATCGACAGCGTGATGGACATCGACTACGCCGCAGGCCGCATCAGCTACGACCATGCCGACGAGATCATCCGCTTCGTCACCGAGCGCGGCCTTAAGGTGGAATGGCTCATCGAGACCCACGTCCATGCCGACCACCTCTCGGCTGCGCCCTACATCCAGCAGAAGCTCGGCGGGAAGCTCGGCATCGGCCGCAACATCACCGTCGTCCAGGAAACCTTCGGCAAGGTCTTCAACGAAGGCACGGAGTTCCAGCGCGACGGCAGCCAGTTCGACAAGCTGTTCGATGACGGCGACACCTACACGGTCGGCAACCTCACCGGGCGGGCCATCCATACCCCTGGGCACACGCCGGCCTGCATGACCCATGTGCTGGGAGATGCCGCTTTCGTTGGAGACACCCTCTTCATGCCCGATGGCGGCTCTGCCCGCGCCGACTTCCCGGGCGGGGATGCCGCCGAGCTCTACGATTCGATCCAGAAGGTGCTCAGCCTGCCCGACGAGACGCGCCTCTTCATGTGCCACGACTACGGCCCGAACGGGCGTGACATCGCGTGGGAAACCACCGTGGCCGATGAAAAGGCCCACAACATCCACGTGGGCGGCGGCAAGACGAAAGAAGACTTCGTACGGTTCCGCACCGAGCGCGACGCGCAACTCGCGATGCCCAAGCTCATCATCCCGTCGCTGCAGGTGAACATGCGCGCGGGCGAGCTGCCGCCGGCCGATGCCGAGGGCAACCGGTTCCTCAAGGTGCCGGTGAACGGCCTCTGAGGAAACCGGCGCAGCGCGGCAGGCGGCGGCAAGCCCACAGCACAGGAAAAGAACCGATGGATATCCGAAAGATCGACGAAAAGCTCAGCGTCGGCCCGCAGATCGCGCCGGAAGAGGTTTCGGAGCTGGCGGAGGCGGGCTTCCGCGCCATCCTGTGCAACCGCCCCGATGCCGAGGGCGCCGACCAGCCCGGCCACGAGGAACTCGCCGCGGCGGCGAAGGCCGCGGGCCTCGAGTTTCGCTACCTTCCCGTCACGCCCGGCATGGTCACCGACGAGACGGCGCAGGAATTCGGCCGCATCATGCGCGAACTGCCCGGCCCTGTGATGGCGTTCTGCCGGACGGGCACGCGCTCGGCCACGCTCTGGGCGCTCTCGGAAGCACGCGCGCGCCCGTTGCCGCAGATCCTCGCCGCGGCCAAGGGCGCCGGCTACGATCTGAGCGGGGTTGCCCGCCGCATCGCCAACGGCGGGGTGACTCCCACCGACAGGAGCGATGCGCATTTCGAGGTGGCCATCGTGGGTGGCGGCGCGGCCGGCGTTGCGGTGGCCGCAAGCCTCAAGGCCCGTAAGCCCGGCCTGCAGATCGCCCTGATCGACCCGGCGGAAATCCACTACTACCAGCCCGGATGGACGATGGTGGGCGGCGGGATCTTCGAGGCGCAGGACACCGTGCGCACCATGGGCAGCCTGATCCCGCGTGGCGTGCACTGGATCAAGTCCGCCGTCGCGGCGTTCGAGCCGGAGAAGAACGCGCTCGTGCTCGATGGCTGCCGGATCGTGACGTACGACAGGCTCGTGGTCTGCCCCGGCCTGAAGCTGGATTGGGCTGCCGTCGAAGGGCTGGAGGAAACACTGGGCCGCAACGGCGTGACCTCGAACTACCGCTACGACCTGGCGCCCTACACCTGGTCGCTGGTCTCGGGGATGAAGGAGGGGCGCGCGCTCTTCACCCAGCCCCCGATGCCGATCAAGTGTGCAGGTGCGCCGCAAAAGGCGATGTATCTGTCTGCCGATGCCTGGCAGCGCCGCGGCGTGCTCAAGGACATCGACATTCACTTCATGAATGCAGGCGGCGTGCTCTTCGGCGTGAAGGAATACGTGCCCGCGTTGATGTCGTATGTCGAGAAATACGGCGCGAAGCTCGATTTCTTCCACAACCTCGTCGCCATCGACGGCCCGGCGCGGCGTGCGACGTTCGAGGTTTCCGCCCCCGACACGGAGGAGCGCCGGGTGGAGGTGGAGTTCGACATGATCCATGTCTGTCCGCCCCAGACCGCCCCGGATTTCATCCGCGTCTCTCCGCTGGCCGATGCAGCCGGCTGGGTCGACGTGGACCAGGCGACGCTGCGTCACAGGACCTACGACAACATCTGGTCGCTCGGCGACGTCATGAACGCCCCGAACGCCAAGACCGCCGCCGCTGCACGCAAGCAGGCACCGACGGTGGCCGACAACATCGTTGCCGACATCGCCGGGCGTTCGCCCGTCTCCCAGTACGACGGCTACGGCTCCTGCCCGCTGACGGTGGAACGCGGCAAGATCGTGCCGAGTTCGGCTACGGCGGCGCTCTGAAGCCCTCGTTCCCTCGCTGGGTCATCGACGGGACGCGGCCGAGCCGAGCCGCCTGGCTGCTCAAGGAGCAGCTCTTGCCGCCCGTCTACTGGAAGGCGATGTTGCGCGGAAAGGAATGGTTGGCAAAGCCCGAGAAGATCACGGTGACCGCCGACTGACCCCCGGTTCCGGCCGGGCAGCCAGCACCCGCGCCGGACCACAAGCATCGGCAGGACGCCTGCGCCGCGGCCTGCCGAAAGCCGCCTGAACGGAGCCAAGATGCGCCTCGCACAGTATTTTCCCATCCTCGACTGGGGCCGCCGCTACGACAGGGCCGCCCTTTCGAACGACATGATCGCCGCGGTCATCGTCACCATCATGCTGATCCCGCAGTCGCTGGCCTACGCCCTGCTTGCGGGGCTGCCGCCCGAGGCGGGCATCTATGCCTCCATCGCGCCCATCGTGCTCTACGCCATCTTCGGCACATCGAACGCACTGGCCGTCGGCCCGGTCGCGGTGGTCTCGCTCCTCACCGCCTCCGCCATCGGCCAGGTCGCCGAGCAGGGCACCGCCGGCTACGCGATTGCCGCGCTCACGCTCGCACTGCTCTCGGGCGGCTTTCTCGTTCTGCTGGGCCTCTTCCGCCTGGGTTTTCTTGCCAACTTCCTCAGCCATCCGGTGATCGCGGGGTTCATCACGGCCTCGGGCATCCTGATCGCCACGAGCCAGCTCAAGCATGTGCTCGGCGTCGAGGCCCATGGCCACACGCTGCCCGAGATGCTGGGCTCGCTGCTTGCCCATCTCGGCCAGACGAACTGGCAGACCCTGCTCATCGGGGTGGCGGCGACGGCCTTCCTGTTCTGGGTGCGCAAGGGGCTCAAGCCGCTCCTGCGGCGGATCGGGCTCGGGCCCCGCATGGCCGATATCGCCACCAAGGCCGGCCCCGTGGCGGCGGTTGTCGCCACCACGCTGGCGGTCTGGGGGTTCGAACTTGCCGGGCAGGGCGTGGCGGTCGTTGGCGAGGTGCCCCAGAGCCTGCCGCCGCTGACCATGCCGGGGCTGGATCTCGATCTGATCCGGCAGCTGGCCGTGCCCGCGATCCTGATCTCCATCATCGGCTTCGTCGAGTCGGTCTCGGTGGCGCAGACGCTGGCCGCGAAGAAACGCCAGCGGATCGACCCTGACCAGGAGTTGATCGGGCTCGGTGCCGCGAACCTCGGCGCAGCCTTCACCGGCGGCTACCCCGTCACGGGCGGCTTCGCGCGATCGGTGGTGAACTTCGACGCCGGCGCGCAGACTCCGGCCGCGGGCGCCTTCACGGCCGTCGGTCTCGCCATCGCGGCGCTGGCGCTCACCCCGCTGGTGTTCTTCCTGCCCAAGGCCACGCTCGCGGCCACGATCATCGTGGCCGTGCTCAGCCTCGTCGACTTCTCGATCCTGAAGAAGACATGGGCATACTCGCGTGCAGACTTCGCGGCCGTCACCGCCACCATCGTGCTCACGCTCGGCCTTGGCGTGGAAATCGGCGTCGCCTCGGGCGTGCTGCTGTCCATCGCGCTTCACCTCTACAAGACCTCGCGGCCCCATGTGGCCGAGGTGGGCCGGGTGCCGGGCACCGAGCATTTCCGCAACGTCAACCGGCACAAGGTGGAAACCCACGACGATCTGCTGACCCTGCGGGTGGACGAGAGCCTCTACTTCGTGAATGCGCGCTTCCTCGAGGACCTCGTGCAGAACCGCCTCGCGGCGAACGAGCGAATACGCAACGTCGTGCTGATGTTCTCTGCCGTGAACGAGGTGGATTACTCCGCCCTCGAAAGCCTCGAGGCGATCAACGCCAAGCTCACCGATCTCGGCATCGGGCTGCACCTCTCCGAGGTGAAGGGCCCCGTGATGGATCGGCTCTCCGCAACGCATTTACTCTCGGAGCTGAACGGCAAGGTCTACCTCTCGCAGAACGATGCGTGGCGTGATCTGGCGCCCTCCGGCCCGCCCGCGACGCCCGGTGTGGCCGACAGGTCCGAGGCGGCCGAGTAGGCCCGCGCCCCGGGCGGGCGAGCCCGAGGGACCGGAAGGGCGTCAGCGCGGCGCAACCCTGCGCCGCGCCGTGACGGGCCCGCCGCCGGCGGCCGCGATCCGCGCCTCCGCCTCGGCAAGAGGCTCGTAGGCCGCCGCCATGTGGTAGGCGTTGGCGTGGAGCAGCGTTTCGCCGTCCACCATGATGCCCACGTGGCCGGCCCAGAACACCGCGTCGCCCCGCGCCAGCGGCGCGTCTTCGGCGATCGGAACGCCAAGCTCGGCGGCCTGCATGTCGCTGTCTGCCGGGCAGGGGTGACCCGCGGCACGGAATGCAGCCTGCACGAGGCCAGAGCAATCCACCCCCCACGGCGTATTGCCGCCCCAGAGATAGGGCGCGCCGAAGAAGAGCTGTGCGGCCGTCGCGACATCTCCCATGGGGC
This sequence comes from uncultured Rhodobacterales bacterium, assembly GCA_964466745.1. GTDB lineage: Bacteria > Pseudomonadota > Alphaproteobacteria > Rhodobacterales > Rhodobacteraceae > CAYXOX01. Next base: position 6,439 of record CAYXOX010000127.1, read on the forward strand.
GGTTCAGCGGCCGCAGGTGGGGCTTGGGAACGAACCAGCCCTCCGCCGTCTCGAAGAAGGCGCCGCTGGCCGAAACCACCCGCACCGCTGCGCCGAACGGCAGCGCGCAGCACTCCAGGCGCTTGAAATCCGGCGCCGGCAACGCGAGCGTCGAGGGCACGGCAACGCGATGCGTGGGCTCTGGCATCGCCCCCAGCGTTCCGGACGCGACATAGCCCACGTAGCCGTCGGCGGCAGCCTGCACGAAAGCCCAGCCGCCGCGCTCCTCGAGCACGCGAACCTCGGCCCCGTAGACCAGTTGCCTGTCTCGCGCGCGCGCGGCGGGGTCGGGGTCGGGGTCGGGCAGAAGATCGACAACGGGACGCGCGATGCGCGCGGGATGCCCGGCCACGTAACACTCGGCATCCACCGAGCCGGCCAGTTCCAGCGCGGCGACGCGCCCGTTGGCCGGGGTGCGCCGCCGGTCGCGGTCTGCTGGGCTCACAGCCCGAGCACCTCGGGCAGCGCCTCCAGAAGCGCCCGCGCGCCCTGCCCGGCGCCGCCTTTCGGCCGTCCGGGTGCGGGCGAGGGCTGCCAGCCGTAGACATCGAAATGCGCGTAGCGCGGGCTTTCCGAAACGAACCGCCGCAGGAAGAGCGCCGCCGTGATCGCCCCGGCCATCCCGCCCTTGGGCGCGTTGTCGAGATCCGCGACCTGCGGCTCGATCATCGGCTCGTACCCCGGGTGGAACGGCAGCCGCCAGACAGGATCACGCACCCTCTCCCCGGCGGAGGCGAGGGCTGCGGCGAGGGGCGCGTCATCGGTGAAGAAGGGCGCGATATCGGGGCCTACTGCCACACGGGCGGCGCCGGTCAGCGTCGCCATGGAAACGGTGAGGTCCGCCGGCGCTTCGTCGGCGAGCGCCAGCGCATCGGCCAGAACGAGCCGCCCTTCCGCATCGGTATTGTTGATCTCGACGGTCAGACCCTTGCGGGACGTCAGAATGTCGCCCGGCCGCATCGCCGCGCCCGACACGGCGTTCTCGACAGCCGGAATCAGCACCCGCAGCCGCACGGGCAGGGCGAGACGCATGATGGTGGCGGCGAGGCCCAGAACGGTGGCCGCGCCGCCCATGTCCTTTTTCATCAGGCCCATGGAAGCGCCGGGCTTGAGGTTTAGCCCGCCGGTATCGAAGCACACGCCCTTGCCGACGAGCGTCAGCGCGGGGCCCTCCGAGCCCCAGCGCATGTCGATGAGCCGAGGCGCCCGCGGGCTGGCGCGGCCCACGGCGTGGATCATGGGCAGGTTGGCGTCGAGCAATGCCTCGCCCGTCGTCACCGAGATCGCGGCACCTGTTTCCTCCGCGAGGTCCCGCGCGGCTGCCTCCAGTTCGGCAGGCCCCATGTCGGAGGCGGGGGTGTTGATCAGGTCGCGGGTCAGCCACTCGCCCGCCGCGATCGTCTCCAGCCGCTCCGGGTCCACGCCTGCGGGCGCCACCAGCCGCGCGGCCGCCGGCGGCCCCTCGCGGTACCGCGTGAAACGGTAGCAGGCGAGCAGGTATCCGAGCCCGGCCTCGGCCGCGTCTTCCGCCGCGAGGCCGTCTTCAAGGCTCCACACCCCCTCGGGCAAGGTGGCCACCGCCGCGCCCACATCGAAGCGCGAGCGCGCGCGCTGGGCCTCGCTCCCGCGGCCAATCAGGGCTCCCGCCGGGCGCCCCTCGGCATCTGGCAGCAGCAGCGTTGCCCCCGGCGCCGCCGCGAAGCCCGCGTGCCGCACCCAGCCCGCCGTCGGCCCGGGCCGGGTATCCAGCCAGGCGTCGAGCGTATCGGGAGAAACGACGTGAAGCGGAAGCGCCTCGGGCGACGGGGGCGCGAAACGGGGAGCCATGGGCGATCCTGCCTTGCTGTCAGCGCCGGCGATCGCGCCGGCGGGACGCAGGGTAACGCGGCGCCCGCCGCCCGCAAGGGCCGCTGGCACCAGTGCCCGGTCAGACAGTCATGCCCTGAAGATCCCAGACCGCCGAAAGCGAGCGATCGCCGAGCCGCTGGAGCCGCATCAGCGTGGCCGCAAGTGCCGGGCCGTCGCCCACCGCTGCGCATCCTGCAACGTCGAGTGCCACGCGGGCGAGGCTCTCGAGGCCCACCTGGTCGGCGATCCCGCCGAGCGCCCGGGCGTCCTTCGTGATGCGCTGGAGGTCGCCCTCGGCATAGGCACGCTCGGTGCGCGCCAGCCGCACGGCCAGCGCCTCCATGGCGCGGCCGATCACCCTGTCGGCCTGCACGGCGCCCAAATCCTCCTCAAGCGTGCGCAGGCGCGCGGTGTTCACGCACAGCGACTCGTCCGGTGCAAGAATCGTTACCTGTTCCACCGTTTCACCCCTTCACAGCGCCCCCACGCCAGGGCGCACCTTACTCCGGGGATGCGCGCAAAACCTTTCCCGCGGCCGGCTGCGGCGCGTGTTTCTGACTGCGATTTGTCGCCAATTGACGGCAGCGCGCTGCGCCGGGGAGCGGCCGCACCTCTCTCAGGCGCGTTGCAGCACCCGGTTGCCCAAGGTCTCGGCGATCTGCACGGCGTTGAGCGCCGCGCCCTTGCGCAGGTTGTCGGACACGCACCACAGGTTGAGACCGTTCTCG
>CAYXOX010000128.1:0-8993 GCA_964466745.1 uncultured Rhodobacterales bacterium
TCGTAGCCCTGCAGCTTCACGTCGCGCCCGTCGACCACCAGCTCGGCGCCCTGCGCGACGCCGCTCTCGACGAGGCCCAGCACCCGGTCGCGCGCGGCCGCCGTCACCAGCGGGCCGTAGTCCACGTCGTTGCCGGCCGTGTAGGGCCCCACCTTCAGCTTCTCGATCCGTGGCACCAGCCGTTCGATCAGCGCGTCGGCGGTGCGCTCGCCCACGGGCACGGCCACCGATATGGCCATGCAGCGTTCGCCGGCCGCCCCGTAGCCGGCGCCGACCAGCGCGTCGGCGGCCTGGTCGAGATCGGCGTCGGGCATGACGATCATGTGGTTCTTCGCGCCGCCGAAGCACTGCACGCGCTTTCCGGCCGCGCAGCCGCGGGCGTAGATGTATTGCGCGATGTGCGTGGAGCCCACGAATCCCACGGCCTGGACGGTCGGGTTGTCGAGGATCGCGTCTACCGCTTCCTTGTCGCCGTTGACGACCTGCAGTACCCCGTCGGGCAGCCCAGCCTCCTTCAGTAGCTCGGCGAGCATCAGCGGCACCGAGGGATCGCGCTCCGACGGCTTGAGGATGAAGGCGTTGCCGCAGGCCAGTGCCGGCGCCAGTTTCCACATCGGGATCATGGCCGGAAAGTTGAACGGGGTGATGCCGGCCACCACGCCCAGCGCCTGGCGCATCGAGTACATGTCGATCCCCGGCCCGGCGCTGTCGGTGAATTCGCCTTTCAGGAGGTGCGGTGCCCCGATGCAGAACTCGACGACCTCGAGCCCCCGCTGGATATCGCCCTTCGCGTCGGGCAACGTCTTGCCGTGTTCCCGGCTCAGCGCCTCGGCGAGCTTGTCCATGTCGCGGTTGAGCAGGCGCACGAATTCCATCAGCACGCGCGCACGTCGCTGCGGGTTGGTGGCGCCCCAGGCCGGCTGCGCGGCGGCGGCCGAGGCGATGGCGGCATCGACCTCGGCGGCCGAGGCCAGCGGCGTCCGCGCCTGCACCTCGCCCGTCGCCGGGTTGAAGACGTCGCCGAAACGGCCGGATTTCCCCGGCACCCGGGCTCCGTCGATGAAATGGGACAGGTCTGTCATGGCTCACCCTTTCTTGCTGGTGCAACCATAGGCGCGCGTCGCCCCAAGGTGAAGGCCGAGCGGCGCCGCGCGTGCTGCCTGCGCCCCAAGCGCGCCGCGCGGCCCATGGCGCCGCGGCCCATCGCGCAAATGACGGCGGGGGTTGACCTTCCAGTCACGGGAAGCACTAGCTCCCTGTTTGGGCCGGCGCGCCGCCTTCGGGCGCGTGCGCCCGGCACGCGACCCGGGGGAGAGGATCCATGACGACCGCCGCACCTTGCACCGTCACACTTTCGCTGCGCGGAATGTCCTGTGCCTCCTGCGTGGCGCGCGTCGAGCGGGCCCTCGGCGAGATCGAGGGTGTCGGCGGCGTTTCGGTCAATATCGCGGCGGGCACCGCCCGCCTGCGGCTCGACGGGGCGGAGCGGCTGGCGGCGGCGGTCGCCCGGCTGAACGCGCTCGGATACCCGGCCGAGATCGCCACGGCCCGGCTCGCCCTGGAGGGGATGTCCTGCGGATCCTGCGTGGGGCGCGTCGAACGGGCGCTGATGGCGCTGCCCGGCGTGGTGTCGGCCTCGGCCAACCTCGCGACCGAGAGCGTATCGGTCGACTATCTCGAGGGGGCGATCACCCCCGCGGATCTTGCGGCCGCGGCCGCGGATGCCGGCTACCCGGTGCAGGGGGGCGGTGGCGCCAAGGGCGAGGACGGTGGCGCTGCGGGCGAGGGCAGAGGCGTGGCGGGCTCCGCGCCGGTGCCCGCATCCTCGCCGGCACGGCGACGGGAGGCGGAGCTGCGCGATCTTGCGCGCCGGACCCGCCTCGCGGTGTTTCTGGCCCTGCCGGTTTTCCTCTTGGAAATGGGGGCGCATGTCATCCCGGGCGCGCACGGGCTGATCGGGCGGACCATCGGGCACGAGATCAGCTGGCTCATCCAGTTCGTGCTGGCCACGGCCGTGCTGGCGGGCCCCGGGCGCAGGCTTTTCCTTGGCGGGCTGCGTGCCCTGCGTGCCGGCGCGCCGGACATGAACAGCCTCGTCGCGCTGGGCACGGGCGCCGCCTATCTCTATTCGGTGGTGGCGACGTTCCTGCCGCAGGCGTTGCCGGAGACGTCGCGCGCCGTCTATTTCGAGGCCGCGGTGGTGATCGTCTCGCTGATCCTCGTGGGCAGGCTTCTCGAGGCGCGCGCCAAGGGGCGCACGGGCGCGGCGATCGAGAAGCTCGTGGGTCTGCAGCCGCGGAGGGCCCGCATCGTGGACGCCGGCGGCACGCGCGAGGTGGACGTCGCGGCGCTGCGGGTGGGCGACGTGGTGATCGTGCGTCCCGGCGAGCGCGTCCCGGTGGACGGCCGGATCGTGGACGGCGAGAGCCGCATCGACGAGAGCATGATCACCGGCGAGCCGGTGCCGGTTGCCAAGGGCGAAGGCGACACGGTGACCGGCGGGACGGTGAACGGAGGTGGCAGCTTCCGCTTCCGGGCCACGGCCGTGGGAGCGGAGACGGTGCTCGCGCAGATCGTGCGGATGGTCGAGAACGCGCAGGGGGCGAAGCTGCCGATCCAGGCATTGGTGGACCGGGTGACGCTCCGGTTCGTGCCCGCCGTGATGGCCGTGGCGCTGGCCACGGTCCTGGCGTGGCTGGTGTTCGGCCCCGATCCGGCGCTGACCTTCGCGCTCGTCGCGGGTGTTTCGGTGCTGATCATCGCCTGCCCGTGCGCCATGGGGCTCGCGACGCCGACCTCCATCATGGTGGGCACCGGCCGCGCCGCCGAGATGGGTGTGCTCTTCCGCAAGGGCGAGGCGCTGCAGGCGCTCAGCCGGGTCGGGGCCGTCGCGCTCGACAAGACGGGCACGGTGACCCGGGGCCGCCCCGAGTTGACCGATCTCGTGCTGGCGCCGGGCGCCGGGCGCGCCGCCGTGCTCGCCGCGGTGGCCGCGGCTGAAGCGCGCTCCGAACATCCGGTGGCCGAGGCGCTGCGCCGCGCGGCTGCCGCCGAGGGGCTCGCGGCCGCCGAGCCCGAAGCCTTCGAGGCCATCGCGGGCTTCGGGGTGCGGGCCCGCGTGGACGGGCGCGATGTGCTTGTCGGCGCCGACCGCCTGATGACGCGCGAAGGGCTCGACATCTCCGCGCTCGCCGGGGAGGTGGAGCGCATGGCCCGCGCCGGGCGCACGGCACTCTACGCGGCGATCGACGGCGAGGTGGTGGCGGCCGTGGGCGTGGCCGACCCGGTGAAGCCGGGCGCGAAGGCGGCCATCGCTGCGCTGCGGCAGGCCGGGCTCGAGGTGGCGCTGGTGACGGGAGACCGGCGGGAGACGGCCGAGGCCGTGGCGGCCGAGACCGGGATCGACCGCGTGATCGCCGGGGTCCTGCCGGGAGGCAAGGTCGAGGCCATCGATGCGCTGCGGGCCGAGATCGGGCCGGTGGCGTTCGTCGGGGACGGGATCAACGATGCCCCGGCGCTGGCGCATGCCGACGTCGGCCTCGCCATCGGCACGGGCACCGATATCGCCATCGAGGCCGCCGACGTGGTGCTCACCTCGGGCGATCTTGCCGGGATCGCCAACGCCCACATGACCTCCCGACGGGTCATGGCCAACATCCGGCAGAACCTTTTCTGGGCCTTTGCCTACAACGCCGCGCTCATCCCGGTGGCGGCCGGGTTGCTCTACCCGTTTTCCGGGCTGATGCTTTCGCCCATGCTCGCCGCCGGGGCGATGGCGCTTTCCTCGGTCTTCGTCCTTGGCAATGCGCTGCGCCTGAGGGGTCTGCGGCCCCTGATGCTTCCGGGGAGCGGCATGGGTCCGGCGGGCGGGCGGAGCGGCCTCCCGGCCCGGGCAGGGGCGGCGCTCAAGAGCGGGGAGGCGTGACGATGCGGGAGGGCATGAACATCGGCGAAGCTGCCGAACGTACCGGCCTGCCGGCGAAGACCATTCGCTATTACGAGGAGATCGGGCTGGTGACGCCCGCGCGCAGCGCCAACGGCTACCGCGCCTTCTCCGAGCGCGACGTGCACAGCCTGGCGTTTCTCGGGCGGGCGAGGGCGCTCGGCTTTTCCATCGAGGACTGTCGACGCCTGCTCGCGCTCTACCGGGACGAGAGCCGCGAGAGCGCGGCCGTCAAGCAGCTTGCCGAGGGTCATCTCGCGCGGATCGAAGAGAAGATCGCCCAGTTGCAGGCCATGCGCGCTACGCTCGCGCGTCTCGTGGCGTCCTGCGCCGGAGACCGCCGCCCCGATTGCCCGATCCTCGAGGATCTCGGAGAGGCCAGCGAGAGCGTCTGAGATTCACGGCGTCGCAAGGCGGCTTGTGCGGGCGCCGCGGCAGGGCAGGTCCGCCCGGGGGCCGCGGCGGGAACGGTTGCGGGGCGGCAGCGGGCACGCCGCGGCGCAGGGGGGCACAGGGCCAGAGCGGGGCCTGTGCGCCGGGCGTGCCTCGCGTACCTAGCCCTTGCGCAGCACCGCCGCCGCCGAAAGATCGACCGTGAGGGTGAGGGGCGCACCGGGGCCGAGGGCGCGAAGCGGGCCGGTCTCGCTGCCGGGGACGGCCGCCTGCAGGATGCGCCCGTCTTCGAGGCTGACCTCGACGAGGGCCTGTTCCCCTAGGAAGGCCACGTTGCCGAGCCGTGCCGCAAGGGTGCCCGGCGCCGGCGGCCTGCCCGGTGCGCCGGGGGCGACGGCGATGTTCTCGGGCCGCACCGCGAGCACCAGCGCCTCGGACGCGGGAACGCCCGCGGGCGCGGCGAGCGGCACGGCGCCGAGGTAGCGCACCTCCATGCCGGATGTCGCGCCGGAGTGGCGCTCGACGTCGAAGAGATTCACCCGCCCGATGAAGTCGGCCACGAAGGGATCGGCCGGGGCGCGGTAGAGCGTGATCGGATCGGCGAGCTGGCGCATGCGTCCGTCGTTCAGCACGGCAACCCTGTCGGCCATGGCCAGCGCCTCGGACTGGTCGTGCGTGACCATCACGAAGCTCACACCCACCTCCTGCTGCAGCTTCACCAGCTCCAGCCGCATCGCGTCGCGCAGCTTGGCGTCGAGCGCCGAGAGCGGTTCGTCGAGCAGCAGCACCCGCGGGCGCTTCACCAGCGCGCGCGCAAGCGCCACCCGCTGCCGCTGGCCTCCCGAGAGCTGGTCGGGGCGGCGGCCTGCGAACTCTTCGAGATGCACCTGGCGAAGCGCCTCGGCCACCTTCGGTGCGATCTCGTGCTGGGGGCCGCGCTCCATCTTCAGCCCGTAGGCCACGTTCTCGGCCACGGTCATGTGGGGGAACACCGCGTAGGACTGGAACACCATGTTCACCGGCCGGCGGTTGGGGTGCACCGATGTCATGTCCTGGCCGTCGATCAGGATCTCGCCCTCGGTCGGGCTCTCGAAGCCCGCGATGATGCGCAGCAGCGTTGACTTTCCGCAGCCCGAGGGGCCGAGCAGCGCGAAGATCTCGCCGGGGCGGATGTCCACCGAGACGTTCTCCAGCGCGGTGAAGCTGCCGAAACGCTTGGTGACGCCGCGGATGGAGATGATCGGGCTGTCGGTCACTTGCGCTCGTCTCCGAAGTTCTGGAACCGCATGGCGGCGGCGGTCAGCACCAGCGTTATGAGGATCAGCACGGTGGAAGCGGCGTTGATCTCCGGCGTGACCGAGAAGCGCACCATCGAGTAGACCTTGACCGGGAAGGTGACGGTATCGGGGCCGGAAGTGAAGAAGGTGATCACGAAATCGTCGAGCGAGAGCGTGAAGGCCAGAAGGCCGCCGGCGATGAGCCCCGGTTTCATGTGCGGCAGCAGGATATCCCTGAACACCTGGAACTCCGTGGCGCCGAGATCCTTCGCGGCTTCCTCCATCTCGCGGTTGAAGCTCGCGAGCCTCGTGCGGATCACCATGGCCGCGAAGGGAAACGAGAAGGTGATGTGGGCGATGATGATGTTGGTGAGGTTGAAGGGCCAGGGCGTGCCCGGCGGCATGTAGAGCCCGAACGCCGAGAAGAACATCGCCAGCGCCACGCCGAGGCAGATCTCGGGGATCACGATGGGAAGCGCCACGAGCCCCTCGTAGCCCGGCTTGAGCGGGAACCGGAACCGCCAGAGCGTGACGGCGGTGATGGCGCCGAGGATCACCGAGAAGATGGTGGAGATCACGGCGATGGCGATGGAATTGGTGAAGGCCTCGATCAGGGAGGCGTTGTTGGCTGCCTTCACGTAGTAGTCGGTGGTGAAGCCGCGCCAGATCACGTTGCCTCCGCGGCGGCTGTCGTTGAAGGAGAAGATGATCAGCACCACGATGGGCGCGTAGAGGAAGATCGTCGTCAGGACGAAGACGATCTGCAGCCAACGCTTGCGGGCATAGTCGAACGGATCGCGCGCCGCGCGCCGCGCCCTAGCCACCGCCCCGGCGCTCCTTGCGCATCGCCGCGAAGGACTGGATCGCGAGCACGATGAAGGTGATGTAGAGCAGCAGCAGCGACATCGCCGCCCCGAACGGCCAGTCGTTGGCGCCCTTGAACTGCCGCTCGATGACGTTGGCGATCATGTCCACCTGGCCGCGGCCGAGGAGGGCGGGCGTGAGGAACGAGCCCAGCATCGGGATGAAGGTGATGATGGTGGCCGTGGCGAGCCCGGCGAGCGTGAGCGGCAACAGGATCGAGCGGAAGGTGCGCCACTGGCTGGCGCCCAGATCGAGGCTCGCCTCGAGGTAGGATTTGTCGAGCCGTTCGAGCGCGGCGTAGAGCGGCAGCACGGTGAACGGCAGGTGCACGTAGACGAGCCCGATGATCACCCCGCTCGCCCGCCCGAGAAAGACGATGGGCTCGAACTCCTCTCCGATCAGGTTGTAGGCGCCGAGGCCGAGCAGGGTGAGCAGCCCGTCGGCCTGCGTCCACAGCCATTCGAGCCCTTCGTTCACCCGGCCCCGCGTGCCGAGGATGTTGAGCAGCGCATAGGTGCGGATGAGAAGGTTGGTCCAGAACGGCAGGATGATGATGAGCAGCAGCCACGGCTTCCACCGTGCGGGTGCCGTGGCGATGACCAGCGCGGTGGGATAGCCGATGACGAGGCAGATGATCGTGGAGAGCCCCGCCAGCCACAGCGAGCGCCACATCAGCGTGAGGATTTCCGGCTGGCCGATGCGCAGGTAGTTGTCGAGCGTCCAGGTCAGCCGCGTTTCGGTGAGCGAGACGACCTCGGAGAAGCTGTAGACGAAGACGATGCCCAGCGGCACCGCGAAGAACAGCACGAGCCAGCCCGCGCTCGGCGTGAAGAACGCGAGGAAGACGCGCAGGTTGGTGCGGAAACTGTCCATTCAGCCGTGACGACGGCGCAAACCGGGCCGGCCGCGGCGCCCGCGGCCGGCCCGATCCTGCCTCAGCCCGCGGCGCGGATGCGCGTCCAGGCGGCGTCGATCTTGGCGAGCACCTCCTGTCCGGGGAAGATCGAGACCTCCGAGCGGGCGAGCGTCTCGCTGGACGGGAAGATTGCGGGGTTCTCGGTATACTCGGGGCCGAGCAGCCCCTTGGCAGCGGTGTTCGGGGTGGCGTAGTAGATGAAATCCGCAATCGCCGCGCCCACTTCCGCGTCGAGGATGAAGTTGATCAGCTCGTGGGCGCCCTCGGGATTGGGCGCGCCCACGGGGATGCACAGATCGTCTTCCCACAGGAGGCCCCCCTCGGCGGGGACCACGTAGCCGATATCGTCGTCCTCCTCCATCGCCTGCAGGATGTCGCCGTTCCATTCCTGGGCGAGGTCCACCTCGCCGGCGAGCAGCAGGTCCTGCCCGTTGTCCGGGGCGAAGGCGGTGATCGAGGGCTTCTGCGCGAGGATCATCGCCTCGGCCGCGGCGATGTTCTCGTCGGACCAGTCGTTGATGGAGTTGCCCATCAGCTTCATGGCCATCTGCAGCACGGTGGTGGGCTCGCCCAGCAGCGCGATGCGGTTGGCGTACTCGTCCGAGTTGTAGAGATGCGACCAGCTGTCGGGCGTGCCGTTCACCTCCGACTTGCGGTAGCCGATGCCGATGGTGCCCCACATGTAGGGCATCGAGAAGCGGCGCTCGGGGTCGTGGGCGGGGGCGAGGAAGGCCGGGTCGAGATTGGCCATGTTCGGGATGCGCGAATGGTCGATCTCCTGCAGAAGATCGGCGGCGATGAAGCGCTCCACGAAATCGTTGGTGGGCACGATCAGGTCGTATCCCGGGTTGCCGCCGCGGAACTTCGCGAAGAGCTCGTCGTTGTCGGCGAAGAGATCGTACTGGACCTCGATCCCCGTGGCCGCGGTGAAGTCCTGCAGCGTCGTTTCGCCGATGTAGGTGTCCCAGTTGTAGAAGTTCACCGTGCCCGATTGCGCCTTCAGGCGCTTGGGAAGGGTGAAGCTGAGGCCCACCGCACCGATGCCCTGCAGGGCGGCGCGGCGGCTAAGGCGCATGTTGCGTCGCGTCATGATCCGTCTCCCTGTCGCGGCGGAGGTTCGATGCGCCGGCCATTCCTTCTTGCAGCCGGCAGCGTTCCGCCATCATGATTTCGAGCAAACAAAGATTCGAGGGCCCATACAAGAGGCGCCGTAGCACCCCGGGCCGCGTTTTGGGCAGATGCCACGAAATTGTGCGCTTGGTAGGGCCTCGCGGTCCGGCAAATGGCCGCTGGAACACGGGCCCGATCCGGCGCATGAAGGCGAGCGGGGCGGCGCGGCTGCGCGCGTGCCCCTCCCGTTCAGACGAAAGGAGCCGGCGGCAATGAACATCCGCGCGAACCACCTTCCCACGGCCGAGCTTCAGGCGCTCGATGCGGCGCACCACGTTCATCCGTTCAGCGACGGCGCGGCCCTGGCCGCCCGGGGCGTGCGGGTCATCACCGGCGGCAGGGGCGTGATGCTGACCGACAGCGAGGGCATCGAGATCCTCGACGCGATGTCCGGCCTGTGGTGCTGCAACATCGGGCACGGGCGCCGGGA
>CAYXOX010000129.1:0-8990 GCA_964466745.1 uncultured Rhodobacterales bacterium
CAAGCTGGCCGACCGGCTGCACAACATGCGCACGATCCGTGCGCTGCGCGCGGACAAGCAGGACCGCAAGGCCCGCGAAACCATGGACATCTACGCACCGCTGGCCGGGCGGATGGGCATGCAGTGGATGCGCGACGAGCTGGAGGATCATGCCTTCCGCGTGCTCAACCCCGAGGGCCGCAACTCCATCATCCGCCGTTTCATCACGCTTCAGCGCGAGACCGGCGACGTGATCCAGAAGATCACCACCGACATGCGGAGCGAAATCTCGCGCGCGGGCATCGAGGCCGAAGTGTTCGGGCGAGCAAAGAAGCCATACTCGATCTGGCGGAAGATGCAGGAAAAGCAGCAGGGTTTCTCGCGCCTGTCCGACATCTACGGCTTCCGCGTGATCACCCGGAGCGAAGAGGATTGCTACCGCACCCTCGGCGCGATCCACCGCCGCTGGCGCTCGGTGCCCGGCCGCTTCAAGGATTACATCTCGCAGCCGAAATCCAACGGCTACCGCAGCCTGCACACCACCGTCCTGGGGCGCGACGGCAAGCGTGTCGAGGTGCAGATCCGCACCCGCGAGATGCACGAGGTGGCGGAATCGGGGGTCGCGGCGCATTGGTCCTACCGGGATGGGGAGCGGGTGGAGAACGCCTTCGCCGTGGATCCCGCGGCCTGGATTGCCTCGCTGACCGAGCGTTTCGAAAGCAGCGAGGATCACGGCGAGTTCCTCGAGGCGGTCAAGCTGGAGATGTACACCGACCAGGTTTTCTGCTTCACGCCGAAGGGCGAGGTTGTGAAGCTGCCGCGCGGCGCCACACCCATCGATTTCGCCTACGCGATCCATACCCGGATCGGCTCTTCCTGCGTCGGCGCGAAGGTGGACGGGATCCGCGTTCCGCTCTGGACACGGCTCAAGAACGGTCAATCGGTGGAGATCATCACCGCGGAGGGGCAGCGCCCGCAGCCCTCCTGGGCCGACATGGCCATCACCGGGAAGGCGAAATCGGCGATCCGCCGCAGCTTGCGCGAGGACGATCGCGAGAGCTTCGTGCGGCTCGGGCGCGAGCTTGCGCGGGTGGGCTTCGATCACGTGGGCAAGCGGGCCACCGAAAAGGCCCTGGCAACCGCCGCCAAGCGGCTCGCCATTTCCGACGCGGAGGAACTGCTCGCCCGCCTCGGCGCGGCCGAGATCACCGCCCGCGAGGTGGTGGACGTGGTCTATCCGGAGCTTGCGCGCGCACCGGCGGGCAGCGTAGATCGCGACCGCGCGGTGGTCGGCCTCTCGCAGGGCCAGTCCTTCCACCGAGGCGCCTGCTGCCGGCCGGTGCCGGGCGAACGCATCGTCGGGCTGACGCAGCGCGGCAAGGGGGTCGTCGTTCATGCGATCGATTGCGCCGCGCTGGCCGCCGAAGACGCGAGCGACGACTGGATGGACCTGCGCTGGCACGAGGGCCCCCACGCGCCCGTCCACGAGGTGCCGCTGGAACTCACGATTTCCAATGATGCCGGCGTCCTGGGGCGCATCTGCACCTTGATCGGCGAGCAGAAGGCCAACATCTCCGACCTTGTGTTCATCGATCGCAAGCCAGACTACTATCGGCTGCGCGTGGACGTGGAGCTGAGCGACGTGGAGCATCTGCACCGGGTGATGACAGCCGTGGAGGCCGATACCGACGTGGCGGGCATCCAGCGCCACCGTGCCCCGCTTCCCTCCCGGCGCCCCGTCGTGGCAAGCTGAGGCGGCGCGCGGGCAGGTGTTCAGGCGTCGGGACCGTCCGCCCTTTGCATTTCGTGCCGCGCGCGCGCTCTGGCCCCGCGGCGGATGGCACCGTGCTTTCCTCTACATCCGGCACCGCGTGCGCCGCCTGCCCGACACGCCCGAGAAGATCGCCCGCGGGATCTGGGCCGGTGTCTTCACCACCTTCACGCCTTTCTACGGGCTGCATTTCATCCTGTCGCTGATCCTGGCGCGGTTGATGAACGGCAACATTCTCGCCGCCCTTCTCGCCACCTTCTTCGGCAACCCGCTCACCTACGTGCCCATCGGTGTCGTCTCGCTCTCCACCGGGCATTTCCTGCTCGGGACGGAACCCAAGGGAGAGGTGGACCGCTCGATCGTGGGCAAGTTCTTCGACGCGTGGTCCGATCTTTGGGCCAACGCGCGTGCTGTCTTCACCGAGGAAACAGCCAACTGGGACGGCCTTGCCGTTTTCTACAACGACATCTTCCTGCCCTACACGGTCGGCGGGATCGCGCCGGGGATCATCGCCGGCAGCATTGCCTATTACCTCAGCGTGCCCGTCATCCGCGCCTACCAGAACCGGCGCAAGGGAAGGCTGGCCCGAAAACTCCCAGGGCTCGCGCGGAGATCCTCCGGCACCGGCAGCCCGTTGCGGCATGGCCGCGACGACCCCAGGCAGTGAGGGCACAGGCCATGGCCGCATCACCAGACGGCGCCGCGGGCAGCCCGATCCGCATCGGGGAAGTTCTCGACAGGATGGAGGCCGCGGCCGAGGGCCGGGATCCTTCGATCGGCGATCTGCTTTCCGCGAGCGACGACGTGGGCTTCATCACGGCGATGATGGGGCCTGCTCTCCTCGTTGTTTCGCCCTTGTCGGGCATTCCGCTCTTCTCGTCGCTGTGCGGCATCACCATCGCGATCATCGCGTCGCAGATGCTGCTGGGGCGAAAGCATCTCTGGCTGCCCGGGGCGATCCTGCGGCGACGCGTGAAATCCAGCCGGCTCAAACCCGCGCTGGCGTGGCTGCGGCGCGGCGTGGACTGGCTCGACAGCAAGACCCGCCGCAGGCTCCGGCTCTTCGTCGCCCCGCCCGTCTCCCTCGTCCTGCGGGTGTTGCCCATCCCTGCCGGCCTCGCGATGCCGTTCCTGGAGGCGTTGCCGTTTTCGTCCTCGCTGCTGGGCGCCTCGGTCTTGTGCTTTTCCGTGGCGCTGCTGTCACGCGACGGGCTCTTTGCCGTCGCAGGCTTCGTCTTCGTCGGGATTGCAGCAACCGTACCGCTGCTCGTACTGCGGCAGATCGCCGAGTTAACCGCTTGAACGGCGCCCGGTGGCGCCTACCCTGAGCATCGCAAAACGAAAGGAACCGCGACCATGGCAGACAGGCTCCGTCTCGGCGTGAACATCGACCATGTCGCAACCATTCGCAACGCGCGCGGAGGCACCCTGCCCGACCCGGTGCGCGCCGCCAGGCTTGCCGAGGCCGCGGGAGCCGACGGCATTACCGCTCACCTGCGCGAAGACCGCCGGCACATCACCGATGCGGATATCGAGGCGCTCGTCGCAGCGCTGAACGTGCCGCTGAACTTCGAGATGGCGGCCACCGGGGAAATGCAGGCGATCGCGCTGCGCCATCGCCCGCACGCGCTGTGCATCGTTCCCGAACGCCGGGAAGAGCGCACGACCGAGGGCGGGCTGGACGTCGCGGCCGACGAGGCGAGGCTGGCAACCTTCATCGCCCCGCTGCGGGAGGCCGGCTGCCGCGTTTCCATGTTCATCGCCGCCGATCCCGTGCAGATCGAGGCGTCTCGCAGGATCGGTGCGGCGGTGGTCGAGCTTCACACCGGCAGCTATTGCGAGGCGCACGAAGCCGGCGATCTTGCCGAACGCGACGCCGAGCTTGCGCGACTGCGCGAAATGTCGGCCTTTGCGCATGATCTCGGGCTCGAGGTGCACGCCGGCCACGGGCTCACCTTCGAAACCGTCGGGCCGGTCGCCGCCTTTCCCGCGGTGCGCGAACTCAATATCGGCCACTTCCTGATCGGCGAAGCGATCTTCACGGGCCTCGGAGCGGCCATTGCGGAGATGCGCGCGCGCATGGATGCCGGCCGCGCGGCACAGGCGGCATGAGCCTGACCCGGGAAGGGAACCCGGCGGCATGACCGGGCGCGGTGCGGGCCAATGAGCGCGCGGACGCCGCGCATCCTGCGCCGCTGGGCGGCTTTCGCCGCCGCGCTGGCGCTGGCGCTGCTTGCCGTCTCGCAGCTGGAGCGCGCGCGGGACGGCATCGCGCGCACCGCCCTCGAGGTCGGCACGACGCCGGCAACGCTGCTGGAGCGCCCCGGCGCGGAGGGGCCGCTCGTGGTGATCGCCCACGGCTTCGCCGGCTCGCGGCAGCTCATGGAGGCCTACGCGCTTACCCTGGCGCGCGCCGGCTACCGGGCGCTCGCCTTCGACTTCGAGGGGCACGGCCGGAATCCGGTGCCGATGTCGGGCGACGTCACCTCGGTGGACGGCACGACCGAACGGCTCATCGCCGAGACCCTCCGCGTTGTGGAAGCGGGACGGGAGGCGACGGGTTGGCAGGGCGAGGTCGCCCTGCTCGGCCACTCGATGGCAACGGACATCATCGTGCGCGCCGCACTGCGCGATGCCGGGGTCGGCCCGGTTGTGGCGATCTCGATGTTCTCGGAGGCGGTGACGCCAACCGAACCACCCAACCTGCTGATGATCACCGGCCAGCTCGAGGGAGCGCTGCGCGGGTTCGCGCGCGAGGCCGTCGCGGAGGTCGACCCTTCGGCCGGAGAAGGCGATACCGCCCGCTCCGGCGAGGTGGTGCGCCGCGCCGTGGTGGCGCCGTGGGTCGAACATGTCGGCGTTCTCTACTCCGCCACCGGACTGACAGAGGCGGTGCGCTGGCTCGATGCCGCCTACGGGCGCGAAAGCACCCCGGCGCCGGCAGCGATGGGAGGGTGGATCGCGCTCCTGTTGATTGCCATCGTCGCCATGGCGCGCCCCCTCAGCCAGGTGCTCCCGCAGCGCGCGCAAGCCGCGGCCACACCGCTCGCGCCACGGGTGTTCTGGGCCGCCGCCCTGGTGCCGGCGCTCGCCGCGCCGCTCATTGCGGTATGGATCGAGATCGGCGCGCTTCCGGTTCTCGTGGCCGATTACCTGGCGGTGCACCTGGCGATCTACGGCGCGGTGCAACTCGGCATCCTGGCATGGGCCGGCGCCGCGCCGGGGCGCTTCTCGCCGGCCGGTGCGATCGCGTTGGCGGCCTGGGCGATTCTCGTGTTCGGCCTTGCGCTAGACCGCTACGGCGCGAACTTCACCCCAACGCCGGACCGGCTGCTCATCATCGGAGCGCTGGCGATCGGCACGCTGCCCTTCATGGTCGGCGATGCGCTTGTCACCGGGGGAGGCCGGGCGCCGCTCGTCCGCCGGCTGGCGGCGCGGGTGGCCTTCTTTCTCTCGCTCGGGCTGGCCACGGCGCTCGATCTCGAACGCCTCTTCTTTCTCCTCATCATCGCTCCGGTGATCGTGCTCTTCTTCCTCGTATTCGGCCTGATGGGGCGCTGGGTCGCACGCCGCTCGGGCGCGCTGGCCGCGGGCGTGGGCCTCGGGGTGGCGCTGGCCTGGGCCCTCGGCGTGAGCTTTCCGCTTTTCGAGGCAACGGGGTGAGCGCGTGATCCTCGGCATCGGCACCGACCTTGCGAACATAGAGCGGATCGAGGGGACGCTGGCCCGCTTCGGCGATCGTTTCCGCAACCGCGTCTTTACCGAGGCAGAGCAACGCAAGGCCGAGGCACGCAGGCAGGTCGCCGCCACCTACGCCAAGCGCTGGGCGGCGAAGGAGGCCTGTTCTAAGGCGCTCGGCACGGGGCTGCGAATGGGCATCGCGTGGAAGGACATGAGCGTTTCGAACCTACGCAGCGGCCAGCCGGTGATGACGCTCACCGGCTGGGCCGCCGAGCGCCTCGCCGCGATGACCCCTCCGGGCCACGAGGCGATCGTGCACGTTTCCCTGACCGACGATCACCCCTGGGCGCAGGCCTTCGTCGTCATCGAGGCGCGCCTGCCAGGCAATTGAGCGACGAGCGACGAGCGGTGAGCGGCTGCGCCTGGTTCAGCCGCGCCCGAACAATCGCCGCAGCCGGCCGCGCGCGGCCGATCCCCGCTCGATCACCTCGTCTTCCACGCGTTCGAACACCGGGTCGATCCGCCGCTCGCGAAAGCGGCGCCAGCGCACCCACAGGCCCCAGAAAAGGCAGGCCAGCAGCGTGAGCACAACGATGTTGAACCACGGGACGAGCCGCACGTCGGGGCTTTCGACAGCGCGCACCGACAGGGCGTTGGGATAGATCGAGATCAGTTCCGCCCGCCAGCCGTAGTGACGCACGACAGCCCATTTAGGATCTTCCGAGGACGACACGAGATCTCGCGCCTCCGCCTGCAAGTTGGCGCTGTTGAGCTTGAAGTAGGGCGGCCAGCCCCAGCCTGTATCCTCGTTGCGATACACGATCGGCCGCCCGTTTTCGCGGAACGCATCGATGAAGAAGATGTCGCGGCTGCCGGTGTCCTGCGCCTGACCGGTGTTGGCATCGGCCCAGAAGATGGAGTTGGACCCGAAATCGATCCGGCGCACATCGGTGTTGACGATGCGCACGACATCCCGCTGAGGAAGCGTGTAGTGCAGGAAACCGGCCACGGCGAGCGCCGCGAGGATCCTGAAGCTCCACACGAACCACGTCACGGCGCCGCTCCCATCACGCGAAATCCGAGATGTAGAGAAAGACCGCCGCCACGGTGAGCGGCACCGCGTAGACCCCGAGGATCAGGCGCCGCCGCAACACCGGCATCGTCTTTTCGAGACCGTCGCGCACATAATCCTCCTTGTTGCCCGGACACCCGTCGAGGTGCCACTGCTCTTCCAGCCGTTCGCGGCGCGCCGCGCGCCCGTAGAACCAGAGCGAAGCATAGACCACGGTCAATGCCACCAGCAACATCGCCAGCAGCCGCGCCAAGACGATCATCCCGTTTTCCTTTCAAGTTGCGCGTGCCGCGCGAGGCGTTCGCTTGCCGGACGGAGGTGGCGGAGCGGGTGGCAGATCAAAGCTCGGGCCTCCACTGCGCCGGCCGCGTGGCGAGCATCAGCAAAACCACGGGCCCCCACCAAAGGCCACTCAAGAGACCAAGGCGCAGGAAGTGCCACCAGCCGCCGGGCGCCCCGGTGAGCGCAGCAAGCACCCCTGGCGCGCGCATCGCGTAGCTGGCCGCGAAGTACGCCGTCGCGAGCACGAAGAGCGCGGCCCCCGAAACGGCAAGGTTGAGCGCGAGCCCGGCCATCGTTTGGGGAAACTTCCTGGCCAGGCGCAGCGGCAGCACGATGGCAAGTGCCAAAGCCACGACCGCCGGCAGCAACCAGCCCTGCAGGATGCCCATGAGGATTTCGAGTGTCGTCGGTTCCGTGGCCATGCATCTCGATATAGGCGCGCCCACGGCAGGATCAGCCCCTCTGTCATGCTCCCGGGCCATACAGGCGGCCCGGGGGAATCCCGACGTGTCTTGCCCTTGCAATACGCGTCGGGCAGGGTCCGAGCGCATCCAACGCCATGCATCACACGGAGTTTCCCCATGCTTGCTCGCTTCGCTTCAGGGCGCCGGCACTCTGCCGCACTCGCACCAGCCCTCCTCGCGCTTGGCCTCGCGGCCGGGGCTGCCACGCCAGCTTCGGCCGATGACGTTACCGATGCGATCGACAACGCTCTGGCAGCCTACGCAGACGGCGACATCCAGGAGACTCTCGAGGAGCTGGCCTTTGCAACGCAGCTTCTCAACGAGATGAAGGCAAGCTCCCTGGGCGCCTATCTGCCGCCTGCCCTGCCCGGCTGGACGAAGGAAGACAGCGCCGATTTCGGGGCCGGCATGGCGATGTTCGGCGGCGGCACAGGTGCCGAGGCCACCTATTCCGGCCCCTCGGGCCGCTTCTCGATCACGATCATCAGCGACAGCCCCATGATCGTGGCGATGGCCGCGGCGTTCGCCAACCCCGGCATGATCGGCGGCACGCTCACCCGTGTGGGGCGCGAGCGTTTCGTGGAGCAGGACGGCGAGCTGAGCGGCCTGATCGACAACCGCATTCTCGTGCAGGCGTCGGGCGGCGAGCTGAGCGACATGATCGCCCATCTCGAACAGATGGATTTCCGCGAACTCGAAGACTTCTGAGCAGGCCCCGACAAGGCGCGATCAAGCGAGGACCGCCTCCACCAGGGGCGAATGCGGATCGGCGAGATCGTCGATGACGTCGAAATGGTGGCGCCCCTTCGCCACTGTGAGGGGGGCGCGCCAGGCCCTCGCGAGCAGCAGCGCCTGCGCGCGGTAGCCCGGCCGCTCGGCGCTGCCGACCCAGACATGAACGCGCTCCGGGCCCGGACCTTCCGGAAAGGCGAGCACGGGGCTTTCGGCCGCCGCCTCGGCCGTGCCGAGGCCGATGTCGGCGGCGATGGATGTTTCGAGCAGCGCACGCAGATCTGCGAGGGGCGAGATCGGCACGAGCTTGCAGACACGCGCGCGCACCCCGGGCTCGAGCGGCACGTCCGGGCACAGCAGGCGCGCCACGAGATGGCCGCCGGCGGAGTGACCGACGAGCCGGATCGGCCCCTGCACCCGCCCAGCCGCGACCTCCAGCGATCGGGCGACGGCAAGCGTGATCTGCGCCAGCGGCACCTCGGGAGCGAGAGGGTACGAGGGGATAGCCACCACCCAGCCGCGCGCCTGGAGCCCCGGCGCGAAAGCCGACCAGGAACTGCGGTCGAAGCTGCTCCAAAGCCCGCCATGCACGAACATCGCGAGCCCCTCCGGCCTGCCCGCGGGGTGGAAGAGATCCATCCGCTCGCGCGGGTGTGCGCCGTAGGGGAGGTTGAGCATTGCGCGCCCGACCGCGACCTCGATCGCGCGGAACTCCTCGGCGGCCTCGGCCCAGCGCTCCGGGTAGGCGCTGCCGCCCGGAATATGCGCGGTGTTCTCGTAGTCCTCGGCGCGGCTAAAGCGGCACCTCCTCCGGCGCGGACGCGTGCACGGCCGTCTGCCCTGCCTGCCCGAGGCTGAGCGAGCGGGGTGGCCGCAGCGCGCGCCCCGCAGCTACCAGCCGCCGGCGCGGACGGCGTCGATCATCGTCTGGACGTTGGCCGGGTCGGCATCCGGGGTAATCCCGTGGCCGAGGTTGAAGATGTGCGGCCCCCCGCTGAAGGCACGGCAG
>CAYXOX010000130.1:0-4335 GCA_964466745.1 uncultured Rhodobacterales bacterium
CCTTGAAGCTGCGCGGCCCGTATTCGGGAAAGCTCACCTCGCCGCCGTCGAAATCCTCGTTGAGGTTGACCGACACGGCGAAGCGCCGATGCGCGGTGCCCTTCGTCGTGTTGTCGCGATGGGCCGAGAAGTGCCCGCCGTCCTCGGCCGCGTAGCAGGCGACGATGTAGCGTTCCATCCGCGTGACGTGGAACTGGTGGACCTTCGCGATCTCGGGCACCACCCGGCGCAGGAACCGACCCTGCAGGGCGGAAATCAGCTCGCGGTCCGCGATGTCGTAGTCCTTGCGGCGCTTGAAGCCCGGATCGGTGACGCCGACGGTCTTGCCGCCGATTTCACGCATGAAGCCGCTCTCGCGCCCCCCCTGAGCTTCGTAAAGGCCGATCAGGCGGCGGCAGAGCTCGGGTTCGAAGACCCGCGGCAGGAACAGGATCGGAGCCATGATCTCGATCCCGGCAAAGCGCGCGGGCGGGGGCAGACCGTCCAGAAGTGCCATGATCTCGGCGATGTCGCTGCGATCCTTGCGGAACGGGACCGCGGCGATCACCCGCATCGTGGGGTCGATCACGACCCATTGCCGGGCCAGCGCGACCGGCCCGTCGGCGGGGCCTGCATCGCTCGCGGCGACGCCGTATCGCCGCGCGGCGGTCAGGTCGAAATCCCAGAAGTGGCGATAGCCGGGGATGCGGTTCGCCACGCGACCCGCGGCCTCGTCTTCCGGATCGAAGCTGACACCGAAGAAACAGGCCCGGTCGTCGTCGAAGATGTCCGGCCGGCCGTGGGCAGCCGCAATCGCCGCCCGGGCATGGGCATCGCCCGCACTGCCGTAGAAGCAGAGCACGAGATACCGCCCCGCCGCGCTGTCGAAGGCGTAGCGGGGGTTCGTGACGCTGCGCTGGATGAAGCCGGGCGCAGGATCGCCGGGCGTCAGCAGCGTTTTCGCATCGGTCTGCAGCTGGGCCTCCATGCGGGCGCTCTCTTCCTGGTTCGATGCGCATACGGAGGCCTCGGCCGATCCCATCCCGAGTTGACGGCCCGCCTTCGGGAATGACGGCTCCCGGCGGCTGGCCGCGGTGCCTCCCTCGCGGCGGTCCCGGGCACTCCGGCTGCACTGGAGCCCTGGGATGCCGGGGCTGGCCGCCGGGAGGGGGGCCGGTACCGTGCCCGCAACGCCCCGGCCAACCATTCCGCCCTGCCCTTCCCACCGGGAACGGGCCTGCCGGCGTTCTGCTCTGCAATCCTGGCGGCCGGCATGCATGGGCGCGTCGCCCTCCTGGCCCTCGCCGGCCTCGGGGCCCGCGCTGCACTCTGGGGTCGCGGCCGGCGCGCGCGCCCGGCGATGGCCCCGGCAAGCCTGTCCCCCTTCGCGCGTACCGCGGACCGGCGGCCGTTGACGGCGCGCCGGTCCGGCCCGTTCCGGAACGGGCCGCGGGCATTGGGGATGCGCCGGCCGCGACGGCCCCCGGCGCGGCCGGCCGGGTCAGATAATCGCGGGGCGCATCCGGGCCGAGACCCACTCGCTGAGGACAACGGTGGCGAGGATGAGCGGCAGGATCACCGTGACCTGACCCCGGGCGAGAACGTTGAGAGAGGCCTGAAGCTTGAGGCCGATACCGCCGGCGCCCACCAGCCAGGATCGTTCTCTCGCGGATGTTGATGTCGAGCCGGTAGAGAGTCAGCCCGATCAGCCGGGGCATCACCTGCGGCTGCCCCGCGTAGTTCACCAGCTGCAGCCAGGACGCGCCGGTCGCCTTGATCGCCTCGGCCTGGGGGCTCGTCGATCTCCTCGATGTCGTCGGCCAGCAGCTTGGCCAGAAAACCAACCGTCGCGAAGGCGAGCTTGAGGAAGCCCGCAAACGGGCCGAACCCGAACATCGCCACGAGCCGTCGAACACCTCATGGCCGCCGAGCAGCCCGACGATGCGCTGCATGAACCGCTGGGCCAGCGGGACGTCATGGATGTTCAAGATGGCCGGCAGGCCCCGCTCCGCGCTGATCTCGGCAAGAAGGCGCATGATCTGGCGGCTTGTCTTGTGGTCGCGGCCGGCAGTCGGTTCATCCGCCAGCAGAAGCTCGGGCTCCTGCGCCAGCGCACGGGCGATGCCGACCCGCTGTCGCTGTCCGCCCGAAAGCGCGTCGGCCCGCTTGTCGGCCTGGTCCATCGGGCCCACGCGGTCGAGCGGCCGATAGGCGCGCCGGATGTCCTCGGGCGGGAAGCGGCGCAGCCAGCCGCGCCAGAACGGCACGTTACCAATACGGCCCGAAAGCACGTTTTCCATCACCGTCAACCGCTCGACGAGCGCGTATTCCTGGAAGATCATCCCGATCCGGCGCCGCTGCCGCCTGAGCTCGGACTTCCCGACCTGCGCGAGGTCGATATCGCCCGGCAGCACAAAGCCCTCGGTCGGCTCAACCAGCCTGTAGATTCAGCGGATGAGCGTCGACTTGCCCGCGCCGGACGGCCCGACAAGGCCCATGACCTGGCCTTCGGGTACCGAGAGCGACACGTCGTGCAGTGCCTTGTCGCCGGTCCGGTACGTCTTCGAAAGGCCTTCGATCCGCAGGATCGGGCGTCTCCGCAAGGATGCACGGGCGTATAGGCGAAGAGCAGGGTGTCCGGGTTCACCCATCCGGACGGATCCTCGGGGATGTCGGCGATCAGGTCGCCGTCGTTGTCCACGTGGCGGTCGCCGAGAGCGAACTCGGCATTGGCCGGGAAAGCGACCGCCAGAGCGGCCAGTGCGGCAAGGGTAGAGAAAGTCTTAATGATTCCCGCAAGATGTTGTGAATTGCGCCAGCAGCTGGCAGTGATGCATGACGGTCGAATGACACCGCGGTTCGCACGGACCCATCGGTCCGCAGGATGATCCGCCGGAGGGCGCGGGCGAGTGGCGATTGTTCGGCGCCCCTGCCCCGCCCCCACCGGGCCCTGCGCAGGCGTCCTTCCGACTCCCGGCAGAGGCCGGCGGCTCCCGTTCGCCCTGTCCGTCGCCCGAGGATCTCGCCGCCCCGGTGACCGGCCCGAAGAGCAGGGTTCGGCGGCACAGGATCGCGCCCCGAACCCCGCGCGGGGCACGACCGGACAGACGAGAGGACCGAAGGGCCGGGAGCCCGCTCTTGCCCTGCGCGCGCCGGTCACCGCCGCCGCGACACCGCTTCATGCCGCGGCTCGGCCGGGCGTTCCGCGCGATACCGTGGCAGACCGGGAGGGTGTGCAGGCCCTGCAGCCTGCCGGGAGGCCGACGCCGGGGCGCCGACCTATCCGAAGGGATAGGTGCTCTCTACCAGTTTGCAGCCGTCCTATTCTTCGTTGCACGCGCATCTCCGCGATTTCTGGTTATGTGTTCCTCCATCAATCAAGGTCCGCTCGTTCGGCGGTCCGTTGCTGCAAGGATGGAACGATGTCGAAGGAAGTACTGGTAATCGGTGGAGACGGGTTCTGTGGCTGGCCCACGGCCCTTTACTTTTCAAGACTTGGTCACAAGGTGACCATCGCGGACAACCTCTCGCGCCGCCGGATCGACGCGCAGATGGGCTCCGACAGCCTGACGCCCATCGCCGCTATCGGGGACAGGCTGGCCGCATGGACCGAAACGACCGGCCTCGAGATCGGGTTCGAGCAGATCGACGTGGCCCTCGAATACGAGCGGCTTTCCGCGCTGCTCGGCACGCTGAAGCCCGACGCGATCGTGCATTTCGGCGAGCAGCGCGCGGCGCCCTACTCGATGAAGGGCGCGCGTGAGAAGCGCTACACCGTCGACAACAACATCTCGGCCACCCACAACCTGCTTGCCGCCGTGACCGAGCGCGGCCTCGATCCGCACCTCATCCACCTCGGCACGATGGGCGTTTACGGCTACGACGGCGACGGCCTCGAGATCCCCGAAGGCTACCTGCGCGTCTTCGTGCCGGGCGACGACAAGCAGATCTTCCAGCGCGATATTCTGTTCCCGACCAATCCGGGCAGCGTCTACCACATGACCAAGTCGATGGATCAGCTGCTGTTCCAGTTCTATGCCAAGAACGATCAGCTCCGCATCACGGACCTGCACCAGGGCATCGTCTGGGGCACCCAGACGGCGGAAACGCAACTCGACGAGCGCCTGATCAACCGCTTCGACTACGACGGCGACTATGGCACCGTGCTCAACCGCTTCCTCATGCAGGCCGCGGTCGGCCATCCGCTGACGGTTCATGGCACCGGCGGGCAGACCCGCGCCTTCATCCATATCCGTGACACGGTGAAGTGCATCGCGCTGGCGCTCGAAACCCCGCCGGCGCGCAATGGCAAGGTCCGGATCATGAACCAGATGACCGAGACCCACACCGTGCGCG
>CAYXOX010000130.1:4345-8817 GCA_964466745.1 uncultured Rhodobacterales bacterium
TCGCATCTGACCAAGGCGCTGATTCGCGAAGGACACACCGTGCGCGCCCTGGCAGAAATGATCGCGCGGAACACCGGCGCACAGGTGGCGATGGTGGACAACCCGCGCAACGAGGCCCCTGAAAACACGCTGCGCGTCTCGAACGCGACGTTCATCGGGCTCGGCCTCGAACCCGTGACGCTGGCCGAGGGCCTCATGGAAGAGACCCGGGACATCGCCGCGCGCTACCGGGATCGCTGCCTTATGCACATGATCCCCTGCGTCTCCACCTGGACGGACAGGCAGCGCCCCGGCGTCGTTCCGCAGGACATGGTCGCCTAGGCATCACCGCGCCGACCAGCCCCGCGCCGACACCCGGCGCCGAGCTGGCCGACGCACCCGCCGGCGCGAACTCTCCCAGGAAGGCAACACCATGCGATTGATCGGTATCGGGCTTATGGCGTTTCTGCTTGCAGGGCTGGCCCTCCTGCTGACGCGCTCGGAAACGCTCGGCCAGTCCGCCCGGGCCGTCGAGACCTTGCTCGGCGGGCCGGAGTTGAGGTTCGAGCCTCCGGTGGCGACGAGCACGGACAACCACGGGCATACCGCCACCATCCGGCGCGCAGGTCCTAACGCGCCGCTGATCCTGACCGGGCTGCCCTCCTACCAGGGGGCGACTTTCCACATGCCCGTGGATGCCGTCGCATCGTCGGGGCATCTGCAGATCGACGCGTCCACCCAGGTGCTGGACGGGGCCCAGGCGGTGCTGCGCGTCTCCATCGACAACACCCGCCGCGCCGAGGTGCTGCTGCAGGCAGGCGTGGCGGCGCGCTCTGTCAGGATCGACCTGACGCCCGAGGATCTGGCACGGTCGCGGATCGTGGTGTCCTTCTCGCTGCAGGGAACCGGCCCAGATGCCGCTTGCCGCGACGACGGCGCTGTTGCCGCCGTCGCCGAGATCGAGACGACGAGCGCTCTGCATCTCACCCTCGACGCGCCCCTGAGCACCCCGCGCGACAGGATCGCCGCCTGGGGCGACCGCCTGCACCTCGCATGGGGCGGCGGCGATGCCGAGAGCCTTCGCCTTGGAGCGGAAGCCGCGCGCCTCGGCGCCGATGTGCATTTCGTGGCGGAGGGCGGCCTGACCCCGCTCGAGGCGGCACAGGCCATCTCGGACCGGAGCAGCGCCCGCGAAACCCTGCCGATCCCAGAGCAGGCCTGGTCGCCCGCCTTCGCGGAACCCTCCGACCTGTGGGGCATGCGCAGCTTCCGGCACGCGCAGACATGGCGGATCGACTACGACCTGCGGCAGCCCGCGGCAGGGCGCCTGCCCGCAACCCTTCTGCTTTCCATGCGCCTCGGGCGGCAGGCAGACGATGCGATGTGGCAGGTTCGGGTAACGCACAACGGACGCCTTCTGGCTGATGTCGTCTCCGGCGGGGCGACGCCGACCCTGAACGAGCGCATCCCCCTGCCGCGCACGGGCGGGCCCCTCCACCGGCTCGAGATCACGGCAAGCTCGACCGCATCGCAGCGGGGGCGGTGCCGGGAGGAGCCGGCGCTGGTGGCCGAGATCCTCCCCGGAACACGCATCCTTCCGGCTTCCGAAACCTATGCCGACCCGATCACGTCGATACGCGATGCGTTGGCAGGCAGTCCCGGCATCGCCTACGCCCTCGCCCCGGGTGTCACCTCGTCCGAGGCGCGCGGCGCCGTCACCATGATCGCCACGCTCCTCGGCGGAGATCCGTTGCCGGCGCCGTCCGCGCGCGGCGCGTCGGTGCAGGTTCTCTCGCGCGGTACGCTCATCGACGATCGGCTCGCCGGGTCCGCGCAACTCGTCTATCGCGACGAGGAAGGCCAGCTTGCGAGCGAACCCGCAACGGCCTGGACCGGGCGAGAGGCGGACCGCGTGATGCTGTTGATCACGCCGGGCGACGGCGCGTCATGAGCGGCGCCCCGGCAACCATCGACAACCGCGGGCAGATCGTCTTCGCTTCGGTCGACAGCGCGCCCAAGCGGTTTGCCGGGGCCGTCCCGATCTGGCGCGCCCCGGCGATGCTGGCCCTCTTCACGGCGCTCGCGGCCCTCGGGCTCTGGTCGGTGAACACCGGGGCGGGGGCCGCGCTCTTCCCGAACCGCGATCTCATGTTCTCCCCCTACGAGGGGCACCACTCCATCGCGATCCGGATCTTCCTGGTGGCCTTCTTCGTCAGTTTCGCGGCCTTCTGCTCCGGGGGGTGGCGCGCAAGGCTCGCGCTCGGGGCCGACATGGTGCTGAGCTATGCCGCGATATGCGCACTGCTCGATCTGGCCAACCTGGTGGCCTTCCGGGTGTATGACGTGGCGCTTAGCCTTCATTTCAGTGCCGTGATCTCGGGGCTGCTGGGGTTCTGCGTTTATGCCTTCAAGCTGCTCGAGCGCGGCCGCATGCCCGTGCGCATCCCGGTAGGGCACCGCGCGCTGCGAAACCGCCGCGCAATTCTCCGCCTCGCGGTTTCGATTCTGGTGGCCGTCGCGGCCTCGGCCCATGTCGGTGCAATGGATTTCGGCCTCGTGGAGACGCTGCGCTCCTGGACGCTTCTGGGCGGGATCGGGCCCGGGGTCTTCCTCGTGCTTCCCACCCTCTTCGCACAGCTCTACCTGCTGGCGCTTTGGGACATGAAGACCGCGAAAGCCAAGGCGCCCTTCGCCCCGCCCGTCTCGATCATCGTTCCGGCCCACAACGAGGAATACATCATCGGGCAGACGATCGAAGCCATGGACCGAGCCGCCGCCCGCTACGGCGGCGAGGTACAGGTGCTGGTGATGAACAACAACTCGACCGACCGCACCGTAGCGATCGCCAAGGCGGCGCTGGCCCGGTGCAGCGCAGCGCGCGGCCGCGTGATCGACGTGCCGAAGCCGGGGAAGTCGAACGCGCTCAACGCCGGGCTGGACGCGGTGGAAACCGAATACGTGGTGCGCGTCGACGCGGACACGCTCATGGGCGAGGAGAACCTCAGGCTGGCGATGGCGCATTTCGCCGATCCCACCGTCGGCATCGTCGGCGGTGTGCCGGTGCCGCCCGGCGGCGCGCCGTTCGACCGGGCGCGGCTGCTGGAGGTGCTGATCAAGCACGGGTTCTACTCGGTCGCGATGGGGAGCGTGAACGGGCTCGTGGGCGTGCCGGGGATGTTCGTGGCCTACCGCACCTCGCATCCGCGCCAGCTCGGCGGTTTCGTCGAGGGGATGAACGGCGAAGACACGGACATGTCCCTACGGATCGCGGAGCTGGGCCATCGCTCGGTCGTCGATCCGAAGATCCGCTACGTCTCGGAGGTTCCCTCTTCCTACGCGCACATGCGCGAGCAGCGCATGCGGTGGTTCCGCTCCGTCTACCACGTCTCGTCCCGCTGCCGCGACCTGATCTACGGGCGGCACATGTCGCTGCGTGGCAAGATCGTCCTGCCCTACATGCTGGTCAACTCGGCCCGTCGCACCATGCTGGTCCCGCTGGTGATCTTCGGATCGCTCGAGTGCGCGTTCGGCTTCAATCCGAACAGCCCCATCGTCTGGCAATCGGTGGTGGCCGTGACGACCGGGGCGCCGGCGCTCATGGCAGTAGCGGCGGCGCTGCTCAACGGTGTGCCGAAAGGCATCCTGGCCCTGCCGGAGTACCTGCTCTTCCGCGTCCTGCGGGCTTACTTCACGCTCGAATCCATGATGAGCATCCTTGTCGGCGGCGAGCGCGAAGCGATGGACCGCGCCACGCTGCGCAACGTTCTGCCCGAAGGCCCCCTCCGGGTTGCGTGACGGGACCCGGCCGCGCCGGCCCGGGTTGACGGCAGGTTCGGCTTGTGTGCCAGCTGGAAAGCGACGGAGCAATCTGCCCCGCGGCGAAGGCGGAGCACGCCCCTTGCGCGGCCCGTGCCGCCTGCCGAAGGCACCGGGCCGGCGCGGCATCGACCTCGGGCGGGCGCGGGCAAGCGGGCGAGACATGCCGGGGGAGCGCCCCCCTGCACCCCCCGCCGGCACGGGCGCGCCGCCGCAACGGCGAGGGATCGCAGCCGGCGCCCGCGCCCGGCGAACAACGAGATGGAGGACGGTGACCATGGCCCTGTTCCGGGCGATCTACAGCTCCCGCCCCTTCGGCTTCGACGCCGCCATCCTGAGCGCCATCCTCATGGATGCGCGGCGCGCGAATGAACGCGACGGGATCACCGGCGCCCTGATCTGCCGGGCCGACATCTATCTGCAGTGGCTCGAGGGCCCGGAGAAAAAGGTCCGCGAGGCGCTCGCGCGCATCAGGCGCGACGACCGCCACGTGGAGGTCAGGCTCCACGTCGCCGAGCCGCTGGAGGACCGTGTCTTCGGCGAATGGGCCATGCTGCACGATCCGGCCGCGACGTGGATCTGGTCGCAGGAGGAGGTTGCCGCCGGGGCCGCCGAACGCGCGACCCCCGGGGAGGTGACCGCGTTCTTCCTGCGGCTGCGCGGCGCCCGGCACGGCG
>CAYXOX010000131.1:0-8650 GCA_964466745.1 uncultured Rhodobacterales bacterium
AGAGCCGCTGCGCTGCGCTCATCGTCTGCCGCGCCCCCATGGAGAACTTGCGGCTCGCCTCCTGCTGGAGCGTGGAGGTCATGAACGGGGGGGCGGGATTGCGGCTCTGGGGCTTGGCCTCCACCGACGCCACCCGCAGGTCCCGGCTCTCGATCGCCCGTACCGCGAGCTCGGCGGCCTCGGCGGTTCCGATGTCGAACTTGTCGAGCCGCTTGCCCCCGAGCACGGTCAGGCGGGCGTCGTAGCCCTGGCCCCGCGGGGTTACGAGCTGCGCCTTCACCGTCCAGTATTCCTGCGGGCGGAACGCCTCGATCTCCATTTCGCGCTCGACGATGAGCCGCAGGCAGACCGACTGAACACGCCCGGCTGACCTTGCGCCCGGCAGCTTGCGCCACAGCACCGGCGAGAGGGTGAACCCCACGAGATAGTCCAGCGCGCGGCGCGCGAGGTAGGCCTCCACGAGTTCCCGGTCCACCTGCCGGGGGTTCTTCATCGCCTCGGTGACGGCGGACTTGGTGATCGCGTTGAACACCACGCGGGACACCGGCGTGTCCTTCTTCAGCGCCCTGCGCTTGCGGAGCGCCTCCTCGAGGTGCCAGGAGATCGCCTCTCCCTCGCGGTCGGGGTCGGTCGCGAGGATCAGCTCGGGGTCGTCCTTGAGCGCCTCCGCGATGGCGCGCACGTGCTTCTGGCTTTCCGGCGCCACCTCCCATGTCATCTCGAAGCCGTGCTCGGGGTCGACGGACCCGTCCTTCGCGGGCAGGTCGCGAACATGGCCATAGGACGCGAGAACGGTGTAATCGGAGCCAAGGTACTTGTTGATCGTCTTCGCTTTCGCGGGGGATTCAACGACGACGACCGGCATACGTTACTCCTGAAGGCGCGGGCCCGGGGCGCGTGACGCCCGCATCGGCCAATGCGGCGCAAGATGTGGGCAGGGCTCCGGCAATGTCAATGTGGGCCCGTTCGGCGGTCCCGCGGGCGGCGTGGCACCGTCAGCCGTCGGAGCCCGCCACGAAGACGCAGCCGTCGGTGATGAGTTCGGGCGGGGTGCGGCAGAGGCCGCGCGCCACCGTCCACGCGGCAAGCACCTTGGGCACGTAGGCGCGCGTCTCGGCGAAGGGCGGAACCCCGCCGTGATCGCGCACCGCGCCCTCGCCGGCATTGTAGCCGGCGAGCACGAGGATCGGATCGCGGTCGAAATGATCCATGAGCCAGTCGAGGTAGGCGACGCCCCCGGCGATGTTCTCCGCGGGCGCGAAGGCATCGGACACCCCGAACCGCGCAGCCGTGGCCGGCATGAGTTGCATCAGGCCCTGGGCGCCCGCGCGGCTCACGGCATCCGGCCGCCCGGAGGATTCGATCGCCATGATCGCCAGGACGAGCGCGGGCGAAACCTCGGTGCCCACGGTCGCCCGCAGGATCTGGAGCCCGTGCGCCGCCGCGAGTTGCTGGAGCGCCTGCAAGCGTGGTGCAGGAACCCCCTCCCCGGCGGGCGGGCGCGCCAGGCGCTCCACCGCTTGGCCGAGCCGCCCCGGGCCGCTGGCAGCGCGCTCGGCCCCCACCGCGCTCCAGAACCACGCAAATGTCTCTTCGGCGGCACCGGGCGCTCCGGGCGCTCCGGGCGCGGCAGGGGCAGCCGGCGCTGCGGGCAGGACGCTGCCGGGCGTCGCGATCTGCACGGTGATCCGCGGGGCCTGGCCCGGCGCTGGCGGGCGGACAGTGCGATGCGAGAACACCGGGAACGGCGGTGGCCCCGCCTCGGCCGACGCCTGCCCGGCACCGGGCCACGGCGGGCCCGGCAAACCCAGGATGGCAAGCGCACCGACGAGGGCGGCGGCCCATCTGCGCGAGTTACGATGCTGCATGTTCTGCTCGTGGTTGCGGCCTTGCGCCGTTCTGACTTCACTATCGCACAATCTGCGGGAGATTCCATCAGCGGGAGCCAACACTGTTGACGGACTGTGAACAGCTTTCCCGGCAGCAGGCGTCCAAGGCCCTGATGCGCCAGATTTTTGAATTTTCTTTTCCTTGAAAATCAATCAGTTGATCGGTTTTTTCCCGGATTCTTAACGCAATCCAAAATTGCACGAAAGGCGCCCCATTCATGCCCGAATCCAACGGCTTATTGCACTCAACCGAGACGGGGACTGCGCCAACAGAGAGGCCGGTGCAGGAAGATCCGGGGCGGTTGTGAAACTGAGCAAACCTGATCCTTGGAGGGATACACTATGAAACTGTTCGATCTGATGAAGAAGTTCCGCCGCGACGAATCCGGCGCCGTGACCGTCGACTGGGTCGTGCTGACCGCCGCTCTCGTGGGCCTCGGCGTTGCCGTGCTCGCCACGGTGACGACCGGCACGAACACCATCGCCACCGACATCAACACCGAGCTGGACAACGTCATCCAGTAAGCCCTTCGGCTTGAACGGTATCGGGGCCGCATCCCACCAGGTGCGGCCCCATTTCTTTCCGATGGGCCGGTTGCGGCACGCGCGGGAATGCCCACGACTTTCCCCCAACGCCCCACGCTTTGGCCATATTCGGCGCGTCTCGTAAGAGATGCTCAACCCGGCGAAGGACCGAACAGATGCGCAGCTCCGAAGAAAGCCGAGACGACCGGAATGCGCGCTCGCTGCGCGGCAGGATACGGCCCTGGCTCACGCGGTTCATGCGTTCGGAGAACGGTGCGACGACCGTGGAGTGGGTTGCCGTGACGGCGGGCCTGATCCTGCTGACGCTGGGTGTTCTCGCGGCGATCCAGACCGGCGCCGTCACGACGATGGAAGAGGTGCTGACCACGCCCGTGGACTGACCGCTTTCCACCATCGTTTTGCCGCAAATGCCGGGCAGGCTCTTTGCAAGCACATCGTGACGCGCGCTCACGCGCGCCCCCCGCAGCGAAAGGACAACGCACATGCGAATGGTCTTCGGTTTCGTTCTTGTCCTCGGCCTCGGCCTCGCGGGCTTCGCCGTCTACATGGCGCAGGACTACATCGCCGCCTACCAGGCCGAGCTCCAGAAGGAGCGCGCGGCGCGGGCCCAGATGGTGCCCACCGTCGAGGTGATCGTGGCCAACCGCGCCCTCGCCTATGGCGAAGAGCTGGCCAAGGAAGACGTGCGCATCGTGAAATGGCCCGAGAACGCGATTCCCGAGGGCGCGTTTCTCGATGCGGCGGTGCTCTTCCCCGCGGATGCCCCGCCCCGCATGGTGAGCCGCCAGATGGAGAAGGACGAGGCCGTCCTCGCGGTCAAGGTGACCGAGCCCGGGCAATCGGCCGGGATCACCACGCGGCTGGCGAACGGCATGCGCGCCTTCGCCATCGAGGTGGACGTCTCCAGCGGCGTTTCGGGCTTCCTGCGCCCCGGCGACAGGGTCGATGTCTACTGGACGGGCACGCCGGGCGAGCGCGCCGGCGAGATCACGCGGCTCATCGAGGCCAACGTGCCGCTCATCGCGGTGGACCAGACTGCCGACGCCGCCCGCTCGCAGGCTACCATCGCGCGCACGGTGACCGTCGAGGTCTCCCCTCAGCAGGTGGCCGCGCTGGCGCAGGCGCAATCCACGGGGCGGCTTTCGCTCTCCCTGGTGGGAACCTCCGACACGAGCGTTGCCGAGGTCATAGAGGTGGACCAGGCATCGCTTCTGGGCCTCGCCGAGCCCGTGCGGGAGGCCGCCCCCGTCGAGCAGGAGGTCTGCACGGTGCGCACGCGGCGCGGCGCCGAGGTTGTGGAAATGCCGATCCCCTGCACGAACTGAGGGCATCCGACGATGCTGTGCCCCCTGCTAGAAATGGGGGCGCAGCAGGCAGATAACCCAAGACCTAGGCGTTGTTGCCGCGGAAGCACAAGAAAGACAGAGGCAAGTTATTGATTCTTGATTAAAATGCGTTGCTGACGCAGTCTGTGGACAACTTGGGCGCGAAGACCCTCCCAGACGCCGGTGATCGGAGAGGCGGATCACATGACGACGAGCAGGTTCCTGGCAGTGGCGGCCGCATGCGTGTTCGCCCTTCTTTCCGCGCCTCCCCAGGCTGCGGCGGAATCGCTGCGCGTGCTCTCCGGCGCACCGACCGCCGCGCTCAACGTGCCGATGAACCGCGCCGTGGTTGTCGAGAGCGACACGCCCTTCGCGGAGCTTTCCATCGCGAATCCCAACATCGCCGACATCTCCACCCTTTCGGATCGCACCATCTACGTGCTCGGCCGGGCTCCCGGCCGCACGACGCTGACGCTGGTGGGCGCCGATGGCCGGCTCATCACCAATGTCGAGGTTCACGTCACGCCCGACATCGCCGAGTTCAAGGAGCGGCTGCGCCAGATCCTGCCCGGCGAGACGATCGAGGTGCGCACCGCCAACGACGGGATCGTGCTTTCCGGCACCGTCTCCTCCATCGCCAAGCTTGACCGTGCCCTGGAGCTGGCCCAGCGCTACGCGCCCGAGCGGGTCTCCAACCTCATGGTCGTGGGCGGCACGCAGCAGGTGATGCTCAAGGTGCGCTTCGCCGAGATGCAGCGTTCCGTTTCCAAGTCGCTTTCCTCCTCGGTTGCCCTGCAGGGCGATGCGCTGAGCGGCAATCTCGGGCTTTTCGGCGGCACCGGCACCTACAGCACCTCCACCGGTGTCAACACCGCGTTCGGCTCGGGGCAGACCCCGGCCAACAACGCGAACCAGGGCGCGATGCTCTTCGGGTTCAATGCCGGCAGCGTCGAGGTGGGCATCCTGCTGGAGGCGCTGGAGAGCAAGGGCATGGTGCGCACCCTGGCCGAGCCCAACCTGACGGCCCTTTCCGGGCAGGAAGCCAAGTTCCTCGCCGGCGGCGAGTATCCCATCCCCGTCGCGCAGGAGAACGGCGCCATCACGATCGAGTTCAAGCCTTTCGGGATCGAGCTGAACTTCGTGCCGCGCGTTGTCGACGGCGACCGGATCAACCTGGAGCTGGAAGCGGCGGTCTCGGCCATCGACCCGACCAACGGTTTCTCGCAGGGCGGGTTCACCATCGACGCGTTCCGCCGCCGAGAGGCGTCCACCACGGTGGAGATGCGCGACGGCGAAAGCTTCGCCATTGCCGGGCTGCTGGAAGACGATTTCCGCAACCTGAACGGCCAGGTGCCGTGGCTTGGGGATATCCCCGTGCTCGGTGCGCTCTTCCGCTCGGCCGATTACTTCCGCTCGCAGACGGAGCTGGTGATCATCGTCACCCCCCATCTCGTGACGCCCACCCGCGGCGAGGCACTGGCACTGCCCACCGACAGGGTGCGCCCGCCCTCCGAGCGCGACCTCTTCCTCTTCGGCCGCGTCGCGAGCGACGCCGGGCTCCAGGGGCCGGCGGGCGAGATCGCCCGGCAGGACTTCTCGGGCTCCTACGGCTACGTGATGGACTGACCTCGCCATGCTTCGCCCGATCCCCAGCCTGCTCGCGGCCGGCGCCCTCGCCGGCCTCGCCGCCTGCACTCCGCCGGGAGCCGACCGGGTGCAGGGCGCGTTCTACTCCGAAGCGGGATCCGGGCTTGACCGCGGAGATTTCGGCAACTCGACCATGAACAACCACCTGAGCATGACGGGCCAAAACCAGGCCTTTGTGCTCGACCTCGCCGAGCGCTTCGCCGCCGAGGTGCCCTCGACCGTCACCTTCGCGTTCAACTCGGCCCGGCTGGAGCCGGAGGCGATGGCGATCCTGCGCCAGCAGGCCGACTGGATCCGGCAATTCCCCGAGGTGCGCTTCCGCGTCTACGGGCATACCGATCTCGTCGGATCCACGGCCTACAACCAGCGGCTCGGCCTGCGCAGGGCACAGGCGGTGGTTGGCTTCTTCGCCCAGCAGGGCATCACGCGCGACAGGCTCGAAGCTGTCGTTTCCTTCGGCGAAACGCAGCCGGTGGTGCCGACGCCCAACCGCGAGCGGCTGAACCGGCGCACCGTCACCGAGGTGAGCGGCTTCTACGAGCGTCACCCCGATGTGCTCGAGGGCAAATACGCCGAGGTGGTGTACCGCGAATACGTGCAGTCGGCACAGCCTGTCTCCCAGCTTTCCGGCGTGGGCAACCGCGGATCGCAGTCCGAACAATAGCGGCACTGCCCGCAGGTTGTTCAACGAAATCGCATAATCGGGCCGATTGAGCCCTAAATCCGCCCCACTTCCCCAGCACCTTCAAGAGTGGCGACGAGTGCGCGCGACCCGAGCGGGCCGCCGGAACTCCGCGTCGGCCGACGGGCAAAGGCAACGCGCCGCTTGCCGGCCGCCATCGGGTGGTGACGAGGAACGTGGACAGATGAGCAGTTCAGCAATGGTCAGGGCGGAGCCCGCGCCGATCGTGGCATGCACGGTCAGCCGCGATGTCCAGCACTTCGACCTGCTGATCGAAGACATGGAGGCGGTCCTCGGCGATGCCTGGGGCGATCTCGGCTTTTCGGAAGCGGTCAGCTTCTTTGGCCAGCGGGATGCCTCGGAGCTCGAGTTCGTGGCGCTGGCCGTGGACGGCCACGACGAGCGCGACATGGCCAGCCTTCTGGGCGTGGTTCACGCCGCCCAGGCCCACGGCATCAAGGTCATCCTGGTGGCCGAGGATCTCTCGCCGCTCGCGCTGCACCAGCTGTTGCGCGCCGGCGCCCGCGAATTCGTGCCCTACCCCCTTCCGGAAGGCGAGCTTGCCGCCGCCGTCGAGCGGCTGCGCGCGCCGGAACCCGAGGCGCAGCTGCCGGCGACCGCCGAGTCGACCGCGCCGCGCGCCACCAACAACCGCGACGGCGTGGTGCTCCCCGTGCACGGGCTTGCCGGCGGCACCGGGGCCACCACCGTGGCCGTGAACCTCGCCTGGGAGCTGTGCATCGCCGAGAAGCAGGCGCCGCCGCGGGTGTGCCTGCTGGATCTCGACCTGCAGTTCGGGACAGCTTCAACCTACCTCGACCTGCCCCGCCGCGAGGCCGTGTTCGAGCTCTGGAGCGATACCGAGGCCGTGGACGGCGAGGGGTTGATGGCCGCACTTGTGGCCTTCAACGAGAAGCTGCACGTGCTGACCGCGCCGGCCGACATCCTCCCGCTCGATCTCATCACGCCCCAGGACGTCGAACGCGTGATCGAGCTGGCGCGGCGCAACTTCGACTATGTGATCATCGACATGCCGAGCACGGTGGTGATGTGGACCGAAACCGTGCTGACCGCGGCCCATGTCTATTTCGCCACCATCGAGCTCGACATGCGCTCCGCCCAGAACGCGCTGCGGTTCAAGCGGGCGCTGCAGAGCGAGGATCTGCCGTTCGAGAAGCTGCGCTTCCTGCTCAACCGCGGGCCCAAGTTCACCGATCTGTCCGGCAAGAGCCGGGTCAAGCGGATGGCCGAAAGCCTTGGCATCTCCATCGAGATCCAGCTGCCCGACGGCGGCAAGCAGGTGGTGCAGGCCGGCGATCACGGGCTGCCCCTTTCCGAAACGGTCCCGAAGAACCCGCTCGCCAAGGATCTGCGCAAGCTGGCGCTTCAACTTCACGAGCATAACAGAAAGGCCGCCGAGGGCGGCTGAGGAACGGCAGGAACCGACGCATGTTTTCACGATACAAGAAAGCCGACGGCGCCCGGCCGGTCCCTTCCGCCGGCGCCCAGCCGGCTCCCCGCGCGGCGGCACCCGCCGCCCCCGGCCCCGTTGCCGCCCCCGCGGCACCCCCCAAGCCCAGCCTGCTCAAGCCGACGAAGGCATCGGCGCAGGCGGCCCCCGTCGACAAGGACAAGAAGCGAAAGGAGCGCCTTTCGGAGATCAAGCTCGATCTGCACAAGGCGCTGCTCGAGAACCTCAACCTGGCGGCGCTCGAAACCGCCTCCGAGCAGGATCTGCGCAACGAGATCTCGGCGATCTCCACCGAGGCGCTCGAAGAGATGTCGGTGGTCCTCAACCGCGAGGAGCGCGCCCAGCTTCACCAGGAGCTGTTCGACGAGGTCACCGGGCTCGGCCCGCTGGAGACACTGCTGAAGGACGACTCCGTGAACGATATCCTCGTGAACGGGCCCAAGCAGATCTTCGTGGAGCGCGACGGCAAGCTGCAGCTCACCGACATCACCTTCAAGGACGAGCGGCACCTGCTGCGGATCATCGACAAGATCGTCTCGGCCGTGGGCCGCCGGGTGGACGAAAGCAACCCCTACGTGGACGCCCGCCTGGCCGACGGCTCCCGCTTCAACGCGATGGTGCCCCCCATCGCGGTGGACGGCAGCCTCGTTTCCATCCGGAAGTTCAAGAAGGACAAGCTCGGCATCGACGATCTCGTGCGCTTCGGCGCCTTTTCCGAGGAGATGGCCGCCTATCTGCAGGCGGCCGTTGCCACACGGCTGAACGTGATCGTCTCGGGCGGCACCGGCTCGGGCAAGACGACGACGCTGAACGCGCTCTCCTCGTTCATCGACGACAGCGAGCGCATCCTGACCATCGAGGATACCGCGGAACTCCAGCTTCAGCAGACCCATGTCGGGCGGATGGAAAGCCGCCCCGCCAACGTCGAGGGGCGCGGCGCCGTTTCCCAGCGCGACTGTCTCAAGAACGCGCTGCGGATGCGCCCCGACCGCATCATCGTCGGCGAGACCCGCGGCGAAGAGGTGATCGACATGCTGCAGGCCATGAACACCGGCCACGACGGCTCGATGACCACGATCCACGCCAACAG
>CAYXOX010000132.1:0-8575 GCA_964466745.1 uncultured Rhodobacterales bacterium
CTCGTCGTTGGTTCGGCTGGCCACTTCCTTGACCATCTGAGCGCCCATGTTCTCGAACTTGTCTTCGAGCTCGATCTCCTTGGCCACGGTCACGCCGTCCTTGGTGATCCGGGGGGCGCCGAACGACTTGTCGATCACCACGTTGCGACCCTTGGGCCCGAGCGTCACCTTCACCGCGTCGGCGAGGATGTTGACACCCTTCAGCATGCGGTTGCGGGCGTCGCTGTCGAATTTCACGTCTTTTGCAGACATCGTGTCTCTAGCTCCGAATGAGTTTCAGATGGGGATCGGCGCGGGTTCAGGCGGCCTTGGCGGCCTTGGCGTCCTCGATGATGCCAAGGATGTCGCTTTCCTTCATGATCAGCAGCTCCTCGCCGTCGATCGTGACCTCGGTGCCCGACCATTTGCCGAAGAGGATCTTGTCGCCTTCCTTGACGTCC
Organism: uncultured Rhodobacterales bacterium; assembly: GCA_964466745.1. Classification (GTDB taxonomy): domain Bacteria; phylum Pseudomonadota; class Alphaproteobacteria; order Rhodobacterales; family Rhodobacteraceae; genus CAYXOX01. The sequence continues at coordinate 441 of CAYXOX010000132.1, forward strand.
ATGGCGATGCGGTCGCCGTCCTCGTCCTTGGCACCGGCGCCAACAGCAACGACGAGGCCTTCGGCAGGCTTTTCCTTGGCGCTGTCGGGGATGATCAGACCGCCCTTGGTCTTCTCCTCGGACTCGACGCGCTTGACCAGCACACGGTCGTGAAGCGGAGTGAATGCCATTGCTCAAGCTCCCTAAGCATTGTGTCTCGCGAGCGTTATCACTCACCCTTGGCGAGTGCTAACGAGCGGCAGATAGGCAGATCGCACGAGGCTGTCAACAGCCCGCGAGGCCGATTGCGCCACGGCGGGCGAAGATCCTCGTCTCCTGGCGTCCAGTCGGATGCAGCAGGCCGCAGCCCACCACTGCCGGAAAAGGGAGCGGCCCCCCGGTGCGCCCGCGGGCACCCGGGCCGAACACCCTCACTTTGGCCCAGAAATACCTCGGGGTCCGGGGCGGAGCCCCGGCCTTGCCGCCGGCGGGGACCGCTCAAGCCCCGGCCCGCCGGGTGCACAAGCTACCCCTTGCCGCGTGTCTTCGTCTTGTTGGGTTGCGCGTGGCGCTCGATGTAGTCGATCACCGCGGCGGCGAGATCCTTTCCGGTCGCGCGCTCGACCCCTTCGAGCCCCGGCGAGGAGTTGACCTCCATCACCACCGGCCCGTGGTTGGAGCGCAGCATGTCGACGCCGCACACGTTCAGGCCCATGGATTTGGCCGCGCGCACCGCGGTGGCCCGCTCCTCGGGCGTGATGCGCACCGCCCGCGCCGAACCGCCGCGATGCAGGTTGGAGCGGAACTCGCCCTCGGCGCCGGTCCGCTGCATCGCCGCCATCACCTTTCCGCCGATCACGAGGGCGCGGATATCGGTGCCGCCGGCCTCCTTGATGAACTCCTGCACGAGGATGTTCACGCCCGCGCCGCGGAACGCCTCGATCACCGATTTCGCCGAACGGTCGGTGTCGGCCAGCACCACGCCTATCCCCTGCGTGCCTTCGAGAAGCTTCACCACCAGCGGCGCTCCGCCCGCAAGGCGCACGACCTCTTCGGCCTGCTTCGGGTCGTAGGCGAAGGTCGTGACCGGCAGGCCGATGCCGTCCCTTGCAAGAAGCTGCATCGAGCGCAGCTTGTCGCGCGAGCGGCCGATGGCCACGCTCTCGTTCAGCGGCCATACCCCCATCATCTCGAACTGTCGCAGCACCGCCATGCCGTAGAATGTGACCGAGGCGCCGATGCGCGGGATCACCACGTCGTAGCCCGGCAGCTTCTGGCCGTCGTAGAAGATCTCGGGGCGCCGCGAGGCGATGTTGATGTTGCAGCGCAGGGTGTTGACGATGTCGAGCCGGTGTCCACGTGCCTCCGCCGCTTCCTTGAGCCGGCGATGGGAATAGAGCGCCGGGTTGCGCGCGAGCATGGCGATTCGCATGGGTCAGGCCTCCAGAGTGTGCGCGCCGCGTCCCCCGGGGGGGCCGGCGAGCATCGAGCGGCCGGCGTCCACCAGGAGGCCGCGGCGGCGAAGGGCGGTCCGCCCGAGTATGAGATCGAATTCCATGCGCGCGCGATCGGCCAGCGACACCTCGATCAGCCAGCAGCGCCCGCCGAGCCGAAGATGGGTGCGGATCACGGCGCGCTCCTCGGCCACGCCGCTCGTGTTCCTGATGGCGCGCCGATCCACCAGCGGCGCCTCGATTCGCGCGCCCCGCGGCACGCCCGGTCGCGGGACATGGAAGCGCATGAACACCTGGCCATTGCGCTCCACCACCTCCTGCCGCGTCGCGTGCAGCGCCGAGGTCCGGGCGCCGGTGTCGATCTTCGCGCGGATCGCAAGGATGCCGAGATCGGGCAGGTCCACGACCTCCCGCCAGCCGATCACGCTGGTGCCGGATCCGGTTCGCCGTCGTTTCGCCATCTGAGGCCAAGTCCCCCCGGTGCGCTCGGCGCCACAAGAAGGCATCCGCGGCACCCATGCAACCGGCCCGTGCCTTCGAGGTTTCGAGTGGCCGAAACCGGCGCCAACGGGCCCCGTGACAGGCGGCGGCACGCTACCTATAACACCGCCGACTCTCCCACCCACGGAAGCGACGCAATGACCATCAAAGTGCTCGGGCACAAGGCGCCCGATACCGATTCAACCGGTTCGCCCATCATCTGGGCATGGTACCTCTCCGAAATCTCCGGAACACCGGCCGAAGCCGTGCTGCTGGGCGAACCCAATACCGAGGCTGCCTTCATGCTGGAGCGCTGGGGCCTCGAGAAGCCGCGGATCGTGGACGGCATCGAACCGGGCACGCCCGTGGTGATCGTGGATACCAACAACCCCGCCGAGCTGCCCGACGGAATCAACGATGCCGACATCCTCGCCGTGATCGATCATCACAAGCTCACCGGCGGACTGCAGACGAAGGGCCCGATCGAGATGACCGTGCGGCCGCTCGCCTGCACCGCCACGATCCTCCACGACCTGATGGGCGATGCCGCCGCCGACATGCCCGAAGCGATCCGCGGCGCCATGCTCTCGTGCATCCTCTCCGACACGCTCGAGTTTCGCTCCCCCACCACCACGGCGCATGACCGCGCCGTCGCCGAGGAGCTCGCCCGCGAACTCGGCATCGAGATCCCGGAGCTTGCGGCCGCGCAGTTCGCGGCGAAATCGGATGTCTCGGCCTTCAGCAATGCCGAACTCCTGCGGATGGACAGCAAGGAATACACCGTTGGCGACAAGCGCTTCCGGGTATCCGTGCTCGAGACCACGGCACCCGGCGTCGTGCTCGCCCGCAAGGGCTCGCTCATGGCCGCCATGGAAGACGTGGCCCGCGAAGACGGCGTGGACCAGGTGCTCCTCTTCATCGTCGACATCCTCGACGAATGCGCGACCCTGCTAGTCCCGAACACGCTCGTGAAGACCCTGGCCGAGAAGAGCTTCGGCGTGAAGGTGGAGGGCGACAGCGTCCTGCTCCCGGGGGTGATGAGCCGAAAGAAGCAGATCATCCCCAACCTGGCGCTTTGACCATGACCCGCCTGATCGGGAGCCTCGCGGACATCACGGCGGACTATGATGCGCTCTACTGCGATATCTGGGGCTGCCTGCACGATGGGATCCGCTCCTTTCCCGAGGCCGTGGCCGCGCTGCAGGGATTCAGGGAAGCAGGCGGGCGGGTCATCCTGCTGACCAACGCGCCGCGCCCCAGCGCCGAGATAGCGGTACAGATCACGGGTCTCGGGGTGCCGCGCGATGCCTGGGACAGTATCGCCACCTCGGGCGACAGCGCCCGCATGGCGCTGTTCCAGGGGGCGGTGGGCCGCCGGGTCTATCACATCGGCGTCGCGAGCGATCTCGGATTCTTCGAACCACCGCGGGTACTGGAGGATCCCACGCCCATCGAGCGCGTACCGCTGGCAGAGGCGGAAGGCATAGTCTGCACCGGCCCGTTCGACGCGCTGGCCGACCTCGACACGCTGCGGCCCGATCTGTTGCGCGCGAAGATCGAGGGGCTGCCGCTGCTCTGCGCGAACCCCGACATCGTGGTGGACCGCGGCACCCGGCGCGAATGGTGCGCCGGCGCCGTCGCGCGGCTCTACACCGAGATGGGCGGCCGGAGCCTCTACTTCGGCAAGCCGCATCCGCCGATCTACGATCTCGCGCGCCGGCAGCTTTCCGATCTGGGCGCGGACATTCCATCCTCGCGCATCCTTGCCATCGGGGACGGAATCGCCACCGACGTCGCCGGCGCGCAGGGCGAGGATATCGATGTGCTCTTCGTGACGGGCGGGCTGGCCGCGAAAGAGACGCGCACGGCACGTCAACCCGACCCGGACGCGCTCGCACGGTTCTTGAAGGCCGAGGGGTGGAGCCCGACCTTCGCCATCGGACACGTGCGCTGACCGCGATTTCGCTTGACGCGACGGATCGCGTGCGCAATTAAGTTGCGCGAAACTGCTCTGCGCGACCAGTATATTGCGCTGACATCAAGCGAGGGCCGGATGCTCGACAACATGCCGCGCGGGACGATCTGCATCGAGGATATCGAGATCGGCATGGTGCGCGATCTGCGCAAGACCGTGACCGACCGGGATATCGAGCTCTTCGCCGAGGTCTCGACCGATCGCAACCCGGTGCATCTCGACGATGCCTATGCCCTCGACACCATCTTCGAGGGGCGGATCGCCCACGGCATGCTGACCGCCGGTCTGATCTCGGCGGTCATCGGCGAGCAACTGCCCGGGCACGGCAGCGTCTACCTCGGCCAGTCACTGAAGTTTCTCGCACCGGTGCGCCCCGGCGACACCGTGCGCGCGCAGGTGGAAGTCACGGCCATCGACCATGCTCGCCGTCGCGTCACGCTCGATTGCCTGTGCGAGGTGGGCGGCAAGCCGGTGCTCAAGGGAGAGGCGCTGGTGCTCGCGCCCTCGCGCAAGTTCGACTGACGCCGCTCGGCCCTCACGGGCGGCAGCGAGGGGCGCTGCCCCTCGCGTTCCCCGGAGTATTTCCGCCAAGATGAGGGAAGGGGCGGCCCGGTAGCCAGCGTGCTTGCGCACCGTCCACGCGGGCGATACCTCAGCACCCATGCGGATCCTGCGCGACAAGAGTTTCATCGGCCCGGAGGCCCGGGGCGCAAGCCTCGCAATCGGCAATTTCGATGGCGTGCATCGCGGCCACCGGGCTGTCATCGAGCATGCGCGCGAGATCGGTTCGGGGATCGGTGCGCCGCTCGGGGTTCTTACCTTCGAGCCACATCCGCGCGAGGTGTTCGCCCCGGACGCACCCCCGTTCCGGCTGATGAACGCAAGCGCGCGGGCCCACCGGCTCGAGAAGCTCGGGGTCGAGCTCCTTTTCGAACTCTCCTTCACGCGTGCCATCGCTGGTCTGGCGCCCGCGGACTTCGCGCGCGAGATCCTGGCGGAGGCGCTGGGCGCGGCCCATGTGACGGTCGGGCAGGGATTCCGCTTCGGCCGGGAGCGGGCGGGCACCACCGATGATCTTGCCCGGATGGGCGAACGGCTCGGGTTCGGTGTGACCGCAGCGCCGCTGGAGGAAACGGGGGGGCGCGAGATTTCCTCGACCTCCATCAGGGCGGCCCTGAGCGAGGGGCGCCCGCGGGACGCGGCCGAAATGCTCGGCCACTGGCACCGGATCGAGGGCGAGGTCATCCGCGGCGACCAGCGCGGCCGCGAACTGGGCTACCCGACCGCCAACTTGTCCATCGCGGGGCTGCACCCGCCGCGCTTTGGCGTCTATGCCGTCGAGGTGGATGTGCTCACGGGGCCGCGGGCGGGCCGCTACCTCGGCGCCGCGTCGATCGGCGTGCGGCCGATGTTCGGCGAGAACCTGCCCAACTGCGAGACCTTCCTCTTCGATTTCGCAGGCGATCTCTACGGCGCACGGCTTTCCGTGGCACTGGTGGCCTTCCTTCGGCCCGAAGCGCGGTTCGACAGCGTCGAAGCGCTGGTTTCCCAGATGCGGGCGGACTGCGACGAGGCGCGGCGCCAGCTTGCCGCCCGCCCATGAGCTGCGACGACCCCATCGACCGCTCCGGCCTCGGGGACCGCTACTGGGAGCGCAAGAGCCTGACCGAGATGTCCGCGCGCGAGTGGGAAGCCCTCTGCGACGGCTGCGGGAAGTGCTGCCTGAACAAGCTCGAGGACCCGGACACCGGCGAGGTGGCGCTGACCCGCGTGGCCTGCCGGCTGTTCGACGACGGCACCTGCCGCTGCGGCAACTACGAGGGCCGCCGGGCGATCGTGCCGGAATGCATCCGCCTCACGCCGGCCAGCATCGAAACCCATGCCTACTGGTTGCCGGCAACCTGCGCCTACCGGCTGCTCTGGGAGGGCCGCGCGTTGCGGCACTGGCATCCGCTCATTTCGGGCAGCGCCGTAACCGTGCACGAGGCCGGGGTTTCGGTACAGGGCATCACCATCCCCGAATTCGAGGTCGATGAGGAAGCCTGGGAGGAGTACATCATAGAGGAGCCGGGCGCGTGAACTTCGCATCGGACAACACCGGCCCGGCGCATCCGAAGGTGCTGACCGCCCTGGCGCGGGCCAACGAAGGGCACGCCAAGGCCTACGGCGAGGATGCGCTCACCGCGAAAGTGGAGGCGCGCCTTGCCGAAATCTTCGAGGCGCCCGGTGCCGCGGTCGCGCTGGTCGGCACGGGGACAGCCGCCAACGCGCTTCTCGTCTCCACGCTCGCCGCGCCCTGGCAAACGGTGTTCTGCGCCGAGGTCTCGCACCTCCACGAGGACGAGTGTAACGCCCCGGAATTCTACACCGGCGGGGCGAAGCTCTCCCTCGTTGCATCTCGCGACGGAAAGATCACGCCGGACGCGCTGCGTGCCCGGATCGCCATGGAGGGCACCCGCGGCGTGCACGGACCGGCGCCCGGCCCGGTTTCGCTCACAAATGTGACCGAGCGCGGGGCCGTCTACACCGTGGCGGAGCTCGAAGCGGTCTGCGCGCTGGCCGGGGCGAACGGGCTGCCCGTGCATCTCGACGGCGCGCGCTTCGCGAATGCGCTGGCCGCCACCGGCTCGAGCCCGGCCGAAATGAGCTGGAAGGCTGGCGTGGACGCGCTCTCCTTCGGGGGCACGAAGAACGGGCTGATGGCGGCGGAAGCGGCCATTCTCTTCGATGCGGCCCGCGCGGAGGAACTGGCCTACCGGCGCAAGCGCGGGGCACAGCTGTGGTCCAAGCACCGCTTCCTGGCCGCCCAGATGTCGGCCTATCTCGAAGACGGCCTGTGGCTGGACCTTGCCGCGGCGGCAAATGCCCGGGCGAACGAGCTGCGGGCGGGGCTCACGGCCATCGACGGGGTCGAGCTGCTTCACGAGCCGAGCGCCAACGTGACCTTCGCGCGCTGGCCGCGCGGCCTCCACCGCAAGGCGCTGGCGCAGGGCGCCTCCTACTATCTCTACGAGGGGCCGCTGGAGAGCGGTGCCGAGGACGTGGCCCTCACCTGCAGGCTTGTGTGCCACTGGGCGACCACCGCGGAGGACGTCGGCGCATTCATCGACCTGCTGCGCCGGGGCTGAGGCGGGCGCGGCGGCGGCTCACTTCCCGGCGGAAAGCGCGCCGAGATGCATAACGAGATCCTCGATCCTGTCCTGCCCCCAGAAGCGCTCGCCGTCGTTCGTGACGTAGAAGGGCGAGCCGAACACCCCGGCGGCCACCGCGTCCTCGAGGTTCGCCGCGTAGGTCTCGGCGCCCTGCAGGAGCCCGCTGTCGGCGAGGCCGGGGGCGAAGCCCGCACCGGCAAGGCAGTCGGCGATCACCCCTGCTTCGGCGACGTCGCGCTCCTCGGCCCAGGTCGCGCGCAGGAGGCTGCGCACCAGCGCCCCGACCTCGGGCGTTCCGCCGCCCGCATGCGCCTGCGCGGCTATGATGGCATAGGAGGCCGGCGCCGGGTTGGTTGGCCAATGCGCGGGCCTGGGGTTCAGCGCCATATCCCGGCGCCGGGCCTGACGGGCGAGATCCATCGCGCGGTATTCCATGCGCGAGGGATGCCTTTCGGAGGGCTTAACCCCGCCTGTCCGCGGGAAGAGCGCCATGATGTCGAGCGGCTTGTAGGTGACCGTGGCACCATGGCGGCCCGCCGCAGCTTCCATCCGGTCGTCCGCGAGGTAGGCCCATGCCGACAGGAGGCTGAAGTAGTAATCAACATGCGGCATAGCTGCGCGCCCCGGAACTGCTCTTGTTTGCGCGAGCCTAGGCCCGTGCTAGGGGGTGTCAACGTCATGATTCCGTCACGGAGCACCCGGGCCCGGCTGCCCGCACCCCGCACCCTTCCCTCTCCAGGACCGCTGCCATGCCCCACCTGACCGAGCCCAAGCTGATCTCGGGAAACGCGAACCGAACGCTGGCGAACGCGGTCGCGCGCCGAATGACGATGCACCGCGGCGTGCACACCGGGCTCGTCGATGCAAGGGTCGAGCGCTTCAACGACCAGGAGATCTTCGTCGAGGTTTTCGAGAACGTGCGCGGCGAGGACATGTTCATCATCCAGCCTACCTCGAACCCCGCCAACGACAACCTGATGGAGCTGCTCATCATCGCCGATGCGCTGCGCCGGTCATCGGCGGCGCGGATCACCGCGGTGATCCCCTATTTCGGCTATGCCCGGCAGGATCGGCGCACCAAGGCACGTACGCCGA
>CAYXOX010000133.1:0-8445 GCA_964466745.1 uncultured Rhodobacterales bacterium
CGAGATTGTCCACCAGGTTCACCAGCGCCCCGTCGGCGCGGGCGAGGCCCGCCACGCGGGCGTCTTCCGTGTCGTCCCCGGTGGCGGCATAGGCGAGGGCGGCGCAGAGCGCATCGCCCGGGGCGAAGGCGCGCCGCACGAGGCGCAAGCGGCCCTCGCTCGCCCATCCCTCGATCGTCGCGTCGGGGGCCGCGGCGAAGACGGTGAGGCGCGCCTCGGTTTTCATCAGAAGGCGCAGCTTGGCCAGCGCCTCGGCGCCGCCGCCGGCCAGCACCACGCGGCGGCCGCCAAGATCGAGAAAGATGGGAAAGTGCCGCATGGGCCCGCTCCGCTGGTAAAGCCTGTTGCAACGGAGGATAGAATAGTATTCCGTATCTACGCCAGATACGCGGAAAAATAAGGATGATGTTCCAAAATGTCTTCTCCTGAAAACGAAGGTTCCGAAACCGGCATCGGGCAGAGGCCGGAAATCCGCCTCGACGAGACCGACAGGAACATCCTGCGTATTCTCCAGGAGGATGCCGCGCTGCCGCTCGACGAGATCGCCCGCCGCGTGGGCGCCTCCAAGACCCCGGTCTGGAACCGGATTCGCAAGATGCGGGAGGCCGGCGTCATCCGCGGGCAAGCCATGCTGCTCGATCCCGAGGCCCTGGGCTTCGAGGCCTGCTTTTTCGTGCTGATCCGCACCTCCGAGCACGAGGCCGGGTGGCAGCGCGCGTTTCTCGCCGCCCTGCTCAAGCGCCCGGAGGTGCAGGAGGCGCACCGGCTGGCCGGCGAGATCGACTACATCCTCAAGGTCCGGGTGCGCAACGCGCGCGCCTACGATGCGTTCTACCAGGCGCTCATTTCGGAGGTGAAGGTCTACAACGTCACCGCGCTGCTCTCGATGGAGGAGATCAAGTCCACCAACGCGCTGCCGCTCTAGGGCGTGGAACGCGAAAGGGGCGCGCCTTTCGGCACGCCCCTCGGCGGTTGGCCCGGTCTGGCGGCGCGATCAGGCGCCGTAGACGGCCTTGCGGGCGATCTTTTGGATGTCGCCGTGGTAGATGTCGAGGTCGAGGGCCACGTCGATCGGCATGCGGCTGAGTTCGTCGACGGTGCGGTTGTAGGCGGCGCGCTTCTGCACGGCTGCAGACAGGCGGGAAATCAGGCTGGTCATCGCTGTGCTCCTTGTCAGCGGGTGTTTCGGTTCCGGGGGGGTTGCCCGCCCGGTATCGCTAACATAGGGATGCCGCAGCGCGGCACAATTGCATCGCCGGACGTGCCGCCATGCGAATTATGCATGAATTCCGTCGCGCATCCGCCCAAGAAAAAGGCCGCGCCCCCGAGGGACGCGGCCGCGTGGATGCGCGCGCCTGGTGTGACTTTCAGAGGTGCTTGCCCATCGCGACGGCCGTGTCGGCCATGCGGCAAGAGAAGCCCCATTCGTTGTCGTACCAGCTCAGGACCCGGCACATGGAGCCGTCCATCACCTTGGTCTGGTCGGTGGCGAAGATGGAGGAATGGCTGTCGTGGTTGAAATCCATCGACACGAGCTTCTCGTCGGTCACGCCGAGCACCCCGGCGAGCGGTCCGGCGGCGGCGTCCCGGATCGCGGCGTTGATCTCGTCCACGCTCGTGTCGCGCGCCGCCTCGAAGGTGAGATCGACGACCGAGACGTTGGGCGTGGGCACGCGGATTGCCACGCCGTCGAGCTTGCCGTTGAGCTCGGGCAGAACGAGGCCCACCGCCTTCGCCGCGCCCGTGGAGGTGGGGATCATGCTCATCGCCGCGGCCCGTGCCCGGTAGAGATCCTTGTGCATCGTGTCGAGCGTGGGCTGGTCGCCGGTGTAGCTGTGGATCGTCGTTGAGCACCTTGGCCACCGGCGCGAGGCAGTTGGTCGTGCACGACGCGTTCGAGACATGGGTGTCGGCGGCGCTGAGCGTTTCATGGTTCACGCCGTAGACGATCGTCTTGTCCGCGCCGGATGAGGGCGCCGACACGAGCACGCGGCTGGCGCCGTTCTCCAGGTGCACCTTCGCCTTGTCGCCGGTGAAGATGCCGGTGCATTCCAGAACGATGTCCACCTCGCCCCAGGGCAGCTCGCGCGGATCGCGGATCGCGGTCACCTTGATCGGGCCGGTGCCGGCGTCGATGGTGTCTTCCGTCGTCTTGACCGTGCCAGGAAAGCGCCCGTGCACGCTGTCGTAGCGCAGCAGGTGCGCGTTCGTCTCGACGGGGCCGAGATCGTTGATCGCGATGACCTCGATATCCGAACGGCCGTTCTCCACGATCGCGCGCAGGACGTTGCGCCCGATGCGGCCGAAGCCGTTGATGGCTACTTTGACAGGCATGGAATTCCCTCCATTGGTCGGTTTGGGGCCCCGATGGCGGCATGACGGGGCAGTTAGCGCTACCAAACCCCAAGACGGCGAAAGGTCAACCGGGCGCTTGGACGCTCATCGCCAGAAGGCGATGTATTCGATCAGCTCGAAGAAGCGCTGCGCAAGAAAGAGCAGGTTGCTTCCCCGGGCCAGGAAGAGATCGGCCAGCACGAGCGCGGCGATCACCGCCCCCATGATGACCGCGAGCCTGTTCGTCACGGGCGCCGCCCCGGCACGGGCCGGGGCATGTCAGCCCGCGGCACCCGTACCGCTCCCGGCCAGCAGGCTGCGCACCTTCGCGGCGGTGGCCTCGGCGGTGATCCCGTATTCCTCGTAGAGCCGTTCCGCAGGCGCCGAGGCGCCGAAACCCTCCATTCCCACGAAGCCGGCCTTTTCGCGGCGGCCGCGCTCGCCCATCAGCCAGCGATCCCAGCCCAGGCGCACACCCGCCTCGATGGCCACGCGCACCGGCCCGCCGGGCAGCACGCGCTTGCGGTAGGCTTCGTCCTGCGCCTCGAAAAGCTCCCAGCTCGGCATGGAGACCACGCGGGTGCCGATGCCCTCGGCTTCGAGGATGTCCCGCGCGGCCAGCGCGATCGAAACTTCCGAGCCGGTGGCCATCAGAAGCGCCTGGCGCCTGGCCTCGGCCTCGCGAAGCACGTATGCGCCCAGCGCGGTGAGGTTCTTCGATTTGAACTCGGTGCGCACCGTGGGCAGGTTCTGCCGCGAGAGCGCCAGCACCGTCGGCCGGTCGGTCTGCCCGAGGGCGATCTCCCATGCCTCGGCCGTCTCGGCGGTGTCGGCCGGGCGCAGCACGAGCATGTTCGGGGTGGCGCGCAGCATCGCCAGGTGCTCCACCGGCTGGTGGGTCGGCCCGTCTTCGCCGAGCCCGATGCTGTCGTGGGTCATCACGTAGACGACGGGCACATGCATCAGCGCCGATAGGCGCATCGCGGGGCGGGCGTAATCGGTGAAGCACATGAAGGTGCCACCGTAGGGGCGGATCCCGCCGTGCAGCGCCATGCCGTTCATGGCCGCGGCCATGCCGTGTTCGCGGATGCCGTAGTAGATGTAGCGACCCTTGCGGTTCTTCGGGGTGAAGATCCCGAGATCGCCGGTGAGCGTGTTGTTCGAACCGGTGAGATCGGCCGAGCCGCCCAGCATCTCGCCCATCAGCGGATTGACGACCTCGAGCACCATCTCCGAGCTCTTGCGCGTGGCGACCTTCGGCGCGGTTTCGGCCACCTGCCGCTTGAGCGCCTTGATGCGCGAGGGCAGCTTGTTGGGCGTGCCGCCCGTCATCACGCGCTGGAATTCCGCCTGGCGCGCCGCCGAGAGCGCGCCGAAACGCGCCTCCCAGGCTTCGCGCGCCTCGGCGCCGCGCCGGCCGGCGGCCTCCCAGGCCTCCTTGATGCCGGCGGGGATCTCGAAGGGCTGCGCCGTCCATCCGTAGGCGGCCTTCGCATCCGCGATGAGCTGGGCATCGGTCAGCGCGCCATGGCCCTTGGCGGTGTCCTGTGCCGAGGAGCCGAGCGCGATATGCGTCCGGCAGGCGATCATCGAGGGCAGGGGGCTGCGCCGGGCCTCCGCTATCGCCGCATCGATCGCTTCGGGGTCGTGGCCGTCGATCTCCTGCACGTGCCAGCCGGAGGCGGCGAAGCGGGCGGGCTGGTCGGTGCGGTCGGAGATGCTGACATTGCCGTCGATGGTGATGCCGTTGTCGTCGAACAGCACGATCAGGCGCGAAAGCTCCTGCCGCCCGGCAAGGGCGATGGCCTCCTGGCTCACGCCCTCCATCAGGCACCCGTCGCCGGCGATCACGTAGGTGTGGTGATCCACGATCTTGCGCCCGAAGCGGGCGCGAAGTGCCTCCTCGGCAATGGCGAAACCGACCGAATTTGCCAGCCCCTGGCCGAGCGGGCCCGTCGTCGTCTCTATCCCGCGGGCCAGGAAGTTCTCGGGATGCCCGGCGGTCTTGGCGCCCCACTGGCGGAAGTTGCGGATTTCCTCGAGCGTGATGTCTGGCGAGCCGGTGAGATAGAGCAGGCTGTAGAGCAGCATGGAGCCGTGCCCGGCCGACAGGATGAAGCGGTCGCGGTCGGGCCAGTCGGGGCGGGCGGCGTCGAACTTGAGGTGCTTCTGGAAGAGCACTGTGGCGACATCGGCCATGCCCATGGGCATGCCGGAATGGCCGGAGTTCGCGGCCGCGACCGCATCGAGCGTCAGCGCCCGGATCGCGGCGGCCTGCATCCAGTGGTCGGGATGCGCCGCGCGCAGTGCAGAGATGTCGGCGGGCTGTCTTTCGGTCACGGTCACGGGCGCGCGGTCCTTGCCAGGGCGGGCCGGTGCGGGCCCACGGGTGAGAGGTGCTGGTGCTCAATACCAAGCGTTTTCGGAAGATCAACCCGATGGCGCATGCCAAGCATCAACGCCTCGGCGCAAGTCTTTGTGGATGGTGGCAAAGCGCTGGTTTGCCCTTTTCGCTGCCTTGGGCTTAATCTTCTCCGAGGACAGCCCGATTCGGGGTGTCGCCGCCGCGACGGCCAGGCTGGCGGGCGCGGCCGCCGGGCGGGGCGCCGCGGGGTGCGTCCGGTCGTGGCGCGGCGATCCTCGCAGGGCAACGGATTTGGGGAGCAGTCGGTGAGCAATCTTGGCGATCTCGAAGCGCGCATCACCCACGCGATGGAGCGCATCTCGCGCGGGGTCGAGGTGATGGCCGAGCGTGCCGATGCCGCGGCCGAAGCACCGGCGCCGCAACCGGCTCCCGCGGCCGATGCAGAGGAGCTCGCCCGCCTCAAGTCGGAACTCGAGGACGAGCGTATCGCCAACGCGCAGTTGCAGGAGCGCGTGCGCGCCATCAAGCGCCGGCAGGACGAGACCGTCGAGGAGCTGGAGAAGCGCACTGCCAGCCAGGGCGAGCGGATCGCGGCCCTCGACGGGGCACTCGGCCAGCTGCGCAAGGCGGCCGAGGCCCTGCGGGCCAACAACGAGGCGCTGCGCGCGGCCGTGGCGGCGGGCACGCCGGACGCGGACGCGCTCCAGGCCGGGCTCGTGGCAGAGCTGGAAGCGCTCAAGGCCGAGCGTGCCGCGGAAAAGGCCGAGGCCGAGGCCATTCTCGGAGCGCTGCGGCCGATCGTGGAAGGGAAGGCGGGCTGATGGCCGAAGTGACGATCATGATCGGCGGGCGGAGTTTCGAGGTGGCCTGCCAGGACGGGGAGGAGCATTTCCTCCACGCCGCCGCGGCGCTGCTCAACGCGGAGGCCACGGCGCTTTCCTCCCAGATCGGGCGGATGCCGGAGCCGCGGATGCTCCTGATGTCGGGGCTCATGCTCGCCGACAAGACAGCCGGGCTCGAGGAACGCCTGCGCGAGGTCGAGGAAGCGCTCGGGCGGGCCCGCGAGGAGATCCGTGAGCTTCAGACGGCTCCGCGGCCGGAGCCCGAGCGCATCGAGGTCCCCGTTGTGCCCGAAAGCGTGACCGAGACGCTCCAGGAAATCGCCGCGCGTGCCGAGGCGCTTGCCGCCGCGGTGGAAGAACGCTCCGAGGCGGGCTGAGATCCAGCCGCCTGCCAAGGCCAGCGGCAGCCTTCACCGAGCCGCCGCCTCTTGCGGTGCGGCACCCGAGATTCCCGGTTGCTTGCGTCGCGGTTGCTTGCACCGAGCGCTCCCCCGCATGCCTGCCGAGCCGCCAGGCGGAGCACCCGTTCCCCCGGAGTGTCGCGAACGGCCGCGTCTGCCCCGCCATGGCGCAACGAGGCCGGCCGGCCCGGCTCGGCCGCCCGTCGGCGGGTCGTCAGGCGTTGTGCTCGCGGATCTTCTCGGCGGCGGCCTTGTCGTATTCGATGCCGGCCTGCTCGAAGAGCGAGTCGAGCTCGCCCGAGAGTGTCATCTCCGTCACGATGTCGCAGCCGCCCACGAACTCGCCCTTCACGTAGAGCTGCGGGATGGTCGGCCAGTCTGAAAAATCCTTGATCCCCTGGCGGATGGCGTCGTCGGCAAGAACGTTGATATCCTTGAATTCCACGCCCATGTAGTTGAGCACACCGGCCACGCGCGACGAGAACCCGCACTGGGGCATCTCCTTGGTGCCCTTCATGAAAAGCACCACGTCGGCATTGTCCACGGTTTCGCGAATCCGGTCGGCTGTTGCGGCCTCGGTCATTGTCTTGGTCCTTTTCGATTGCGCCCGGGCACGAAGGCACGGGCATAGGCTTGGGGGTCGCGCGGCACGCGGATCTTCGCGGAGTGCCCGCCGCCCATGCCGCCGGAATGGTAGTTCACCTCGATCTCGGTGTGGCCTTCGCCGGGCTCTACTCCCCGGGGGCGTCCCGCCTCGCGGCGCAGCGCCATGCCGGCGGACACGATCGTGACCGCGAGAATCGCGATCACCAGAAGGCTGATCACCACGATGTCCACACGCCTACTCCGGCGCCCGGGTCGTCAGGGCAAGGGCGTGAAGCTCGCCGTTGGCGCCATCCATCTTGCCCTTGAGCGCGGCGTAGACGGCGCGCTGTTGCTGGACGCGGTTCTTGCCGCGGAAGCTCTCGTCGATCACCTGGGCCGCGAAATGGGCCCCGTCGTCGCCCTCAACACTGATCTGCGCGTGGGGAAAGCTCTCGCGGAGCAAACGTTCGATCTCGGTCGCGGTGATTGGCATGGATCCGTTTTCCTGACGCCTTCGCTCTGAAATGTAGAGGGGCAGCGGCGCGCGTGCAAGCCGGGCAGGGCCGCGGCGCATGGCCCTCCCGATCCGTGCGCGGCGGCCGCCTGTCAGCCCAGGGAGGCGGCGAAAGCGGAGCGAAAGAGCCGGGAAAGCTCTTCCAGCGGCGCGCTGTCCGCGCCGAAGCGCACGGTGTCGCCGCCGAAGCGGCCCACGGCCGCAAGGGGCACCCCGGCGCGGCCGGCTGCGACCATAAGCGCCTCGGCCTGGTCGAAATTGCAGGCCAGAAGGTAGCGCCCCTGGTCCTCACCGAAAAGCGTGGGCAGGTCTTCGATATCGAGCGCGACGCCCACGCCGGCGGCCTCGGCAAGCTCGAAGGCCGCAAGGGCCAGCCCGCCCTCGCCGAGATCGGTGCATGCCCGGATCAGCCCGGCGTTTTCGAGGATGAACGCACCGTGGGCGGCTTCTGCGGCAAGGTCCACCGGGGGCGGCGGCCCCTCGGCGCGCCCCTCCAGCTCCCACAGAAGCGCCGACTGGCCCATGTGGCCGCGGGTCTCGCCGAGCAGGAGCGCCACGTGGCCGTCGCGCACCTCGCCGGTGATGAGCGCGCTGGCGTCCTCGACGAGGCCCACCGCGCCGATGGTGGGCGTGGGCAGGATCGCCTGCCCGTCGGTCTCGTTGTAGAGCGAGACGTTGCCCGAAACGATCGGCATGCCGAGCGCGCTGCAGGCCGCCCCGATGCCGCGGATCGCGCCCACGAACTGGCCCATGATCTCGGGTTTCTCCGGGTTGCCGAAGTTGAGATTGTCGGTCGTGGCCAGCGGGCGGGCCCCCACGGCAACGAGATTGCGGAAGGCTTCTGCAACCGCCTGCTTGCCGCCCTCTTCGGGATCGGCCGCAACGTAGCGGGGGGTGACGTCGCAGGTGAAGGCCAGCGCGCGTTCGGTGCCGTGAACGCGAATCACGCCCGCGCCCCGGCCCGGCACGACGAGCGTGTCGGCGAGCACCTGCGTGTCGTACTGCTGGATGATCCAGTCCTTCGCGCAGTGATCGAGGCTGGTGATCAGGGCGCGCAGGGCGTCGATGGCGCCGATGACGGGCAGCGGGCCGAGCGGGGGCGGCGCGGGCGGCGCGGTGTAGGGGCGATCGTACTCGGGAGCCTCGCCGGAAAGCGCCCGGAGCGGCAGGTCGGCCCAGGTCTGCCCACGGTGGACGACGAGAAAGCGGTCTTCGGCGATCGTCTCTCCCACCACCGCGAAATCGAGATCCCATTTCTCGAATACCGCGCGGGCCTCCGCTTCCCTGGCGGGATCGAGCACCATGAGCATGCGCTCCTGGCTTTCCGAGAGCATCATCTCGTAGGCGGTCATGCCCGGCTCGCGGCAGGGCACGGCATCGAGATCGAGACGGATGCCGAGGCCG
>CAYXOX010000134.1:0-8351 GCA_964466745.1 uncultured Rhodobacterales bacterium
GTGGCGGGCGTGGGTTACCTTGCCGGAAGTTACGCGAGACATGTCAGATCCTCCTCAGCGATCGTAGGGCATGTAGCCCTTGACGATCTTGGCATCCGGCGCGCTGAGCGTGGTGGTGCCCCGCGCCTTCCGGATGAACTTGTTGCTGCGCTTGATCATGCCGTGGCGTTTTCCGGCCTGGGCCGACAGGACCTTGCCTGTCGCCGTCACCTTGAAGCGCTTCTTGGCGCTCGACTTCGTCTTCATCTTGGGCATTTCCATCTCCTCTTGCGGGCGGTGCAGACACGACTCGGCATGCCACTCGGGCCGGCCGTGCTGTTCGAAGCTCGCCGTATAGGCAAGCGCCGGAGGCTTGGCAAGGGCGCCCGGGCCACGCTCCGATGCGCCCCGCGGCCCAGCACGGCGAGTCAGAGCAGGTAGCGGCCCACCACCCCGATGACGACATCGGGAATGTCCTCGAATCCGTAGCCGCCAGGGCTGAGGTTCATCGCGTAGGCGATACATCCCCCGCCGGCAGCCGCGGCCAGGATCGCGACCCGCGGCGGGCGGCCCTCCGAGAACGAGGAGACGATGGACACGATCGAGAAGGCGACCACGGCGAGGCCGATCACGAAGAGAAGATCGGGGTCCACTCCTGCGCCTCCCGGTGCGGTTGACGCGTCTAGCCTACTCCGTTTCGGCCGAGTAGATCAAACGCTCCGAGCAGGGCGCCACGCGCAGGATGTTCGTCGTGCCGGGCACGTTGAAGGGCACTCCGGCGGCAACGACGATCTGGTCGGTCTCGGTGGCGAAGCCTTCGGCCAGGGCCGCGCGCACCGCGTTGAGAACCGCCTGCTTGAAGCGTAGCGCCGGCTCGTGGGTGTGCACGCAATTCGTGCCCCATGAGAGGCAGAGGCGCCGCGCCGTCGGCGCGAGGGGCGTGATCGCGATGATCGGCACGCGGGGCCGCTCGCGGGCGGTGAGCAGTGCCGTCGTGCCCGAGTGGGTGAAGCAGCAGATCGCCTTGACGTCGGCCGTCTCGGCGATTTCACGGGCGGCAGAGACGATCCCGTCGGCCACGGAGGCCCGCGCCACGTTGCGGCTGGCCTCGATGATCTCCCGGTAGGTCGGGTCGCGCTCCACCTCCTCGGCCACGTTGTTCATCGTTCTGACCGCCTCGACGGGGTAGCTGCCCGCTGCGGATTCAGCCGAGAGCATGACCGCGTCCGTGCCCTCGTAGATCGCCGTGGCTACATCCGACACCTCGGCGCGGGTGGGCATCGGGCTGTCGATCATGGATTCGAGCATCTGCGTGGCCACGATCACGGGCTTCGCCGCGGCCCTGCACTTGCGCACGAGGCGCTTCTGGATCGGCGGCACGGCCTGCACGGGCAGCTCCACGCCGAGATCGCCGCGGGCCACCATGATCCCGTCGGAAGCCGCGAGGATCTCGTCGAAGGCCTTGACCGCGGCGGGCTTCTCGATCTTCGAGAGGATGGCGGCGCGGCCCCGGGCCAGCTCCCGCGCCTCGGCCACGTCCTGCGCGCGCTGCACGAAGGACAGGGCCAGCCAGTCCACCCCGAGCTCGCAGACGAACTCGAGATCCTTGCGGTCCTTCGGCGAGAGCGCGGCAAGCGGCAGAACGACGTCGGGCACGTTCACGCCCTTGCGGTTGGAGATCTGGCCGCCCGCCTCCACCACGCAATCGGCGAACTCGGGCCCGCACCGCGTGACGCGGAGCCGGATCTTGCCGTCGTTGACGAGCAGAGCAGAGCCCGGTTCGAGCGCCGCGAAGATCTCGGGGTGCGGGAGCCGAACACGGCTCGCATCGCCTTCCGCCTCGTCGAGATCGAGCCGGAAGGCTGCGCCCTCGGCAAGCTCCTCCGCCCCGCGCGCGAAGGTGCCCACCCGCAGCTTGGGGCCCTGCAAATCGGCCAGAATGGAAATCGGGCTGCCGAGATCCGCCTCAACCTGGCGGATGGTCTCGTGACGGCGGGCAATCTCGCCGTGCTCGCCATGGCTCATGTTCAGGCGGAACACGTCTGCGCCCGCCTCGTGCAGCGCCCGGATCATCTTGTAGTCCGAGGAGGCCGGTCCGAGGGTGGCCACGATCTTGACGTTTCGCAGGCGTCTCATGTGCTGGGCAGTTCCTTCCTTTTCGGGCCTCTCCGGAACGGGGCGCGTACCGAAGCCCTGCGCCGGGGCCGTTACCGCTAACGGATACATGTCCGCGGCGGTATCGCAATTCCCATTCGTCGGCAACTAGCCTATCCCTTCGACGACGGAGATGACAAACGAATGACCGAACAGCCCTTCGAGGTCGTCGGGCCCGATCGCCCGGGTCCATGGCTCGTGACGTGCGACCATGCAACCAACCTGGTGCCCCGCGACGTGCGCGGCGGATCCCTCGGCCTTTCCGACGCCGACATGGGCCGGCACATCGCCTACGACGTGGGTGCCGCGGGTGTCACCCGGGCGCTGGCCGATGCGCTGGGCGCGCCTGCGCTCCTCTCGCGCTTCTCGCGGCTGGTGATCGACCCCAATCGCGGCGAGGACGACCCCACGCTGATCATGCAACTCTACGACGGTACGGTGGTGCCGGGAAACCGCGGCATCACCGAGGCCGAGCGCACCCGCCGGCTGGAGACCTACTACCGCCCCTACCACGACCGCCTCGCCGCGATTGCCGCGCGCCGGGACGACACGATCCTCGTGGCGGTCCACAGCTTCACACCGCGGCTTAACGGCCGCAGCCCGAGGCCCTGGCACGTGGGCGTCCTCTACGATCCGAGGGACGCGAGGCTGGCCCGAACGCTGATCGACAGGCTGCACCGCGAGCGCGATCTCTGCGTGGGGGAAAACCAGCCCTATGCCGGTCACCTGCCCGGCGACAGCGTGGACAGGCATGCCCTCGCCGCCGGGCGCCCCAATGCCCTGCTGGAATTGCGCCACGATCTGATCGATACTCCCGAGGGTCAGGCGCTTTGGGCCGACCGGCTGGCGCCGATCCTCGTGGAGGCTGCCGAAGCCGCCGGACTTCTCGACGCCCCCGCCGCCGCCATGGCGCCGCGCCGCGCCAGCCCGGCACCCTGACCCACCCCTTCCGCGGCGCAGCGCCGCGTGAAAAGCAGCACGGCAACGGAGGCCGAACCATGGACGACCAGACCCGCATCGAGCTGGAAGCCGCCGCATTTCGCGCCCTGCGCGACCACCTGCGCGCGCGCACCGACGTGCAGAACATCGACCTGATGAACCTCTCGGGCTTCTGCCGAAACTGCCTGAGCCGCTGGTACGGCGAGGCCGCCGCCGAGCGCGGCATCTCCATGACGAAGGAGGAGGCCCGCGAGATCGTCTACGGCATGCCCTACGACGAGTGGAAAAGCCGCCACCAGACGGACGCGAGCCCCGAGGCCGCGCAAAGCTTCTCGGAGGCCCACGCCACCGGGAAGGGATAGCGGCGGACAGCGCTGTTTCACAAAACCGACACGAAAGTTTTACATCACCGTCAGCCAAAATCGGCAGCAAGCCCGGGCACACCAACCCGGAGCTGCACCGACATGACACCGCGCCTTATTTGCCTGACCTCGGCCCTCGCCCTTTCGGCGGGCGCCGCGGCGGCCGACATGAACTTCAACCGCATCGCCTCCTTCCCCGTGACCGCCAACATGGCAGAGGGAGAGGACACGAGCCGCGAGAGCTCCGCCGAGATCATCACGGCATCGGAAGACGGCATGACGCTCGTCTACTCCGACAGCCCGCTCGGCGTGATCGGCCTGATCGACATCACCGACCCGGCGAACCCGCAGCCCAAGGGCAACATCGCGCTCGACGGCGAACCGACCGCCGTTTCGGCGCTCGGCAACACCGTCTTCGTCGGCATCAACACCAGCGAGAGCTACACCGAGCCGTCGGGCCACCTTCTCCACATCGACCTCGCCACCGGCGCGGCGGTGGCCGACTGCGACCTCGGCGGCCAGCCCGATTCGACCGCCGTCGCCCCCGACGGCTCCTTCGTGACCGTCGCCATCGAGAACGAGCGCGACGAGGATCTCGGCGACGGCCGCGTGCCGCAGATGCCCGCCGGTTGGGTCGCCATCGTGCCGCTTGACGACAGCGGCATGATGCTCTGCGACGCGCAGATCCGCGCCGACGTCACCGGCCTTGCCGATATCGCGCCGGAGGATCCCGAGCCCGAGTTCGTGGACGTGAGCGCCGCGGGTGAGATCGTGGTCACACTGCAGGAAAACAACCACATCGTCGTGCTTTCCTCCGCCGGTGAGGTGGTCAGCCACTTCTCCGCAGGCGCCGTGGATCTCGAAGGCATCGACGCGACGGACGAACGCGCCGCGCTCGTCTTCGATGAATCGCAGGCCGGGGTCGTGCGCGAGCCGGACGGGATCCAGTGGATCGACACCGACCATTTCGTGACCGCCAACGAGGGCGACATGGACGGCGGCTCGCGCGGCTTCACCGTGTTCCGCAAGGACGGCACGGTGGTGCACGAGAGCGGCACCAGCTTCGAGCACGCTCTCGTGCAGATCGGCCACTATCCCGACCGCCGCTCGGATGCCAAGGGCGTCGAGCCCGAGGGCATGGAATTCGCCACCTTCGGCGGCACACCCTACCTGTTCCTGCTGTCCGAGCGCGGCTCGGTCGTCGGCGTCTACGACATGACCGACCCGGCGAACCCGGTTCTGAAGCAGCTTCTTCCCTCGGGCATCTCGCCCGAAGGCGCCGTGGCCATCCCCGGCCGCAACCTGCTGGCTACCGCGAACGAGTTCGACGGCCGCGAGGACGGTGCCGCGCCGGCGCACGTCATGATCTTCGAGTACCAGGAGGCCGCCGCGGTCTATCCGCATCTCACCTCCGAGGGGATGGACGAGCTGACCGGCTGGGGCGCGATCTCCGGAATGGTGGCCGATGACGACGGCACGATCTGGGCAGTCAACGACAGCTTCTACGGCTTCCAGCCCACGATTTTCCACATCGACCCGAGCCAGACCCCGGCTCGCATCGTCAAGGCGATCCCGGTCACCCGCGGCGGCCACCCGGCGCAGCTCATGGACATGGAGGGCATCACGCTCGACGGCGAGGGCAACTTCTACGTCGTCAACGAAGGCCGGCTCGACCGCGGCATCCTGCACGCGATCAACCACGTGACCGCCGAAGGCGAGATCGCGGCCACGATCCCCTTCCCCAAGGAGATCATGTCGGTGGAGCGCCGCTGGGCCGCCGAGGGCATCGCCCGCGTCGGCGACACGCTCTGGATCGCGATCCAGCGCGAGTTCGACGACGATCCCGCCAACCACGCCAAGCTTCTCGCCTACGATCTCGAAACCGGGGAATGGGGCGGCGTGCACTACCCCAAGGCCGAGCCGGCCACCGGCTGGGTGGGCCTCTCGGAGATCACCTACCACGACGGCTTCTTCTACATCGTGGAACGTGACAACCAGCACGGCGAAGCGGCGGTTACGAAGAAGATCTTCCGCGTGGCCGAAGACCAGATGCAGCCCGCCCCGCTGGGCGGTACCCTCCCGGTGGTCGAGAAGGAAGAGGTGGTGGACCTGCTGCCCTACCTGACCTCCACCGGCGGATACGTCCTCGACAAGATCGAGGGGCTCGCCATCACCTCCGCCGGCACAATGTGGATCTCGACCGACAACGACGGGGTCGACGATCACTCGGGCGAAACGATGTTCTTCGCCATCGACGACGCTCTCTGAGCACGGCAACCGCCCCGAGGGCCACACGCCCCCGGCCGCAACCCGGCCGGGGGCGTTCCCGTTTCGGCGCGGCGCGGCACCGTCGCCGCCCGGACGGGGACGCACCGCGCCCGGCCACCCGGCAAAATCCGGGCAGCGTTCGAAGGCAGGTCCGCCGCCGGGCCCGCCGCCCAGCACCGGCTCCAGAAGTCCGCGCCCACGCCGGCGTCGACTCCGGGCGACCGCGGCATCGGCCGCGCGCCGCCAGGGGCCGCCGCCCCGGCCTGTCCGGGCAACGACGCTGGCCACCGCAAGCCGGGAGCCGGAGCACGCGCCCCTTCATCTTGGCGGAAATACTCCGGGGAGCGCGAGGGGCTGGCCCCTCGCATCCGCCCGGCGGCGGATTGGCGTGGCCGCACGAAATAGGGCGCGGGAATTGCCCCGCGCCCTTCGCCGTGCCGTGACGGCCCGGTCAGTTCACCTGCTTGGCGTCGAGCACGTCCTTGTCGGTCGCCGCGCCGCGCACGATCTCGATCTGGCGGGGCTTGAGTGCCTCGGGAATCTCGCGCTGCAGGTCGATGTGCAGCATCCCGTCGGCGTGGCTCGCCCCGGTCACCTTCACGTGGTCGGCGAGATGGAAGCGGCGCTCGAAGGCGCGGGTCGCGATTCCGCGGTGCAGGTAGGTGCGGCCGGTATCCTCCTCGGTCTCCGTCTTGCGGGCCGAGACGATCAGCGCGTTCTCGCGCACCTCCACCGAAAGATCGGCGTCGGAGAACCCGGCCACGGCCACCGAGATGCGGTAGGCGTCGTCCGCGGTCTTCTCGATGTTGTAGGGCGGGTAGCTGGACTGGCCCACGTCGCTCGCGAGCACGCGGTCCATCAGGTCGGCGATCTGGTCGAAGCCCACCGTGGCACGGTAGAGCGGGGCAAGATCGAAACTGCGCATGTGTCATCCTCCATTGAGCGATACAGGAACGCGCCTCCCCGGTCGGGCGAAGCGCGGCCCTCGGTTTCCCGGGCCCATGCCTGGCGCCCGGAAACCCCGATGTGGGCGGCGAGGGCACCGGGTTCAAGACCCTGCCCGGGGCTGCGCGCCGGCGGCGCGGGGCCGGCAGCCGGTCCTCCCCGGGGAGCGGCGGGGCGGCCCACGGGGCCGGGCGGCCTCAGGGCCGGATGAACTTCGCCCCCGGCGCCGCGCCCGGTGCCTCCATGCGCCGCACGCGCGGCCCGTCGTCATCCAGCGCCGGCGCCGCGAGGTAGGCGGCGTGCAGCTCGCTCAGTGGCACGCCGAGCGCACTGCCGAGGGCCACCGGGCGCTCCGCCATCTGCGCTTTCGCCGAGACCACCGAAACGATGCGCGGCGCGCCGCCGTCGAAAGCGAAGATCGGCGCCCCGGACGAGCCGAAGTCCACCGCGCAGGAAAGCACGAGCACGCCGTCGAGCGCCTCGAGCACCCGGCAGCTTTCCTGCAGGGCCGGCGCCTCGGCGCGATCGTGGGCATAGGAGACCACCCCCACCAGCGTTCCGGGCCCGGTCTTGCCGCCGATACCGAAGGGGCGCACGCGGGTGTTGCGGATCGGCTGGCGCAGCTGCAGCAGCGCGAGATCGTTGCGCACGCGGTCGGCCCCCGGCTCGGTGCCGTAGGCATATCCGGGATGGAGCACCGCCCGCGTCACACCCCGGTAGGCGATCGCCTGCCCGTTGCGGAACCCCGCGAGGAACTCGATCTCGCCGGCGTCCACCCGTTCGCCCGTTTCCCTGTCGTAAAGGCAGTGGGCGGCCGTCAGCACGAGATCGACCCCCACGAGGGCACCGGTGCAGAAGGCGCGCCCGCCGATATCGAGCCGGCCCACGGCCTCCCAGCCCCGGCTGTCGTCGAGCGTGCGCAGCGGGACGAGCCCGGTGTCCTCGGCCAGCGCCGGCCCGGCCGCGGCCGCAAGCCCCGCCGCCGCGGCAAGCGCGAGAAACAGGGATACCAGGAGGCTCTTCACCGGTTGCGGGCTCCGTTCCGAAGGCGCGATCACGCTGCAGGGGCCGGGCGGAAGCCCGCACGGCACCGCCGTCGACTGTTCGCTACGATCACGGCGGAATTGGGGCGCGCCGCGATCAGCTTCGCGACATCGCCCTCGGCGCCGGGCCGCCCGTGGCCCAGTCGAGCAACTCCACGCTGTGCACCACGGGTATCTCCGTACCCGAGCCGATCTGCATCATGCAGCCGATGTTCCCGGCCGCGATCACGTCGGGCGCGCGGGCCTCGAGCGCCTCTACCTTGCGTGCCTTGAGCTGCCGAGAGATCTCGGGCTGCAAAAGGTTGTAGGTGCCCGCCGAGCCGCAGCACAGATGGCTGTCGGCGGGCTCGACCACCTCGTAGCCCGCGCACCGGAGCAGGTCCTTCGGCAGATCACGGATCTGCTGCCCGTGCTGAAGCGAGCAGGCGGCGTGGTACCCCACCCTGAGGCCCCGGGGGGCGCCTTCGGGAAGGCCGAGCTCGCCGAGGATCTCGGTGACGTCGCGCGCCATCGCCCCGATCGCCGCCGCCTCTTCCGCGAGGGCGTGGTTGCGGAACATGTGGCCGTAATCCTTCACGGTGGTGCCGCAGCCCGAGGTGTTGATGACCACGGCATCGAGCCCGCCGGCGAGCGGGTCGCCGCCGGGAAGCCGAGCACCGCC
>CAYXOX010000135.1:0-8242 GCA_964466745.1 uncultured Rhodobacterales bacterium
GAGCGTCGCGCCGTCCTCGCAGACCGCCACCAGCAGACGGACGGCCGCGGCGCGGGCGGCGTCTCCCTGCCTTTCGGCGATGCGGTTCGGCTTGTTCCCCATGGGCGGCGGCGTATATCAGGCCCGTTGGCACGGCAAGGAGGCGCCCCATGGCCGAGACACCCCCGAAACCCGGGAACGGGCAGGCGGACGATCTGCCCCCCGCCGCGCGCCGGGCGCTGGAGGAAGCCGCCGAGCGCCGCGCGCGGCTTGACGCGGAAGCGGACGCCCGTCCGCGCGAGCTGGGCGGCCGCAAGGGGCCTGACCCCGTACGCTACGGCGACTGGGAGAAGAAGGGCATCGCGATCGACTTCTGACCGCGCCGAAGAGGTGCCCGGCGCGCCGGCCGCTCAGCGCAGCGAGAGGGTGGCGCTCTGGCCGTTCCCACGGTCCGAGGTGAAGCGCAGGTCGGACCCGGCGCGCTCCACCTTCTGGCAGTTGTAGGGGAAGGTGCGGTTGCCCCAGGCGAGATCGCGGCAGAAGAAGCCGTCCTGCCACGACCATGCCCCGGTCACCTCGCGGCCGAAGGCGCGGCCTGCGATGCTGCCGTCCGGGCGCACGTCGA
Source organism: uncultured Rhodobacterales bacterium (assembly GCA_964466745.1). GTDB lineage: Bacteria > Pseudomonadota > Alphaproteobacteria > Rhodobacterales > Rhodobacteraceae > CAYXOX01. The sequence goes on from CAYXOX010000135.1 coordinate 605, forward strand.
GCGTGATGCCCATGCGCGTCAGTTCCCGGTTCTGGACCAGCGAGAGAAAATCGGAGCGGTCGGTGACCGAGGCGAAGCCCTCGCCCGTGGAAGCGGCCGTGGCGCCGGCGCACAGCACGGCGCAGGTTGCGATTGCGGCAAGATGGCGCGGCATGGTCCCGGCTCCCGGTCGGTTGGCTACGCGGATGGTTACGGAGCTATGGGCCGGGTGGATCATTCTCAAGCCCCGCCGCGGGGCGTGCACCGCCCGGCAGCACCCGTCGCCGACCCGGCCATGGGGGAGAGGCGCGGGGACCGTGCCCGGGCGGCCGGTCCCGGGGCGCGTGGCGTGCGGAGGAAGGCGGGCCGGAAGAAGTGCCGCGCGATCCGGACTTGGTTGCGAAGGCGGCGCGGCTGCCCCGCTACCGCGTCAGCCGAGGCCCAGAACGTCGGCCATGCCGTATTCGCCCGGCGGCTTGTCCTGCCCCCAGAGCACGGCCTTGAGGGCACCGCGGGCGAACACCCGGCGGTCGGTGGCGACATGGCGCAGAAGGACGCGTTCGCCCTGGCCGGCGAAGAGCAGGTCATGCTCGCCGACGATATCTCCGCCGCGGACGCAGGAAAAACCGATGGCACCGCGCTGGCGCTCGCCGGTGATGCCGTCGCGGCTGCGGACCGCGATATCGGAAAGCGCCCGACCCCGGCCCTCGGCGGCGGCCTCGCCCAGCATCAACGCGGTGCCCGAGGGGGCATCGACCTTGCCGGCATGGTGGGCCTCGATGATCTCGATGTCGTAGTCCTCGTCGAGCGCGGCGGCCACCTTGCGGGCGAGCGCGGTGAGCAGGTTGACCCCGAGGCTCATGTTGCCCGCGCGCACGATCACCGCGTGCCGCGCGGCCGCCGAAAGCCGGGCGAGGTGATCGGCGGTGAGCCCCGTCGTGCCGATGACATGCACGGCGCGTGCCTGCGCGGCGAGCCCGGCGAACTCCACCGTCGCCTCGGGGGCGGTGAAATCGAGCACGCCCTGCGCACGCGCGAAGGCCTCCACCGGATCGGCGGTGACGGGTGTGCCGGCGGGCGCACCGCCGGTGGCCGTGCCCACGTCCTGCCCGATCCAGGGGTGATCGGGCCGTTCGAGCGCGGCGACGAGGCGCGCGCGATCGCTTTCCAGCACGGTGCGGACGAGCAGGCGGCCCATGCGGCCGGAGGCTCCCGTGACGACGAGTCCGGGTGTGTCCTGCATGGCGATGCTCCCTTTTGCGCGGTGCAGGGCGGAGCCTAGCGCCGCGGCGCGCCGGTTGCAAAGCTGCCGCCGGAGCGCCTGGCGGGCCCGGGCGCCCGGCGGTGCGCGGACCGCTGCGCAGCACGGGCTTTCCTTCGGGGCCCGGGAGGCTTAGGTGGAGCGCATGGGTAGTGGTCGTTTTTCACAGGGCTCCGGCCCCTCGCAACGCCAGCTTCGCGTGGGCGAGCTGATCCGCCGGCGGCTGTCGGAGGTGCTCGCGCGCGGTGAGGTCCACGACCCGGATCTAAACGCCCATTCGATCACGGTGGGCGAGGTGGTGGCCTCCCCCGACCTGCGCGTGGCCACGGCCTACGTGCTGCCGCTCGGCGGGCGTGGGCGCGAAGAAGCGCTCGAGGCGCTGGCGCGCAACCGGGCCGAGCTGCGGCGGCTCGTCGCCAAGGGGCTCGCGCTGAAGTTCGCGCCCGAGCTGCGTTTCCGCGTCGACGAGACCTTCGACCGGCTCGACGAGACCCGGCGACTTTTCTCCGAGGAGAAGGTGCGCCGCGACGTCGGGGATTGAGACGGTGCGCTGGCTCGCGCGCCTCGCCGGCCTCGCCGTCCCGCTCCTTGCCGCGCCGTTGCTTGCAGCCGAGGGCGCCGCGCACACCGGCGTGACCTGCCGCACGCTGACCTTCGAGGGGGCGGGCTACAGCGTCTGCGAGGTCGATCCCGCGGCGGCGGAGCTTCGGCTGTTTCTGGAAGATTCGGAGGGCCGGGTCTGGGGCAGTTTCCAGAGGCTCGCCGCGGGCCTCGCGCCGCGCGACCTGGTGTTCGCCATGAACGCCGGCATGTACCATCCCGACCGCAGCCCGGTGGGCCATTACGTGGAAGACGGCACCGAGCGAATGCGCGTGATCGCCAGCGCCGGGCCCGGCAACTTCGGGATGCTGCCGAACGGGGTGTTCTGCACGGAGCCGGGCCGTGCAAGGGTGCTGGAAACCGGCGCCTACCTCGCCGAGGCCCCCGCCTGCCGCCACGCCACCCAGTCGGGGCCGATGCTGGTGATCGACGGCGAGATTCACCCGCGGTTCATTCCCGGCAGCAGCTCGCGCCTGCTGCGCAACGGCGTGGGCACCACCGAGGAAGGCGACAGAGCGGTGTTCGCGATCTCCGACGCACCGGTGAACTTCCACGATTTCGCGCGCCTCTTCCGCGATCGCCTCGGGCTGCCGCAGGCGCTCTATTTCGACGGGAAGGTCTCGCGGCTCTGGGCGCCCGAGCTGGGCCGTGCCGATACCGGCTTTCCCGTGGGGCCGATCGTGGGCGTGGTTGCCGGGCCAGAGATTGACGGCGGGCCGGCGCTCCGGTAGCCGGGCGCCCTTCCCTGGAGCAGGAACCGACAGCAGGAGTATTGCCGTGGCGCGGCGACGCAAGGGGCGCGACATCTCGGGGTGGCTTGTGGTGGACAAGCCGGCCGGACCCACCTCTACCGACGTGGTCAACAAGGTCCGCTGGGCGTTCGATGCGCGCAAGGCGGGCCATGCGGGCACGCTCGACCCGGCGGCCACGGGCATCCTCGCCGTGGCCCTCGGCGAGGCCACCAAGACGGTGCCCTACGTGACCGACGCGCTGAAGGCCTACAGCTTCACCGTGCGCTTCGGCGCCGAGACGAACACCGACGATGCCGAGGGCGAGACCGTGCGCACCAGCGCGCTTCGCCCCTCCGACGAGGAGGTGAAGGAGGCGCTGCACGGCTTCGTCGGCGAGACGATGCAGGTGCCGCCCGCCTTCTCGGCCGTGCGCATCGACGGCGAGCGCGCCTATGCCCGGGCCCGGGCCGGCGAGGAGGTGGAGATCGAGCCCCGGCCGCTGTGGATCGAGGAGATCCTGCTCACCGGACGTCCCGACCGCGACCACGCCGAGATCGAGATGACCTGCGGCAAGGGCGGCTACGTGCGCTCGGTGGCCCGCGATCTCGGGTGCCAGCTGGGCTGCCTCGGCCACGTGACCGAGCTGCGGCGGCTCTGGTCCGGCCCGTTCGAGCTCGAGGACGCGGTGACGCTGGCCGAGATCGAGGCCGAGGCCCGCACGCCCGCGCTCGACGCCCGGCTGCTGCCGCTGGAGGCCGGGCTTGCCGAGATCGCGCGCGTCTCCTGCCCGCCCGAGAGCGCGGCGCGGCTGCGCAACGGCAATCCGGCCCTCGTGCGGCCCGGCGCAGGCGTGGAGTGGGGCGATCTCGCCTGGGCGGCCTGCGAGGGGCGTGCGGTTGCGGTGGGGCGGCTGAAGGGCGCCGAGCTGCACCCCCTGCGCGTCTTCGCGGCCTGACGGCGCGGGGGTCGCGGGCGTGATCGCACGGCGTTTCGTGAAGGGCGACGCGGCCTCGGAGGCGATCTATTCCGACTGCGAGCGCTACCGCTACGCGCTCACCCGCACCTGGCGGCCCGAGGGGCGGCGGGTGCTTTTCGTGATGCTCAACCCCTCCACTGCCACCGAGGCCCAGAACGACCCGACGGTGGAACGCTGCGAGCGCCGGGCCCGGGCCCTCCGCTTCGGCGCCTTCCGGGTGTGCAACATCTTCGCGTGGCGCGAGACCGATCCGCGCAGGATGCGCGCCGTTGCCGATCCGGTGGGGCCGGCAAACGATGCCGCCCTCCTGGAGGGGGCCGGCTGGGCCGACGCGATCGTGGCGGCCTGGGGCACCCATGGCGCCCACATGGGGCGCGGCCCGGAGGTGGAGCGCCTGCTGCGCGGCGCGGGCCATGCGCTCCTTGTCCTCTCGGTCACGAAGGGCGGCCACCCTGGCCACCCTCTCTACATCGGCTACGACAGGCAGCCGCGCGACTGGCCGCCGGGCGCCGGTGAAGGCGAGCAGGGCTACACCGCCAATTAACCGCGCCGTGCGAAGAGACTCGCCGGGCCGCTCCGGCGCCGGCTATGGGCCTGCCGAGCGGCGGTTTTCGGCGGAGGGGCGGGAATGCTCACGGCTTTGGCAGGATTGTTCGGGCTGCTGGCGGCGGCCGGCGCGGCGCTGGCGATGCCCCTCGGCCCGTCCGATGACGGGCCGGATGACGACGAGAACGAAGCCCGGGGCGGCGACACCGCCGAGCCCGAGGGCGCGCATCACGGCTCGCTCCTGGACCATGTGCCGGGGCTCGATGCCCCGGACGAAGGGGAGCCCGCCCCCGCGGGAGCGCCGTGGCCTGCCGAGGGCATGGCGGAGGCAGGGGCGGACGAGGGCGGTGACGGCACGCCGCACGGGGCCGGTGAAGAGGCGCCGCCGCCACCGCCGCCGCTGCCCGGATTCATGACCGGGGGGGGCGCAAGCCTCGGCGGCGCGCCGGCGGCGCCCGCCGTGGAGAGTGGCGGTGGCCCTGCCGAAGCGGAGGAGGAGGACTGGCCCCCGCGGCCGCACCAGAAACTGCCCGAGCCGCTGCAACCGCCGGTGACGCCGAACGCGCCGCTCCCCGGCACCCCGTCCGACGATCTCCCGCCGCCCGGGCTCCACGGAACGGCCGAGAGCGACACGCTGGCCGGGGGGCTGGGCGACGATCTGATCGACGCCGGCGGCGGCGACGATCTCGTCTACGGCGAGGAGGGGGACGACCGCCTCTTCGGGGCGGGTGGCGACGACCGTCTCTTCGGCGCCGCCGGGGACGACGAGCTGACCGGCGCCGACGGAGACGACGAGCTGACCGGCGGCGGCGGCGACGACAACCTCGATGGCGGCGCAGGGAACGACACGCTTTCCGGCGGGCTCGGCGACGACACGCTCACCGGCGGCGACGGGTCGGACGCGCTCTTCGGCGGGCGCGGAGACGATTTCCTCGACGGCCGGGAGGCGGATGCCGCCGCCGATTTTCTCAACGGCGGCGCCGGAGACGACACCATCGTTCTCGGCGCCGGCGACATCGCCCATGGCGGAACCGGCGCCGACAGCTTCGTGCTGGGCAGCTGGGCGGCCGGGGCCGACACCGTTATCTCGGATTTCGACGGCGCCTCCGACGCCATCGTGGTGGTCTACGAAGCGGGCGGCCCGGCCCCGGAGATCGGGGTAGCCGAGGGCCCGGACGGCGCGGCGATCCTCACGCTCGACGGGGTGGATATCGCCACGGTCGCCGGTGCGGCCGGGCTCTCGGCGGCCGCGATCACCCTCGTTGCGGCAGGCGGCGGCGCCGCGGCCCCCTGAGCCCCCTTCCCTTTTGCGCGCGACTGGCCTAAGGGGAGCGGTCCCCGCGTTCGCGCGCGGTGGACAAAGCTCCAAGGGCCTTGCTGGACGACATCCCGGCTCGCGCCATGACCGCTTCGAGAAAGGAGACCCCGATGTCGATCACCGTTGAAGAAAAAGCGAAAGTCATGAAGGACTTCGCGACCCACGAGGGCGACACCGGCTCGCCCGAGGTGCAGGTCGCGATTCTCAGCTCGCGCATCGCCACGCTGACCGAGCACTTCAAGACGCACAAGAAAGACAACCACTCGCGCCGCGGTCTGCTGAAGCTCGTCGCCCAGCGCCGCAAGCTCCTGGACTACCTGCGCGCCAAGGACGAAGGCCGCTACCAGGAGCTGATCAAGCGGCTGGGCCTGCGTCGCTGAACGCTGGCGCGCGAAGCCGATCCAAAGGGCCGCTTGCTGCGGCCCTTTTTCGTTTGGAGCAGGCCCGAGCCGGGCAAAATGCGGAATCGCCTGCATGCCCACCCTGCACATCGTTGAAGGCCCGGTCGGGGCCGGCAAGACAACCTATGCCACGGAGCTGGGAAGACAGATTGCGGCACCACCGCTCGTTCTGGATTCTTGGATGGCGACCCTCTTCAGGCAGGACCGCCCCGAACCGGCCAGTGGCAATGGTACGCGGAACGCAAGCAGCGGTGCGTGTCCCAGATCATGTCTATTGCGCGCGCATCGCTTGATCACGGACACGACGCAATCGTCGAACTCGGCCTGATCCGCGTTGCGGACCGGCTTGCGATCTATGCCGAGCTTGAAAAGGAAGGGCGTGCCTTTCGGGTCCATCTGCTCGATGCCCCGCGCGAGGAGCGCTGGCACCGTGTGTCGGAGAGAAATCGGGAAAGGGGCACGACATTCTCCATGCATGTGAGTTCAGAGGTATTCGAGTTGGCTTCGGACTTGTGGGAACCGGTTTCCGAGGAGGAGCTGGCGGGCCGCGCGGACACTTTCGTTTTCGTCGCCGGCTCCCGGTAAGGGCGTGATCGGGAACCGGACCGGACCACGCACAGCGCACCGCTCCGGCACCCGTCGCGGTGCTCCGCCGCGTCGCGCGGCCCATTTATATTCGGCAACGGGTGCAACAGCGGCGCACGCCAGCCGGAAGCCCTCGGGGCGCATCGCCGGGCGCGAAAAGGCAGGTTCACGTGCTCGGGTATATCGCCCCGGACGGACCCCGCAGGCTGGGCTGCACACTCCAAGATTAGTTCGTGGGCTTGTTGCGGGTCTCGGTGCGGTTCAAGCTTGGAAAAGGCACTTCGGGAATATCACACCCTAGAAACGGGCACAGTTTGCCCCAACCGTCGCCGCCCGGCACATCGATGATCAATAGATCGTCAGGCCTGTGGGAGAAGTATTGCTTGATATCTCGATAACACGATGTGAAGTGCCTTCTCCAGCCATCGATATCCACCTTCGTCAGGCCACCGCGGTAATTCGGATTTGCAAGGTTCCGATATACGTGCTGCTCCCTGCTTCGCAGCCAGTCTTCAATGGGCCGAACCGTGAGAATATACTTGCTGTTTGGATATGCGATGTCGATCTGCCGATAAAAGGCCTGTCCGAAAAAATCGGTATACCCCCGATACTTTTCATCCAGCCCCTGGAATGGCCTGCGGCCTTGTGCGATATTCCGGCGGGCAAGGTCGACCAGACGAATTCTTGCCGGCCCGTTTCTTGTGTTCGTCACAAACCTATGGTCAAGCGTTGGCACACCCAGGATGTTCAGGGCCTTTGCAAGTGAGGTCGTACCACACTTGTTGAAGGCCAGATTGAACACAAACGCGTTTTTCATTCTCCCGACTCTCCACCATTCACATCTTCGGAATACCTGAGCCCGAAACATGGTCCAACCTGCCGTGATAGCAATGTCTTCCGCTCGGCCGCCCTTGGCTCTTGCAGAGCCTCGACGTATCCAGTCTGCCAACCCGCCGCAGCCGATGCCTGTTCCCATCCCCCGCAAACTGATGTATGCGCCGGGCACCTGAGACGACGCGCTCTGACCCCGGCGCCCGCGAGAAGGACAGGGGTCGGCGGCAATGGGGCCGCCATAGACACGAGGCAGACCCGGGATACGCCCGGGAGCGCTGCCCGATAGGAACCGATACATGTTCAACGTTACCACGAAATCCATGCAGTGGGGTGAGGAGACGCTTACCCTCGAGACGGGCAAGGTTGCCCGTCAGGCCGATGGCTCGGTCATCGCCACGCTCGGCGAG
>CAYXOX010000136.1:0-8063 GCA_964466745.1 uncultured Rhodobacterales bacterium
CTCGCTGCTCGTGGAGCATCTCTTCGGGAAGCTGGCGCCCGCCGCGCCGGCGCGGTGGCGGCTGGCGGCGCTGCTCCACGACGCCCCGGAATACGTGATCGGCGACATGATCAGCCCGGTGAAGGCGGCTGTGGGGCCCGGTTACGGGCAGCTCGACGCCCGGCTCGCGGCGGCGATCCACCTGCGGTTCGGCCTGCCCGCGGATATTCCGGCGGGCGTGAAGCGCCAGATCAAGCGGGCCGACCGGATCTCGGCCTATCTCGAGGCGGTGCAGATCGCGGGGTTCCGCGAGGTGGAGGCGCAGCGGTTCTTCGGCAAGCCCGACCCTGCGCTGGTGGCCGATTGCACCATCGTGCTGCGCCCGCCGGCGGAGGTCCGGGCGGCCTATGCCGCGCGCCACGGCGCGCTTCTCGCCGCGATCGGGGCGCCGCGCTAGAGCACGTAGCGCGAAAGATCCGCCGATCTGGAGAGCTCCCCGAGATTGCGCTCGACGAAGGCGGCGTTCACCTCGATCTCGCTGCCCGCCTTGTCGGGGGCGTCGAAGCTCAGCTCCTCGAAGACGCGCTCCATGACGGTATAGAGCCTGCGCGCCCCGATGTTCTCCACCGTGGTGTTCACTTCAGCGGCGATGCGCGCCAGGGCGGCGATCCCGTCATCCGTGAACCGGACGGCTACCTCCTCGGTGCCCAGGAGCGCGGCGTACTGGCGGGTGAGCGCGTTGTCGGTTTCGGTGAGGATGCGCACGAAATCCTCTTCGGTGAGCGGTCGCAACTCCACGCGGATGGGCAGGCGGCCCTGGAGCTCTGGCAGGAGATCGGAGGGCTTGGCGATATGGAACGCCCCCGAAGCGATGAAGAGGATATGGTCCGTCTTCACCGGGCCGTGCCGGGTGGAGACCGTGGTGCCCTCGATCAGCGGCAAGAGATCGCGCTGCACCCCCTCGCGGCTGACATCGGCGCCCCGGGTTTCGGCGCGGGCGCACACCTTGTCGATCTCGTCGAGGAAAACGATCCCGTTCTGCTCCACCGCCTCGAGCGCCGCGCGCTTGACCGTCTCGTCATCGAGCAGCTTGTCGGCCTCCTCGGAGATCAGCACGTCGTAGCTTTCGGCCACGGTCAAGCGCTTGCGGGTGGTGCGCTGGCCGAAGGCCTTCCCGAAGAGATCGCCGAGGTTCATCATCCCGGCGCCGCCGCCGGGAGCACCGGGCATGTCGAACATCGGCATCTGCGGAGCGGATTCGGCGATCTCCAGCTCGATCACCGTATCGTCGAGCTCGCCGGACTTGAGCTTGCGGCGGAACATGTCGCGCGTCTGATCGCGGGCGCCCTCGCCGGCGATCGCCTCGATCACCCTTTCCTCGGCGGCGGCGTGGGCGGCGGCGCGCACCTCGGCGCGCATGTGCTCGCGCGTCATGGCGATCGCGGCGTCGGTGAGATCGCGGATGATCTGCTCCACGTCCCGGCCCACGTAGCCCACCTCGGTGAACTTCGTGGCCTCCACCTTCAGGAACGGCGCGCGCGCCAGACGCGCCAGGCGGCGGCTGATCTCCGTCTTGCCGACGCCGGTGGGCCCGATCATCAGGATGTTCTTGGGATAGACCTCCTCGCGAAGATCGTCGGACAATTGCTTGCGGCGCCAGCGATTGCGAAGCGCCACGGCAACGGCGCGCTTCGCGTCACCCTGTCCGATGATGAAACGATCGAGCTCGGAGACGATCTCGCGGGGCGTGAGGTCTGTCATGGGCTGCCTTTCCTGCTGCGCGTCTCACCTAGGCGCGGCGCGCGGGAATGTGAAGCGGGCCCGGCGCTTGCACCGCGGCCCGATCGCATCGCCGCAAGGGCAGGCACGCGGAGCGCCCTGGGGGGCGGGCAGGGCACGGGCGCGCCAGGAACAGTCACCGTTCCGGCGCATCGGCTCGATTCCTGCCCGGGTGCTGCCCCCGCTTCGGCAGCCTTCAACCACCGAGCTTGCGGCACAGGTCGTCCAGCTCGTCGAGGCTCTTGTAGCGGATCGTGATGCTTCCGCCCTCGGCCCCCTCGGGGTGATCGATGCTCACGCCCATGCCGAGCGCGGCGGAAAGATCGCCCTCGAGGGCGCGGGTATCGGCATCCTTTCCGCCCGAGGGCGCAGGACCCTTCGGCGCGCCACCGCCGGGCTTTTCCTTCTTCGTCAGCTTCTCGGCCTCGCGCACCGAAAGGCCGCCCGCCACGATCCGCGCGGCGAGCGCAGAGGCCTCGGGGTTGCCCACGAGGGTGCGGGCGTGCCCGGCGGAAAGCCTGCCGTCGCGCAGCAGCGCCTGCACATCCTCAGGGAGGGAGAGCAGCCTTGTGAGGTTCGAGATGTGGCTGCGGCTCTTGCCGAGCGCCTCGGCGAGCTTTTCCTGGGTGTGGCCGAAGCGGCCCATGAGCTGCTGGAAGCCCTGTGCCTCCTCGATGGGGTTGAGATCCGCGCGCTGGATGTTCTCGATGATCGCGATCTCCAGGACCTCGATCTCGTCGTAGTCGCGCAGGATCACGGGCAGGTTGTGGAGCTGGGCGCGCTGAGCCGCGCGCCAGCGGCGTTCGCCCGCCACGATCTCGTAGGTGCCGCGCTCGCGGGGGTTGGGGCGCACGATCAAGGGCTGGATCACGCCCCGCGCCCGGATCGACTGGGCCAGGTCCTCGAGGCCGGCCTCGTCGAAGCTGCGGCGCGGCTGGTCGGGGTTTGGATGGATCCGCTCGATGGGCACCTCCACGGGCCCGCCGCCCGGCTGGGGCGGCGCGCTGGCGGGCGGCGCGGCGGCGGGGCTGACGGGCTCGGCCTGCACATCGGCCATGAGCGAGGCGAGGCCGCGCCCCAGGCCGCGCTTGGGTTTTCCGGCGGTGCCGTCTTCGCCGCTCATGCCGCCACCTGGGTGTGACGGGCGAGAAGCTCGCGGGCGAGCGCCCGGTAGGCCTCCGCCCCGCGCGAGGTGCTGTCGTATTCCAGGACAGGCAGCGCGTAGCTCGGCGCTTCGCTCACGCGCACGTTCCGCGGAATGACCGTGGCGAACACGAGATCGCCGAGGTTGTCGCGGGCATCGCGTTCCACCTGGTGGGAAAGGTTGTTGCGGGCGTCGTACATCGTCATCACCACTCCTTCGATTCGCAGGCGCGGATTCGCCGTCTGGCGGATCTCGCGGATCGTCAGCAAGAGCTGCGATAGCCCCTCGAGGGCGAAGAACTCGCTTTGCAGGGGCACCAGCACCGAATCCGAGGCGACCATGGCGTTGACGGTGAGCAGCGAAAGCGAGGGCGGGCAATCCACGAGCACGATGTCGAAGCCGTAGCGCGCGAGGGCGGGCTGGCGGAGCGCGTCGTGCAGCAGGAAACTTCTTTTTTCGTTAGCGACGAGTTCGATGTCTGCCGAGCTGAGATCGGTAGTGGCGGGTATCAGCGAAAGCCGGGGCACGCGGGTTTCCCGGATGACGCTTTCGATCGGCGCCTCCTCGAGGATGAGATCGTAGCTCGTGGCATCCCGCTCCGAAGCCTCCACACCGAGGCCCGTGGAGGCATTGCCTTGCGGATCGATGTCCACGAGAAGCACCTTCTGCCCGGCCTCGGCCAGCGCGGCACCGAGATTGATCGCGGTTGTCGTCTTGCCGACGCCGCCTTTCTGGTTGGCCACGGAGATGATGCGGGGCGCCGTTCCGCGGGACGTGTCAGGCACGGGTGATCTCCCTCACTGCAAGAACTCTGGCCTGTGGGTCTGTCCTACTCATATGGCTTTCCAGCACGAAGCGCCATTGCTTGCGCGCGGCTTCGATCTCTTCCTGCGCCCTCGCTCCCTTCGGGAAGAGCGCGCACCCGCCGGGCGCCATGTGCCGCTCGGCAAGGCCCAGAAGCGTGCGCAGCGGCGCCAGCGCACGGGCGGAAACCACGTCGGCGCCCAGCGGGGCGATGGCCTCCGCACGTTCGGCGCGCACGGTGACATCGAGCCCCATCTCCCGGGCGGCGGTCCGCAGGAAGCTCGCCTTGCGGCGATCCGAGTCCACGAGCGTGACCCTCGCGGCCGGCGCCCGCTCCGCCAGTGCGGCTGCGACCACGAGCCCGGGGAAACCGCCGCCGCTTCCAAAATCGGCCCAATGTGCGGGTGCAGGCGGCGCGAGTGCGACGAGCTGGAGCGAATCGGCCATGTGCCGCTCCTCGAGCTCCTCGAGAGTCGACGGCGCAACAAGGTTGATCGCCGGGTTCCACTTGCGCAGCAGCGCCGCGAGCACCGCGAGGCGCGCGGATGTTTCACGTGAAACATCGGGCAGGCCGTCTCCGAAGGTCATCGCAGTGGCGCTCCGGCTTCCTTGAAGGAAGCCGGCGATGTTTCACGTGAAACATCCACGGCCCCACGGCAGGGCGCTGGGACGGCAGACCCAGGCATTCAGGCGGAAAGGCGTTGCGCCTGCCGAAGCTTGGCGAGGATCAGCGTAAGCGCCGCCGGCGTCATCCCTTCGATGCGCCCGGCCTGGCCAAGGGTCGCCGGCCGCGCCCGGGCCAGCTTCTGGCGCAGCTCGGCCGAAAGGCCCGGAACCGCGTAATCGAAATCCAGCGGGATCGGGTGGGCCTCGTCGCGGCGCAGCGCCTCAACATCCTTGCGCTGCCGCTCGATGAAGTGCGCGTAGAGCGCCTCGCGAGAGAGCTGCTCCCCGATCTCGGCGGAGGCACCGGCAAGCTCCGGCGCCAGCGCCACTAGGTTTTCGAACCCCACCCCCGGGAAGGCGAGCAGATCCATCCCGGTGCGGCGCGCACCGTCCTGGTTGATGGCGATGCCCACCGCCGCGGCCTGGCTGGGGGTGACCGACAGCGCCATGAGTTGCCCGCGTGCGGCCTCCAGCGCCTCCATCTTCTCCCCGAAGGCGCGGGCGCGCGCCTCGCCAACACAACCCGCGCGCAGGCCCACGGGTGTCAGCCGCTGATCGGCGTTGTCGGCGCGGAGGGCCAGGCGAAACTCGGCGCGCGAGGTGAACATGCGGTAGGGCTCGGCGACGCCGCGGGTCACCAGATCGTCGATCATCACGCCGATATAGCTGTCGGCCCGGCTGAAGATCAGCGGCTCTTCCCCGCGCACCGCGCGCACGGCGTTCAGACCGGCCACCACGCCTTGCGCCGCGGCCTCCTCGTAGCCCGTTGTCCCGTTGATCTGGCCGGCGAGGAAGAGGCCCGGCACGTCCTTTACCGCCAGCGCAGGCGTGAGCGCCCGCGGATCGACGTAATCGTATTCGATCGCGTAACCCGGCTGGAGGAGTCTCGCGTCCTCCAGCCCGGCGATGGAGCGGACGTATTCCTCCTGCACGTCCACCGGAAGCGACGTGGAAATGCCGTTCGGGTAGATCACGTCGTCGCTCAGGCTCTCCGGTTCGAGGAAGACCTGGTGCGAGGGCTTCTCCTCGAACCGCACGACCTTGTCCTCGATGGAGGGGCAATAGCGGGGGCCGACGCCCTCGATATGCCCGCCGTACATCGCCGAGCGGCCGAGGTTCGCCCGGATGATCTCGTGGGTGTGCGGGTTTGTGTGCGTGATGCCGCAGGCGACCTGCCGGGCCTGCGGCGGGCCCTTGGACAGGAAGGAGAAGAGCACCGGATCCTCGTCCCCGGGCTGCATCTCGAGCCCGTCCCAGGCAATGCTCCTGCCGTCGAGCCGCGGGGGCGTGCCGGTTTTCAGCCGGCCCAGCGGCAGGCCGAACCCGTCGATCCGCTCGGCAAGCCGAATCGAGGGCCGGTCGCCCATCCGCCCGCCCTCGCGACGCTCGTCACCGATGTGGATGACGCCGCGCAGGAAGGTGCCGGTGGTGAGCACCACGGCGCCCGCGGCGATCTCGGTCCCGTCCGCGAGGCAGATCCCGGTGACGCGGCCGGCGGACATCCGCAGATCCGTCACCTCGCCCTCGATGACGGTGAGATTCGGCATCGCGGCGATCTCGGCCTGCATCGCCTCCCGGTAGAGCTTGCGATCGGCCTGTGCACGCGGGCCCTGCACCGCGGGGCCCTTGCGGCGATTGAGCAGCCGGAACTGGATGCCGGCCCGATCCGCGACGCGACCCATCAGCCCGTCGAGCGCGTCGATCTCGCGCACGAGATGGCCCTTGCCCAGCCCCCCGATCGCCGGGTTGCACGACATCACGCCGATCCCGTCGAACCGCAGGGTCACCAGCGCGACGGACGCGCCGAGCCGTGCAGCCGCGTGGGCCGCATCGGCCCCCGCATGGCCGCCGCCGATCACGATCACGTCGAAGCGATGTTTCACGTGAAACATCTCCCTTTCCTGCCGCGCCGATGTTTCACGTGAAACATCCCACCGCGCGGCTATTTTCCGATGCAGAAACTGGCGAAGATCTCGCCGAGTATATGCTCGACATCCACCCGCCCGACAAGGCTGTCGAGCGCACGCACCGCAGCCCGCAGCTCTTCGGAGGCCAGCTCCACGGCCTCGGGCCCCCGCTCCACCGCCTCGGCAGCGGCCGAAAGCGCGCCCCGCGCCCGGAGAATCGCGGCACGATGGCGCTCCCGCGTTGCCGCGCCTATCCCGCTCGCCCGCCGCTCCAGGATTCGCGCGATCCGTGCCACGAGCCCGTCGACCCCTTCGCCCGTCAGCCCGGAAACACCGTCTCCCCCGTGCAGATCGGCCTTGGCACGGACCACGATATCCTCGTCCGCCAGCGGAATCTCCGACGCGGCCGCCGGATCTTCCACCAGCAACACCCGCAGGTCGGCTTGCGCGGCGCGCGCCCTGGCGCGGGCGATTCCGATGCCTTCCACCGGATCGGCCGCCTCGCGCTGGCCGGCGGTATCGAGAAGGGTCACCGGCAAACCGCCAAGCTCCATCCGCACCTCGATCACGTCACGCGTGGTGCCTGCGTATTCCGAGGTGATGGCCGCCTCCCGCCCCGCCAGCCTGTTGAGGAGCGTGGACTTTCCCAGGTTGGGCGCGCCGAGGATCGCGACCTCGAAGCCCTGCCGCACACGTTCCGCCGCTCGGACGCCCTCCGCTTCGGCCGCAAGCTCCGCCCGTACCTCCCCGAGCAGGTGCAGGACCTCGGGCGTCACGTCGACGGGAACATCCTCGTCGGCGAAATCGATGGTGGCTTCCAGGAGCGCCGCCGCGCGGATGAGGCGGCTGCGCCAGCTTTCCGCCCGTTCGCCCAGCCCGCCCGAAAGGCCGCGCATCGCCTGCCGCCTTTGCGCCTCAGTCTCGGCCTCCACCAGATCGGCGAGGGCCTCCACCTGCGCCAGATCGAGCCGCCCGTTCAGAAGCGCACGCCGGGTGAACTCGCCGGCCTCGGCCGGCTGCAGGCTCGCGTCCTCGCCGAGCGCGCGCAGCACCGCATCGATCACCGCGACGGAGCCATGGGTGTGGAATTCGACCACCGGTTCCCCGGTGAAGCTCGCGCCACGCTGAAAGACAAGCACCAGCGCTTCATCCAGAAGATCGCCTTCATGGCGCAGCCGGCGCAGGCCCCGCGCCTCGGGAAGCTTGCCGCACAACCGCTCGGCCGCGGCGAAGGCATCCGGCCCGGATATGCGCACCACCGCCACCCCCGCCTTTCCGCGCGCGGAGGCCAGGGCAAAGACGGTGCTCATCGCCTCAGGTGTTCATCGAATCGAAGAACTCGGAGTTGCTCTTCGTCTGCTTGAGCTTGGAAATCAGGAACTCGATGGCATCGGTGGTGCCCATCGGGTTCAGGATGCGGCGCAGCACGTAGGTTTTCTGCAGGTCCGCCTTGTCGACGAGCAGCTCTTCCTTGCGCGTGCCGGACTTGAGAATGTCCATCGCGGGGAAGACACGCTTGTCGGCGACCTTGCGGTCCAGCACGATCTCCGAGTTGCCCGTGCCCTTGAACTCCTCGAAGATCACCTCGTCCATCCGGCTGCCGGTATCGATCAGCGCCGTCGCGATGATGGTGAGCGATCCACCTTCCTCGATGTTCCTGGCCGCGCCGAAAAAGCGCTTCGGCCGTTGAAGCGCGTTGGCGTCAACGCCGCCGGTCAGAACCTTGCCAGAAGACGGAACCACCGTGTTATAGGCGCGCCCGAGCCGGGTGATCGAATCGAGCA
>CAYXOX010000137.1:0-8002 GCA_964466745.1 uncultured Rhodobacterales bacterium
GACCGCCCGAGAGCTGGCCGGGGTAGCGGGAGAGCAGCTGGCCGAGGCCGAGGATACCGGCGGCGCGGGCCACGGCGGCCTCGATCTCCCGAGGGGCGGCGCCGCGCATCTTGAGGCTGAAGCCCATGTTGGCGGCCACGGTCATGTGCGGGTAGAGCGCGTAGTTCTGGAACACCATGGCGAGGTCGCGTTCCTGCGGGGTGAGCTCGTTGACGAGACGCCCCCCGATCCGGATATCGCCGGAGGTGATGTCATCGAGCCCCGCTATCAGGCGCAGCAGGGTGGACTTGCCGCAGCCCGAGGGGCCGACGAGCGCGACGAACTCGCCCGCCGCGATCTCGACGGACACCGATTTCAGCGCCTCCACGGCACCGAAGCGCTTGACGACGTTCTCGATCTGGACGGAGCCCATGCCGCTCTCCTCAGGGCCTGAAGGCGCGGTCGTGGCCGGGGATCACCAGCTGCGGAGACAGCGCCTGCACCCTGTCGAGCGAGGCGTTGAGCTGGGCGAGCTGGCCTTCGGAATACCAGTGCGAGAAGCTGCGCTCGCGGTACTCGGAAGCGACCATGATGAGATCGCCCGCGATCAGCACGCGCTCCTCGGCCGTTTCGACCATCAGCGAGATGTGGCCCGGGGTATGGCCGGGCGTGGGGATCGCGAGCACACCCGGCATCAGCTCGGTTTCCGTCTCAATCTCGGTCACCTTTCCCATCATCGTCTTCTTGGCCTCGACGATGGGCCCCCCCTCGATCGCGGCCATTTCCTCGAGATCGCCCGCGCCCAGCGTCCAGGGTGTGCCGGCCAGCTGCAGGATCGCGCCGGCGTGGTCGGTGTGGATATGGGTGGTGACCACCTCGTCGATGTCGCCGTAGTCCAGCCCGCGGCTCTGCAGCGCGTGCCAGAGGATGCTGTAGGACCCGATGTGATGGTTGCCGGGATCCACGAGCAGCGTCCGCTCGCCGCGGATCAGCACGGTGGAGGCGGTGGGCAGGAAGCCCACGTTGGTGCGGAAGATCGGCTGCGCGCCGGGCGCCACGCCCAGCATCTTCTCCATCCGGTCGAGCTGCTGTTCCGGGTTCGCGGCGAAGAGCCAGACCAGCTCGTCGCTGTCCCAGCGGAAGCGCAGGCAGACCGGGTTGATGATGACGTCGACGGTGGGCGCGGTCATGGCGCGGCTCCCTTCTGCGGCGGATGGGCGGCGAGGGCATCGCGGATCCAGTCGAGGGCCCGCAGCGGCATGAAGCTGTAGTTGTAGAAGCTCATTCCGCTGGCGCCGGGCGAGATGGCGGCGGCCTGTGCCGCGAGCCCCGCGGCGTCGGGCGTCTGGGGCAGCACCGCCCGAAGCGCGGGCACCTGCATCACCTCCGGTCCGACCGTGGCGGCATAGGTGGCGACCCGTTCGGCGAGCAGCTGCGGATCGGTCTGGTAGAAGGTCGGGTGCAGCTCGTCGACATGGCCGATACGGTCCATGTCGATGCCGTTCTGCCAGCGCCGGCCGTTGGGGCCGAGCGGGTAGAGCGGGCCGAAATCGAGGCAGGCCACGCGCAGGTCGCCCGCGGCGTGGATCGTGTCGGCCGCCTCGGCGATCAGGGTCGAGGGTCCGGTCTCGCGGCTGCGCAGGTAGGCGCCCATCTGGCCGCCGGCCCCCGCCTCGATCTCCTGCCAGCCCATGACGTCGCCGGGGCCGTTCTCCAGCGTGGCGTCCACCGTCTCGCGCACCCAGGCGCGCACCGCGCCTGCGTCCACGCCGTCGGCCTCGGCGCGGGCCATGCAGGCCGGGCAGAAGCACAGGCTGGCGAGAAACTCGATATCGGGGCCCATGGGCACCCCGATCACCTCGTGGTGGTGGTCGTGCCGCAGGGGCAGGTATTCGATCGATTCCAGCAGGACGCGTTCGAAGATGCCCATGGCCGCAACATCGGCCACCACCTTCAGGACGAGGTCGCGCACGGCGGGGTTGGACGGGCAGAGCGTGTGGGTGATCCTGTCTCCCCACGGGTTCTCCACCGCCACCTCCGGGTGCGCCGAGCCCACCCCGGTGTTGTGCAGCACCGGCATCCAGGCGGTGAGCGCGATGCCCCGCTCGGATGCGGCGCGGGCGAGGCCCGCCCAGAAGCTGGCCCAGTCGCCCGTGAGCGTGCTGATCGAGGGGCGCAGCGGGTGGCCTGCGTGCCATGGCCCGGGCGGGTAGTAGAGGGCGCCCGGTTCGGGGAAGTGGATGCGCCGCCGCGGGTTGTGCGGCAGGAAGAACATCCCCGAGTGGTACCAGGTGGTGATGTAGAGCGTGTTCAGCCCCGCGCGCTCCACCGCGTCGAGCACCGCGTCGGCGCCCTCGTCGATCACGTCCCAGGGGTAGGCATAGAGGCCGAGCGGTTGCGTGGTCATGGGGTGGTCTCCGTTGCTTTCGGAAGCGGCCAGGTGGCGAAATCCTCGAGGAACCGTGCGACGGCGGCCACCATCGCGGCGTGCAGGGCCTGGCCGCGCTCGGCGCTGGCCAGGGTCGGCGCGCCGATCACGCCGCTTTCGCTCAGTTCCTTGAAGCTGGCGGCGGCGGCCACAGGCCCGCCCGAGAGCAGGTCGGCGGCGAAGTAGCGCGAGCGGTCGAGCTGGACGTCGGCTGCCTTGTCCATCTGCACCAGCTCGGGCGCGGTGGCGAGCATCAGCGATGTTTCCATCTCGCAGGCATGCATGATCCCGCCCGGCTCGGAGCGCCGCCACTCGGCCAGCTCCTTCAGCGCGAAATCCCAGTACGCGGCCGTAACCGCGCTCACCCCGTGCTCGTAGCGCAGGGTCTGGACGAGGTTCTTCAGAAGGTTGGCGTTGCCGCCGTGGCCGTTGAGGATGGCGATCCGCCGGAAGCCGTGCCCGGCGAGGCTCAGCACCACCTGTCCGACCACCGCCGAGAACGTTGTATCGTCGAGCGTGATCGTGCCTGGGAAATCCCGGTGGTGGGGAGAGTAGCCCGTCCAGACGGTGGGGGTGACGACGGTGGGATGCGCCCGGGCGGCCTGCGCCGCGGCGGCCTCGCAGGTGGTGCCGGAAAGATGCGCGTCCACCCGCAGTGGCAGGTGATGGCCGTGCTGCTCGAACGCGCCCACGGGCACGACCACCACCGGGTCCGCCGCGAGCAGCGCCTCGACCTCGGGCCAGGTGTAATCGCCCAGTCTGACCTTGTGGGGCATTGCGTCCTCCTTCAATCCAGCTCGTCGATCCGCACCGGCCGGGCCTCGGCGATGGAGAGCTTCATCGCCGCGACCACCGCTTCGGCCGCCCGCGCCTCGGCCAGCCCGACGGGCCCCGGCGCGCCGGCGAGGGTGCGCGTGACGAAGCCCTGCAGCGAGGCCGCCAGCGCGCCGCCGACATGGCCGGTGGAATCGATGGGCCAGTGTGTGAGGTCGGGGCGCGAGAAGCCCTCGGCGCCGAGCACCGTCATCCCGCGGTCGCCGCCCTCGATGGTCACGCCGCCGCCGTCGCCGATGACGTGGAAGGCCGGGTCCAGCGGTGCGGGCTGGGATATCGGCAGCACCCAGGACGTTTCCAAAACGGCGACCGTCCCGTCGGCGAAGCGGAGAGTTCCGACGACGGCGTCGTGGGAGCCGTAGGGCGCGCATTCGCGCACCACCGCCTCGGCGTAGACGCGCTCGCACGGGCTCGGGGCGATGGCCAGCGTCATCTCGATGTCGTGGATCAGCGTGGAGGAGAGCAGGTCCGTCCAGGGAGCGTATTTCTCGATCCCCGCGCGCGTGCCGCGGCGCCGCGCGAAGATGCTCACGAGGTTGCCGAGCGCGCCCTCGGCCACCAGCGCCTTCAGCCGGTCGAAGCGCGGCTCTGCGTGCAGGATGAAGTTGACCTCCGGCGCCGGGCCGCCGACCTCTCGCAGATCTGCGATCAGCCTGTCCACATCGGCCAGCGACCTGCCCAGCGGCTTTTCCAGCATCAGCGCGAGGCCCTTCTTCGCCGCGGCGAGCGCCGGAGCGTGGCGGGCCGTCTCCGGGGTCGAGATGCTGGCGGCGTCCAGCTCCTCGGCCTCGAACAGCGCGGCATGGTCGGAATAGGCGCGGCAGCCCAGCTCGGCGGCGAGCGCCTCGGCGCGGGCGGCATCGCTGTCGCAGATGGCGACGAGCGTGCAGCGCGCATCGGCGTGGTAGATGCGCGCGTGCAGCGCCCCGATGAGCCCGGTTCCGACGACGGCGATACGCATTGTGCCTCCCTTCAGCGTTCGGCCCCGGCGAGCAGGACCCGTGTGATCAGGCGGTTGAAGACCAGCATCATCACGGCCACCGGCAGCAGCGTGAGCACGGCCGCGGCGGCCTGCTGGCCCACCTGGATGTCGATCGTGCTGCGGAACATGCCGAGCGCGACGGTGCTGATCTTGACGTCGTTGGTGAAGATCAGCGGCGTGAGAAACTCGATCCACGACAGGATGAAGGCGAAGACGAACCCGGCCAGCAGCCCCGGGCGCATCAGCGGCAGCACGATCCGCACCATCACCTGCACGTCCGAGCATCCGTCGATCCGGGCAGCGTC
The DNA here is from genome assembly GCA_964466745.1 of uncultured Rhodobacterales bacterium. GTDB lineage: Bacteria > Pseudomonadota > Alphaproteobacteria > Rhodobacterales > Rhodobacteraceae > CAYXOX01. Next base: position 4,529 of record CAYXOX010000137.1, read on the forward strand.
CTCGATCTCGCGGGGAAGCTTGTCGATGAACGTTTTCAGGATCCATATCTCGAAGGGCAGGATGAAGCCGGTGTAGGCCAGCACGAGCGCGAGGTAGGTGTCGTCGATCCGCCAGCCGACGAAGAGCACGAACATCGGGATCAGGAAGATCGTGGTCGGCAGGAAATAGACGGAGACCATCCCGCCCAGCATCAGGTTGCCGCCGGGCAGCCGAAGCCGCGAGAAGGCGTAGGCCGCCGGGAACGCGACGGTGACGCACACCAGCGCCGTCAGCGTGGAGACGGCGAGGCTGTTCAGGATGCCCTCCCGCAGCGGCACGATGTGCCCGGGCGTGAGCACCGCGCGGAAGTGCTCGAAATAGAGCGTCTCCGGCAGGAAGCGGACATCGCGCGAGCGGATCACCGCCTCGGGCTGCAGGCTCGTCAGGAAGAGCCCGTAGAGCGGGAAGGCCATGAGCACGAACACGACAAGGGCCGCGCCGTAGACGAGCAGCTGGCGCCCGAGCGCGCGCTGGCGGCGGGAACTCATGCCGGGGCTCCCCGGTAGCGGGCGAGAAAGCGGCGCGCGAGGGTCACCAGCAGCACCACGAAGAGCGTCACGAGAAGCAGGGTGTAGGCCGCGGCGGAAGCCCGGCCGAGATCGAAGTTCTGGAACGCCTCCTGGTAGACGTAGTAGTTGAGCGTGGTCGTCTGCCCCGCCGGTCCGCCGCGGGTGAGCACGAAGATCGTGTCGAACGCCTTCATGGCCCAGACGAACTGGATCAGCAGGAGCGGAACCGCGATGGGCAGCATCAGCGGAACGAGGATGTGGCGGAACTGCTGCCCCGGGCTCGCGCCATCGACCGCCGCGGCCTCGAAGACCTGTGCCGGCAAGCTTTGCAGGCCGGCGAGGAAGAACAGCACCATGAAGGGGATGGCCTTCCAGATCTCGGCGATGGCGATCACGTGCAGCGCCGTCCAGCCGTCGCCCAGCCAGATCTTGTAGCTGTCGATCAGCCCAAGCCGCGTGAGCACGGCGTTCACGAAGCCGACGTCGGCGTGGAACATCTGGCCCCAGAGCACGCCGGCGACGACCGGCGGCACCGCCCAGGGCAGGATCACCACGATGCGAAGAAGCCAGCGCCCGTGAAACGGCTGGTCGAGCAGCAGGGCGATGAGGAAACCGAGGATGGACGTGGCGACGGCGATCAGGAGCCCGAAGTAGATCGTACGCCAGACGGCATCGATAAATCCTGCCATGCCAAAGAGATCGGTGAAGTTCTTAAACCCGATGAAGCCGCCAAGCTCCAGCCGGACCATGTCGAACTCGGAGACGCTGAGCGCCAGCGTGAAGATCGCCGGGTAGATGAAGATGCCGCCCACGAGCACCAGCGCCGGGCCGACCATGGCGAGCGCCCGCCAGACCTCGCGCCGACGCAGGAAGCCGGGCCGGCGCTCGGCCGGCCCGGTTGCGTTCGCTTTTCCGGCGTCAGCTTCGGCTGGCATTGATGCGCGAAACGGCCTCGTCCAGCGCTTCCTGCGGCGACGCTTCCTGCGCGAGCGCGCGCGAGATCTGGCCGGTCAGGATCTCCACCCACCGCTCGCGGTCGGCGGAGTAGCCGCCGTCCACGGGGTACTGGTAGGACTGCCGGATGACCTCCGCAAAGGGCAGGTTCGCCTGCACGTCCGGGTGCCCGAGCGCGGCCTCCACCGAGGGCGCCCACGGCGAGGAAGAGCCCTGCTCGATCTGGTTCTCGAGCGAGGTTGCTAGGCGGATGAACTGGCGGCCGCCCTCGGGGTTCTCGGCAAAGGTCGGCACGGCGAGGAATTCGGAGCCGTCGACGGAGGCAGAAGTTTCCAGCGCCGGGTAGGGCGCGTAGCCCGAGCGGCCCCGGACCGCGGAGTCCTCGCTGCCGTTGGCGATGCCGGCGATGAAGGGCCAGGTGAGGAAAAAGCCCCTGTTGCCGGCGAGATAGGCGGGCGAGGCATCGAACACCCAGGTGTAGGTCACCGCCGCAGGATCGATCACCTTGTGGACGTGCAGAAGCTCCACCATCCGGGTCAGTGCCTCGACGCCGGCCTCGCTGTTCATCACCGGATCGAGCCCCTCGTCGAGGAAACTGCCGCCATTGCCCTGCAGCATGGCCCCGAAGGTGAAGATGCTGCCCACGCCGCCCCAGTTGTCGGTAAGGCCGTAGACGTTGTTGTCGGCGTCGGTGATGGCCGAGGCGTAGCGCAGAAGCTCGTCCCAGGAGCCGGCCATGGAGTGCCATCCCGCGGGGGCCTCGGGGTCGAGTCCGGCCGCTTCGCACAGATCCTTGTTCCAGTGCATGATCGGGCAGCCGATCGTCACCGGCACGCCGTAGCTGCGGCCCTGGTACTGCGCGGCGGTCACGGAGTTGGCGATCAGCCCGTTCGGAAGAAGCTCCGTTTCCACCATCTCGGTGAGGTCGGTCAGCCAGCCGTTTTCCGCCAGCCCGGCGACCAGCGCCGCGGTGACGAACACGGCGTCGCCCGGGCTGCGGCGGGCGATCATCGTGGAGTTGAGCTTCACCGGCAGGTCGGGGGTGGTGACCAGCTCGATATCCGGAGTCGGGCCGTAGGTGGCGCCGTATTGCGGTGCCAGCGCCTGGAGGTAATCCATGTGCGAGCCGAGCAGCAGTTTCACCGGACCACTGTCGGACTGGGCCAGTGCCCGGCCTGCGGGCCCGTAGAGCGCCCCGGCAAACGTCGTGGCGCCCAGTGCCAGAAGCAGTCTGCGACGCGTTAGGTCAGTGCTCAGCATGTCTCGTACTCCCCAGACGATTCTTAAATCATGTTCAGGATACCCACGGTTTCTGTCAACAACGATCTGCAATGCGAAATGCATATTCCATATTGTGAAACAAGTTAAGGCTCCCGCGGCACACCGGGTGCCGCGATGCAGGCATCAAGCCGTCCTTCCTTGCCTCAGGTGCCGCCCGGCCCGGCCTGGGCGCGCGCCTCTTCCGGCCGGGCGACCCGCGCGCCGGTGCCGTCGAAGACGTGAACCGCAGAGGGCTCGTAGGCGAGGCGGACCCGATCTCCGGGCTTCAGCGCGGTGGTGCCTTCCGTGCGTGTGATCACCGTGCCGGGCAGCTCGGCCTTGCAGTAGACCAGCGCCTCGGCGCCGAGGTGCTCCACCACCTCCACCTCGGCGGCGATGCCTGCGCCGCCTTCTTCGCCGGGGCGCAGCGCCTCGGGCCGCAAGCCCACTGTCACGGCGCTGCCGGGTGAAAGGCCGGCCACCTCGAAGGAGACGCGCCCGCCGCCGGGAAAGCTCGCCGCATCCCCGCCCTCGCTCACGGTGCCCTCGAAGAGGTTCATCCTCGGCGCCCCGATGAATTCCGCCACGAAACGGGTGGCGGGGCGGGTGTAGAGCTCCATGGGCGCGCCCACCTGCATCACCTCGCCCTTGTTGAGCACCACGATCCGGTCGGCCATGGTCATGGCCTCCACCTGGTCGTGCGTGACGTAG
>CAYXOX010000138.1:0-7971 GCA_964466745.1 uncultured Rhodobacterales bacterium
GCAGCCGATGTAGCAGATCTTGTCGAAGGGCGCGTCCTCGCGGACCCTGGCGACCGCGATCTCGGGCAGCACCGTGTGCCGGGCGAAGGTGGAGGTGCCCATGTAGTGCAGGATGGGATCGCCATCGAGGGTGGAGAAGCGCGAGGTCCCGTCGGGCATCAGGCCCTGGCCCTGGGTGCTGCGGATCGACTGGCAGAGATTCGTCTTCGGGTTGAGGCAGTATTCGCACTCCCGGCATTCGGGCGTGTAGAGCGGGATCACGTGATCGCCCTTCTTCACGCTGGTCACGCCCGGGCCGACATCGACGACGACCCCCGCGCCCTCGTGGCCGAGGATGGCCGGGAAAAGCCCTTCGGGATCCGCACCCGAGAGGGTGAATTCGTCGGTGTGGCAGATCCCGGTGGCCTTCAGCTCCACCATCACCTCGCCGGCCTTCGGGCCTTCGAGGTTCACCTCCATGATCTCCAGCGGCTTGCCCGCGGCTGTGGCGACTGCGGCCTGTGTGCGCATCGAACGTCTCCTCCTGCGATGTGCCGGGAGACTGCGCCATGGCCCCGGGCATTGCAATCCGTCGCCGGGAGGTGCTTCGGGTGCTTGCCGCCCGCCGGCAGGCGCGGCACACTGCCGCCATGAAACGTGCCATGCTCTTCTTTTGTCTCGCTGTTCTGGCCTCGGCACTCGCGGCCTGCGCACCGGGTGGGGTGATCCGCCCGCCCGCGGCGGTCCCCGCTCCGGGGCAGGACAGTTGCGGCGCCGCGCGGCTGGCCGATCTCGTGGGGGCCCCGGCGACGGCGCTGGAGGAGCGGCTGCTGCTGGCGCCGGTGCGGGTGATCCGGCCCGGCCAGCCGGTCACGATGGACTATTTCCCCGGCCGGCTGAACATCGGGATCGACGGGAACGAGCGGATCACGAGGCTCTTCTGCGGCTGAGGACCCGCGCACGGGAGGCGGGGCTCGACTCCCTCCGGCGGCGCGGCTAGATATGGAACATAAAGGGAACATACAGAGCTGCCCGCCATGGCCCACCCTCTCCGTCGCGCCGGCGGCGCCCCCGCGCCGCGCCGTATCCTCGCCCTGTGGTTTCCCCGGCTCGGAGCCGAGCGGCTGCTGCGGCAGGCCCGCGGCACGGTGGACGCGCCCTTCGCCACCGTCGCGCGGGAGGGCAACATGCAGCGGCTCGCGAGCCTCTCGGCGCTGGCCGAGGCCGAGGGGCTGCGCCCCGGACAGCCGCTGCGCGATGCCCAGGCGATCTGCCCGCGCCTGATCACCCGCCCGGCCGATGCCGCCGCCGAGGCCGGCTTTCTCACCGTGCTGCGGCGCTGGGCCGGCAAGTTCTCGCCCTGGATCGCCGAGGAGCCGCCCGAGGGCCTGCTGGCCGATCTCACCGGCTGCGCGCATCTCTTCGGCGGCGAGGCGGCGCTGCTGGTGCAGGTGGAGCAGGAGTGCGCCGCGCTCGGCGTCACCCAGCGCGCGGGCATCGCCGACACGCTGGGCGCGGCCTGGGCGCTTGCGCGCCACGCCGGGCGCGCGGACGGGCTCGCCGGCCAGCGCAGTGGCGACGCGATCGACCAGGAGGCCCGCGCCACCCGGGCCCGGGCCGCGCGCCGCCCGGGCTGGGCACGGCCCGGGGCCGGGCAGGCGGCGGGCGCCGCGGAGGGAGGCGGGCAGGCGCCGGATGCGGGGCCGGTCGGGGCGGGCGCGGGCAGCGGCATCGCCCGCCGGATCGCGCCGCCGGGGCAGATGCACACCGCCCTGGCCCCCCTGCCCGTGGCAGCGCTGCGCCTGCCCGGCGAGACGGTGGAGGCGCTGTCGCGCCTCGGCCTGCGGCGGGTGGGCGAGCTGACGGGCATGCCCCGGGCGGCGCTGGCCCGCCGCTTCGGCCGGCAGGTGGTGCAGCGGCTCGACCAGGCGCTGGGCGCGGAGCCCGAACCGCTCGGCCCCGCGGCGCCGCCACTACACTTCGCCGCCCGCCTCAGCCTGCCCGAGCCGATCGGGCTGGAGGACGACATCCTCGCGGGGATCGACCGGCTGCTGCCCGCCCTCGCCGCGCGGCTGCGCGAGGCCGGCCGGGGGGCCCGGCGGGTCGGTCTGGAAGCGCACCGGGCCGACGGCAGCCGCACCCGGGTGGAGGTCGGGCTCGCCCGCGCCACCGACGATCCCGCCCGCATCCGCCCCCTGCTGGCAATGAAGCTCGCCGGGATCGATGCCGGCTTCGGGATCGACATGCTGCGCGTGGAGGCGGTGCAGACGGAGCTTCTGCCCCGCGGCCAGGCCCGCGCGCCGCTCGCGGCGCCCTCGGCGCAGGAGGCCGCCACCGCCGCGGGCGGCAACGCGATGGACGATCTGCTGGGCCGGCTCGGGGCGCGGGTGGGGCTCGAGGCGATCACGCGGGAGCATCCGGCCTCCAGCCATATCCCCGAGAAGGCCTCGAAGACGCTGGCGGCGGCGTGGTCCGAGCCGGCGGCCGGCTGGCCGGCCCCGGCGCGCGCGCGACCGCTGGTGCACTGGCGGCCCGAGCCGGTGACGGCCCCCGAAAGCCCGACCCCGCCCGACCGGTTCCGCTGGCGGCGGCGCGACCTGGCGCTCGCCGCGGCGACGGGGCCCGAGCGCATCGCGCCGGAATGGTGGCTCGACGAACCCGACTGGCGCAGCGGCGTGCGCGACTACTGGCGCGTTACCACGGCGACGGGCGAGCGGCTCTGGCTCTACTACGCCCATGGTGGCACGCTGTCGGCGGGGTGGTTCTGCCAGGGAAGCTTCGCCTGACCGGGCGCCGGGGCGCCGGGGCGCCGCACCACCCGCCCTGCCCGTCCCGAAACACCTCCCGGCAAGCGCCGCGCCCATGCATCGGGAGCGGGCGCGCGCCCCTCATCTTGGCCGAAATACTCCGGGGGAGCCCCGGCGCAGCCGGGGCGGGGGCAGCGCCCCCGATCCCCCGCCCGAACCCCGGCCCCACGCTCAGTTCGAGGCCGCGAGCCCCTCGGGCTGGCCCACCACCACGAAATGCAGGCCCTCCGGATCGAGCAGCTCGCCGGCCACGCGGTTGATCTCCTCGAGCGTCACCGCCTCCACTTTGGCATTGCGCGTCACGACGTAGTCGGCGCCGAGCCCCTGCGCCTGCATCCCCGCGAGGATCCCCGCGATGGTGCCGTTGCCGTCGAAGCGCAGCGGGTAGGCCCCCGTGAGATAGGTCTTCGCGGCGGCGAGTTCCTCCGCCGTCACGCCCTCCTCGGCCATCCGGCGCCACTCGGACCGGATCACCTCGATCGCCTCGGCGACGGTCGCGTTGTCGGAAGCCACCTGCCCCATCATCAGCTCGGCATGGTCCCGCGGCAGCAGGAAGGTGTAGATCCCGTAGGTCAGCCCGCGCTTCTCCCGCACCTCCTCCATCAGCCGCGCCTCGAAACCGGCGCCGCCGAGGATCTGGTTGAGAATGAAGGCCGCGAAGAAATCGGGATGATCCCGGTCCATCCCCCGCTGGCCGAAGAGCGCGACCGACTGCGGCGTGTCGAAAGGCACCACCGTGACCCCGCCCTCGAGCGCATAGTCGATGCGCGGCGGCAGCGGCGCGCCGCCCACGGGCAGATCGCCCACGAGCGCGTCGAGCAGTTCGGCCAGCTCCCCGGGCCCGATGTCGCCGACCGCGCCCACGTGCAGCCGGTCGCGCACCAGCACGTCGCGGTGGGCGTCGAGAAGATCCTCGCGCCGGAGCGCGGCGACGCTTTCCAGCGTGCCGTCGAGGGCGGTGGCATAGGGGTGGCCGGGGTAGGCCAGCGCATCGAAGCGCGCGCCGGCAACCGTGTCGGGGTCGGTCGCGTCGGAACGGATGATCGAGAGCACCTGCCCACGCACCCGCTCGATGGCATGGTCGTCGAACCGCGGCTCGGTCAGCGCGGAGCGCAGGAGCGCGAGCGCCTCGTCCCGGTTCTCGGTCAGAAACCGCGCCGAAACGGTGATCGCGTCGTCGTAGGCCCGGAAGCTGAAGCTCGCCGCCAGCTCCTCGCGGGCGGTGGCAAAGCCCTGGGCGTCGAGATCGCCCGCGCCCTCCTCCAGCAGCGCCGTCATCAGATTGACGGCGCCGCGCTTGCCCGGACGGTCCAGCGAGGCGCCGCCCCCGAAGCGCAGCTCGAGCGCCAAGAAGGGGATGGAGCGTTCCTCCACCAGCCAGGCGTCGACGCCGCCGGGAGAGGTGATCTCCACGATGTCGACGACCGCGCGCGCCGGGCCGGCGGCGGCCAGTAGCCCGAGGGCGAGCGCGAGGGGGGCAAGAAGCCGCGCGATCATTGGGTGACCTCCTCTTCGGCTGCGGCGGTGGCTGCGGAGGTGGCTGTGGCGGCGTCGGGCGCGGCCGCGGGCGGCGTGAGCCAGCCGGTCACGGCCCGCCGCCGGTCGAAGAGGCGCCCGGCAGCCGTCATCACCTCGGCCTCGGTGACCGATTGCAGCAGGTCGGGCCAGGCCAGCACGTCCTCCACGGTGAGCCCGCTGGTGAGGGCGGCGCCATAGCGGCGCGCCAGCGCCTGCAGGTCGTCTTCGGCATAGATCTCGGCGGCACGCAGCTGGGTCTTGATCCGCTGGAACTGCGCCGGGTCGACACCCTCCTCGAGGAAGGCCGCGATCGCCGCGTCGAGCGCCGCCTCGCCATCGGCAAGACTCACGCCCTCGGCGGGCACCATCACGAGGCCGAAGGTCGTGTCGTCCAGCGAGACGCCGCCGTAGAAGGCGCTGGTGTAGATCGCGCTCGTCTCCTCGAACTGGAGCTTGCGGGCGAGCACCGAGGTGGTGGCGTTGCCGCCCAGCAGGCTGGCCAGCAGCGAGAGCGCCGCGGCCTCGCGCTGGTCGCCGCTGTCGCGCTCGGGTGCGAGGTAGGTGCGCACGACATAGGGCTGGCCCACGCGCGCATCCTCGTAGGTCATGCGTCGCTCCACCAGCTGCGGCGGCTCCGCGGGTCGCTGCCGCGGCGCGATCGCCGGGTCGGCCGGGATCGGCCCGTAGTGCCGTTCGGCCAGCCTCCGGACCTCCCCGGGCGTCACGTCGCCGGCGACGACGAGCACCGCGTTGTTGGGCGCGTAGTGGGCGCGGTAGAAGGCGAGCACCTCCTCCATGCCGAGCCGTTCCATCTCGTGGCGCCAGCCGATGATGGGGATCGCGTAGGGATGGTTGAGATACTGCGCGGCCCGGCGCTGCTCGTTGAAGATTGCCCCGGGCGAGCTGTCCGTGCGCTGGCTGCGCTCTTCCAGGATCACGCCGCGCTCGGTGACGATGTCTTCGGGTGTCAGCCGCAGGTTGACCATGCGGTCGGCCTCCATGCGCATCATCAGCTCCAGCCTGTCGGCGGCCACGCGCTGGAAATAGGCCGTGTAGTCCCAGCTGGTGAAGGCGTTGTCGGTCCCGCCGTTGGCGGCGACGGTGGCGGAAAGCTCGCCCGCCTCCATGGTGTCGGTCGCCTTGAACATCAGGTGCTCGAGGAAATGGGCGACGCCCGACACCCCGGGGGGCTCGTCCGCGGCGCCCACCCGGTACCAGAGCATGTGTACCACCGCCGCGGCGCGGTGATCTTCCAGCACCACCACCTCGAGCCCGTTGTCGAGGGTGAAGCTGTGCACCTCGGCGGCCCGCGCCGGAAGCGCGGCGAGCAGCGCGAGGGCGCCGGCGAGGGCGAGCCCGGCGATCGCCCGGAGGGGGCCCGCACTACCCGAGTATGGGGATGCAGCCACGGCGCGTGTCAGGGCGCGGGCAGGCGCCGCGGGCACTCGGGCGAAAGCGGTCGATCTCGGTGTCACGGGCAGGCCTCTCGCGGAACACGGATATCCCTAGAGTTAGGCGCGCGGGCCGGGATGCAAGGGCACCCGCGGGCTTGTGATCGCTCCGGGGTTCTCGCGCCGCGCCGCCCGGGGCGCCGCGCGCCTTTCATCTTGGCAAAAATCGTCCGGGGCAGTCCCGGCCCCGGCCGGGACGGGGGCAGCGCCCCCGCCGCACGGGCCCCGCCGGGCGCGCCGGCGACACCCGTCCGGGCCGCGGCCCGATCAGTCGGCCGGCGGGGCGGAGGGAACGCGTGCGCCGGCCGCGCGGAACCGCTCGATCTGCTGCCAGGGGTCGATGGCCTGCCCGGCATAGGCGCGCAGGTAGCGGTCGCCGCGCACGAAGACCCCGAGCCGGCCACGGTTCCGGCGGAAGCGGGCGTCTTCCTCGGCGAGGGTGGCGCGGATGTCCCCGGTCAGCCCGGCCCGTCCGGCATGGCGGACGAGCGCGGCATCGGAGGCCGGCACCCCGCCGGCCTCGCCCGCGCCCCGGGCCGCGGCCCGCCGCCCGCCGAGCGCTGCCGCGGCATCGGCCAGCGGCGTCGCGTCGGAGCGGTTGGGCGCGCCCGGGGTGGGCGGGGGCAGCGCGGAGAAGTCGTCCGGCGCCTCGAGCGGTGCATGGGTGACGATGGCGAACTCGTCGGGGCCCTCGCCGGAGGCGGGGCGCCGCAGATCGGGGTCGCTACCGGCGCAGGCCGAGAGCGCCAGGATGGCCGCCACCAGCGCGGCAAGTTTTGCGCGCATACCTAACCTCCAGTACCTGAACGGGTGTTACCGCAGAACGGCCGCCGCGTCACGCCGTCTTCTTCGCATCGCCGGTGAAGAAGATGAGCCCCACCGCCCCGAGGAAGATGGCGATATCGGCCACGTTGAAGGCATAGGGGTTGGTGAAGCCGCAGCACGACATGTTGAGGAAGTCGGCGACCCCTCCGTAGAGGATGCGGTCGATCACGTTGCCGAGCGCCCCGCCCACCAGGAGACCCGCGGAGAGGTGCCCCATCCGGCCCATCGCGCCCGAGCGCACCCACCACAGCACGCCCGCCGTGATGGCCAGCGCGACGGCGATGAGGCCCCAGCGCGCGGCCTCGCCGCCGCCGCCGAAGAGGCCGAAGTTGATCCCGTAGTTCCACGTCATGCGCAGCACCAGGAACGGCGGGGCCACGTCGAGCCGCTGGACGGACAGCAGGTCGAGCACGTGGAGGATGTAGTATTTCGAAATCTGGTCGAGCACGAAGATCACGGCGGCGGTCGCGAGAACGAGCGGCATGGGCGTCTCTCCTAGTGGCGGAAGTGGCGCTGGCCGGTGAAGACCATGGCGAGCCCGGCGGCGTCGGCGGCGGCGATCACCTCGTCGTCGCGCACCGATCCTCCGGGCTGGATGAGCGCAGTGGCCCCGGCCTCGGCGGCGGTGAGCACGCCGTCGGGGAAGGGGAAGAAGGCATCCGAGGCCACCGCCGCGCCCCTCGTGGGCAGCTCGGCGAGGCCGAGCGCCTCGGCCATGTCGGCCGCCTTGCGCGCGGCGATGCGGGTGCTGTCGACGCGGCTCATCTGGCCCGCGCCGATGCCCACGGTTGCGCCGTCCCTTGCGTAGACGATGGCGTTCGACTTGACGTGCTTGGCCACGCGCCAGGCGAAGAGCATGTCGGCCAGCTCGGCCTCGCTGGGCGCCCTTGCGGTGACGGTGCGCAGATCCTCCGGCCCGATGCGGCCCGCGTCGCGGTCCTGCACGAGAAAGCCGCCGGCCACCTGCCGCATGGCCTGCCCGGCGCGCAGAGGGTCGGCGAGGCCCCCGGTGAGAAGCAGCCGCAGGTTCTTGCGGGCGGCGAAGACCTCCCGCGCCGCGTCGTCGGCACCCGGGGCGATGACGACCTCGGTGAAGATCCCGGCGATGGCCTCGGCGGTGGCGCCGTCGAGCGGGCGGTTCAGGGCCACGATGCCGCCGAAGGCCGAGGTGGCGTCGCAATCGCGCGCCCGCGCGTAGGCCTCGGCGAGGCTCGGGGCGGTGGCCACTCCGCAGGGGTTGGCGTGTTTCACGATCACGCAGGCCGGCGGGCCGCCCGCGAACTCGCTCACCAGCTCGAAGTCGCGCGAGGTGGACCGCTACGCCGACGTCGCGACGCCGGAAACGATCGCCCGGGCGGCCGTCGAGCACGATTGCCGCAGCGTGGCGTTCA
>CAYXOX010000139.1:0-7868 GCA_964466745.1 uncultured Rhodobacterales bacterium
GTAGTGCTGCAGCCGGTTCGGGCTGTCGCCGTAGCGGCCGTCGGTGGGGCGCCGGGAGGGCTGCACATAGGCTGCCGCCCAGGGCGCGGGGCCGAGCGCGCGCAGCGTGGTTGCCGGGTGGAACGTGCCGGCCCCCACCTCCATGTCGTAGGGTTGCAGGCTGGCGCAACCGCGTTCGGCCCAGTAGGCCTGCAGGCGCAGGATGATCTCCTGGAAACTCCGCGGCGTCGAAGAGGTGGCTGGCATCCGGGCTCCGGGGGCGTCGGTCATGGCATCGGTCAGGGCATCGGGCGAGGTGCCCGCGGGCGTGCGCGCGGCCCGGCTATAGGCGCGGGCCGTTGGGGCGTCAACGGCGCGCGCAGATTTGAGGTGCGCCCTCCGCCTGCTCTGATAATGTTGCAATCGTGCGCGCCGGCGGGCATTGGCGCCGCGTTGCGGGCGCGCCGGTCGCAAGGCGCGTCGTATCGGGCCTCTGGGTCCGGCGTTTGCAAAGGCTCGCTCGCCCCGGCAGGGAGCGCGGCAGTACCGCGCCCCGCTGTTCATGTCGGGCGCCCAGACGGCCTGCGGCGAGAGCGGGGGCGCGGGGCTGGCAGGCACGAACGGGGCAAGGGCGGCGACCGGACGACGAGACGGGCAGGGCAGGGAACAGGCGGAACATGAAGAACATCGTGGCAGGGCTCATCCTCGCCCTCGGCATCGCCGCGGGCGCGGCGGCGCAATCCGAGCGTGTGTACATCCAGATCGAGGCGCAGCCGGGGCCGATCGACGGGTTCGAACGCGCCGAGGCCTACGCCTCCGCATTGCCGGATGTGGCCGGATACCGGATGGAAACGGGCTGGTACGCCATCGCGCTGGGGCCCTTCGAGAGGTCCGATGCCGAGGCGATCCTGCGCAGCTACCGCGCCGCCGGGCAGATCCCTCGCGACAGCTTCATCGCCTTCCCGCAAGCCTACGGCGAGCGCTTCTGGCCCCCCGGCGTCGACACGCCGCCGGGCTTCGCACGGGAGGCCGCCTTGCGCCCCGGCACGGCCGCAGGGGCCGATCCCGAGCCGGTCGCGCTGGCCCCGGAAGAGCCGCTCTTCGAAGAGACGCTCTCGGAGGCGCGCGCCGGCGAGGCCGCGCTTTCACGCACCGAGCGGGCCGATCTGCAGGTGGCGCTGGAGTGGGCCGGGTACTACAGCGGCGCGATCGACGGGCTGATCGGCCCCGCGACGCGCCGCGCCATGGCCGCCTGGCAGAGCGCGCGGGCCTTCGAGGCGACCGGTGTGCTCACGACGGCGCAGCGCGCCGCCCTCCTGCGCGAATACGCCGCCCCGCTCGAGGGCATGGACATGGCGCCGGTGCGCGATGCCGAGGCCGGGATCGAGCTGGTGATGCCCACCGGCGTGGTGGGCACCCGCGAGGTGGCGCCGCCCTTCGTGCGCTACATGGCGACGACGGATCTGGAGGCCGAGGTGCTGCTCATCAGCCAGCCGGGCGACCAGTCGACGCTCTTCGGGCTCTACGAGATCCTCCAGACCCTCGAGATCATGCCGCTCGAGGGGCCCCGCGAACGGGGCGCGCGCAGTTTCGAGATCAACGGCAGCGACGCTGCGCGGCACAGCTTCGCAACCGCCCGCCTCGAGGACGGCGCCATCAAGGGCTTCGTGCTCGTCTGGCCGGCGGGTGACGAGGAACGCCGCCGGCGCGTACTCGCGGAGATGCAGGCGGGATTCCGGGTGCTGCCGGGCGCGCTGCCGGCCACAGCCGGTTCCGGCGCCGTCGACGGGCTCGATCTCGTCGCGGGGCTCTCGGTGCGCCGCCCGCGGCTTTCGCGCAGCGGTGTCTGGATCGATGAAGAGGGGCGGGTGCTGACCAGCGCCGAGGCCACCGACGGGTGCGCGCGCATCACCCTCGACGGCGACGTGGAAGCCCGCGAGGCCTTCCGCGACGCGGCGCTCGGCGTTTCGGTACTTGCCCCGCAGGAGCGGCTGGCGCCCGGGGCCGTCGCCCGGTTCCGGGAGGCGCTGCCGCCGCTGCGCTCGGAGATCGCGGTTGCGGGATATTCCTACGAAGGCCGCCTCGGGGCGCCCACGCTCACCTTCGGCGCGCTTGCCGAGAATACCGGCCTCAATGGCGAGGCGGACGTCGCGCGCCTTTCACTGCCGACGCTCCCGGGCGACGTGGGCGGCCCCGTCTTCGATGGTGGAGGGTTGGTGCTCGGCACGCTTCTCGGTGCGTCCGACGGCGCCCGCCGCCTGCCCGAGGGCGTTCAGTTCGCCGCCCAGGCGCCGGCGGTGCTGGCGCGGCTCGGCGAGGCCGGAATCGCCGCCCGGACGGCGCCAGCCTCGCCGGAGGCCATGGCCCCGGAGGATCTGGTGGGCCTCGCCCAGCGTCTGACCGTGCTGGTGAGCTGCTGGGACTGATCTTCAGGCGCGCCAGAAGGCCACCGTGAAGAGGACGAACACGACCAGCAGTTCCAGCCGCCCGATCAGCATCGCGATGGAGAGCAGCCACTTGGCGGCATCGTTGAGGCCCCCGAAGTTGCCCGCCGGTCCGATCTCGGGCCCGAGGCCCGGCCCGATGTTGCCCAGCGCCGTGGCCGCCCCGGACAGCGCGGTGATGAAATCGAGCCCGGTGAAGCCGAGCAGCACCGACAGAACACCCAGCGAGACGATGAAGAACAGGAAGAACGACATCACCGAGTTGAGCACGTCGTCGTCCACCGCGCGGCCCTCGTAGCGGGGCGTGAAGACGCCATGGGGCGAGTGGATGCGGCGGATCTGCGCGTTCACCGCCGCGAAAAGGAGCTGGTAGCGAAAGATCTTCACCGAGCAGGTCGTGGAGCCCGAGCATCCGCCGATCAGGCCGATGAAGAAGATCGCCGTTACCGGCAGGGCGCCCCACAACATGTAATCAGCGCTGGAAAATCCCGCGCCGGTGATGATCGAGACGGTGTTGAAGAGCGCGCCGCGCAACCCCTCCTCGCCCGGCGCGATCCCCGTGGCCCAGAGCCAGAGCGTGAGGCCGGACACCGCCACGGCGAGAACCGTGAAGAAGGCGCGGATCTGGCTGTCGCGCCAAAGCGGCGCCGCGGTGCCGGCCATGAGCTGGACATAGCGGACGTAGGGAAGCGCCGAGAGGATCATGAAGGTGATGCAGACGTATTGCGCACCGGCCCCGAAGGCGCCGAACGAAGAATCGTAGTTGGCCATGCCCCCCGTCGCCAGCGTCGTCATCGCGTGGGACATCGCATCGAAGCCTTCCATCCCGGCCGCGTAGTAGGCCACCGTGCACGCCACCGTGAGCCCTACGTAGATCACCGAGATCCGGCCCGCGATCTCCGTGGCCCGTGGCAGGATCTTGCCCATCGTGTCGAAGGCTTCGGCCCGGAAGATCTGCATCCCGCCGACCCTCAGTTCGGGCAGGAACACCATGGCAACGACGATGATCCCGATGCCGCCGAGCCATTGCAGGATCGCGCGCCAGAGCAGGAGGCCCTCCGGCAGGGTGTCGAGCCCGGTGATCACCGTGGAGCCGGTGGTCGTCAGCCCCGACATCGCCTCGAAATAGGCATCGGTGAAACTGGCTGCCGTGGCGCCGTTCATGAACGGCAGGGCACCGAAGGCCGGCAGCACCGCCCAGATCCCCGTCGTCACGAGGAAGGTCTGCTGGATGGTCAGGCCCTGGCTCTTGGCGTTGCTGCATGCGATCGCGAGCGCGGCGCCGACGAGCGAGGTGAGCACGCTGGACTCGAGGAAGCCCGGCCAGTGGCCATTTCCCGCGGCCAGATCGAACCCGAGCGGAACGAGCATTGCCGCCCCGAGCGTGGCCAGCAGAAGGCCGATGACATATCCCACGGGACGGAAATCGATCATTTCGATGCGAGCGATGCCGTTCGGCGCCCGCGCTGTCAAGCTCGCCCGCGGCGGGGGTGCAGGGCTTCCAGCGTGCACCCGGAGCGCCCGGCGCGATGTGCCAAAGCGCGCTTCGGGGGGATTCGGCGACGCGCTCCGAACGCATGCAGCGGCATGCCGGCGCGCGCCGGGGCGTTTGCGCGGGCGCACCGAATTGGGGGCGTGGCGGAAGCGCGCACCCAACTCCGTGAACAGTCTTGCGCGCTCCGGGCGGCTTCGGGGGTGGTTGTTGCCGGTTTGGAAACCTGCCTGAAAAACGGGCGTCCGATTGCCTTTTCGCTGCCGCAATCGGCCTTCAGACAACGCTGTCATGGATGACGAGTATCTCGGATTGAAGCGCGCGAAGATGAGCCGGTTTGCCCGGCGGCGTTGGCGTGGCGAAGATGAAGCCGGTCTCGGGACCGATTTGCCGGGCCTTCTGAAGAAGCTCGAGGACGTGCCAATCCCGATGCCGGACCAGCAGCCCGTCAGTTCGCGCACGCTGCGGGTCTGCGCCATTGCCATGCTCGCCGCCGCGGCGGCGCTGCCGGCGATCGCCACCATGGTCGAGGGCGGTGTCGGCGGCCCGCCGATGCTGCTTCCCGGCACGGCGCAGCTTGCCGCCGCCCCCGAATCCGCCGCGCCCGGGCCGGCCGGGTCCACGGGGGTGGCGATGCCGGGCATGCTCGACCGCCGGGTCGGCAGCTTCGTGCCGGCGCCGCCCGCTCCAGCGGCGCCGGCCGGGGGGGCGGGCGCTCCGGTCTTCGTTTCTGCGCCACTGCGGCTCGACTGCACTGTTCGTGCCGTCGTCGATGGCGACACGGTGCGGATGAGCTGCGGGGGCGGAGACGAGGTGCTGGCACGGCTCACCGGCTTCGATGCGCCCGAGCTTTCGAGGCCGTCCTGCGGCCGGGAGGCCGCGCTCGGCTTCGAGGCGCGGGTGGAACTCGAGCGCCTGCTCGTCGGCGCCGAACAACTCGAGGTGCGCACACAGGGTGCCGACCGCTACAACCGGACGCTCGCCGAAATGCGCGTTGACGGCGCGCCGGTGGCCGACCGCATGATCGCGGCAGGCTTCGCCCGTCCCTATGACGGCGGCATGCGAACCGGCTGGTGCGACTGAGGCGCAGCGTCGCCGTCGCGGCGTTTTTCGACCGGGGCATCGAACCGCAGTTGGCAGGCGGTCGCGCGGCTGGTAGCGTTTACATGATTGTTACCTGCTGCCGCGTGACACATGCCTCATTCTCTGGATTCGCCCCTCCTCATTGCCGAGCATGACGAGGGCGGCGCCCTCGCCTGGATCTGGATCTGGTCGCCCGGCGACCGTGGTCCGCGCCTTGCGCACACCGCTTCCGAAATCGAGATGCTCGGCGCGGCCGTCTGCACCCATGGCACCTCGCTCGACGAGGCGCGCGGGTTCCTGGCGGCCCGGCAGCGGGCCTAGCACCGCGCGCCATGGCCCTGCGACATAGCCGCGCCCCCGGGGCGCAGGCCGCGGCAACTGGGCTAGGCTGCCCCCCACGGCGGGCAATCCTGCGCTGCGGCGACGTTGACCGTACCCGGCACGAGGGGTAGACCGCAGACAACCCGGCCGGGGCTGCCTGCCTGCCCGGAAGGAGCGTGCAAGGAGCGCGACGTGGAAGATCTTCTGCGAGAATACCTGCCCATCATGATCCTGCTCGGGCTCGCCATCGGGCTCGGGCTTCTGCTGATCCTCGCCGCGGCGGTGATCGCGTATCGCAGCCCGGACCCGGAGAAGGTCTCGGCCTACGAATGCGGCTTCAACGCCTTCGACGACGCCCGCATGAAGTTCGACGTGCGGTTCTACCTCGTGGCGATCCTGTTCATCATCTTCGACCTGGAAATCGCCTTCCTCTTTCCCTGGGCGGTGGCGTTCAAGGACGTGGGTATGGTCGGCTTCTGGTCGATGATGGTGTTTCTGGGCGTATTGACGGTGGGCTTCGTCTACGAATGGAAGAAGGGAGCGCTGGAGTGGGAGTAGTCGCAAACCCGACGACGGCCGGCGCGGACTCCGAGCACGCCACCCAGGCGCTCAACCGCGAGCTGCAGGACAAGGGTTTCCTGCTCACATCGGCCGAGGATGTGATCAACTGGGCGCGGACCGGAAGCCTGCACTGGATGACGTTCGGCCTCGCGTGCTGCGCCGTCGAGATGATGCACACCTCGATGCCGCGCTATGATCTGGAGCGCTTCGGCACCGCGCCGCGTGCCAGCCCACGGCAATCGGACCTGATGATCGTGGCCGGAACGCTGACCAACAAGATGGCGCCCGCGCTCCGCAAGGTCTACGACCAGATGCCCGAACCCCGCTACGTGATCTCAATGGGCTCCTGCGCCAACGGCGGGGGATACTATCACTACAGCTACTCGGTGGTGCGGGGCTGCGACCGGATCGTTCCGGTCGACATCTACGTTCCCGGCTGCCCGCCCACGGCGGAGGCGCTTCTCTACGGCATCCTGCAGCTGCAGCGGAAGATCCGCCGCACCGGAACGATCAGGCGCTGAGGCGCCGAGCAAAGGGGACCGAAGGCCCATGACCGAGGCACTGCAAGACCTCGCCGTTCACATCGAGAACAGCCGTTCGGATTGCGTGCTCGGCTGGGAGGTTGCCCACGGCGAGCTGACCATGTCGGTCGTGCCCGCTTCGCTGCCGGGGTTCACGGAATTCCTCAAGACGGATGCGCACTGCCAGTTCAGCACGCTGGTGGACATCACGGCGGTGGATCATCCCGAGCGCCAGCGGCGCTTCGTACTCGTCTATCACTTCCTCTCGATGTACAGGAACCATCGCATCCGCCTGAAGTCGGCGGTGCGCGAGAGCGAGCTCGTGCCCTCCATCACCGGCCCCTTTCCAGCGGCCGACTGGTTCGAGCGCGAGGTCTTCGACATGTTCGGGCTGCTCTTCTCGGGCCACCCCGACCTGCGGCGCATCCTGACGGACTACGGCTTTCGCGGGCATCCGCTGCGCAAGGATTTCCCGACCACGGGTTACACCGAGGTGCGCTACGACGACGTGCAGAAGCGCGTCGTCTACGAACCGGTGAAGCTGGTGCAGGAGTACCGCCAGTTCGACTTCATGTCGCCGTGGGAAGGGGCCGAGTACATCCTGCCCGGCGACGAGAAGACGGAGGAAAAGGCATCATGAGCGCACTGCGCCGCGGCCTGCTTCCGGCCCACTTCGGCCCGCTGGCCCTTCTCGGCCGGCCGTGTGCCGGGCGGTGCGGTGCGCCCATGGGGCGCGAACCAGGGGAGAGCTCGTGATGGAACTGGTCGTCTTGCTCGTGGTGGCGGTGCTCTCCGTCATCCCGTTGATGAAGCTTCTGCCGCACTTCGGCGTCAACCGGAACTGGGCCTTCGCCGGCATCATCCCGCTGGGCGTGCTCGTGCTGCTCTGGGTGATGGCCTCGAAACTGCAGGAACTGGAGCGGCGCTGATGTCGCGCCGGACACAGTGCGCGCGGGGGAGCGGCGGCCGATGACGGACGCCGCACGCGCCGCGTTGCTTGCCGTGCACGAGCGCGCCGTCGCCTATTGCAAGGCGATTCACCACTCCCGCCCGGAGGTGTTCGAGGAGATGTGCCACGAGCGGTTCGCGATGACCGCGCTCACGGGTTCGGGCGGCACGCAGCATTGGGACAAGGCGGGCTACCTCGCGCGCGTGGCCGGCCGTGCACCGGCCCCCGGCGCGCCGTCCTACCGGGTCCTTTCGGTTGACGTGGCGGGCGATGAGATCGCGCGCGTGCATCTCTGGGTCGACGTGCCGCCGCGCCGCTTCGAGGATCACCTCGGCTTCGTGCGCACGGGCGGCGACTGGAAACTGATCACCAAGGTGTTCCGGACCCTCGATGGCCCGGCGATGGAAGGGTGAGGCAATGATGGACGGCTCCAACTTCGACGATGCGCTCACCGGCGAGCAGCGCATCCGCAACTTCAACATCAACTTCGGCCCCCAGCATCCGGCGGCCCACGGCGT
>CAYXOX010000140.1:0-7509 GCA_964466745.1 uncultured Rhodobacterales bacterium
ACACCGCGAGCCTGCTTCCCCCGGCCGATACGCCGGCGCTGACCCCGGGCCAGCGCCCGCGTCCGAGGCCGGTGGAGCGGGTTGCACCCGAGCCCGTGCCAGCGCCGCCCGAGGATGTTGCGACGGCGCCCGAAGCCCAGGAGGCCGTCACGCCCGAGCCTGCCGAGGCGCCCGAGACCGTGGAGGCGCCGCGGGAGGAACGCGCGGCCGAGGAGGCGGCGCGGGAGATCGTCACCGAGGCCGAGGCGCTGGAGCCGGAGGGCGGCCCGCCGCTGGCCTCGCGCAGACCGGCCGCGCGTCCCGAACGGCCCTCGGAACCGGAGGTCAGCGAGCCCCCCCGCACGGCGGCCTCCGACGAGGAACCCGAAGCCGAGCAGCAGCCGGCCGCGCTCGACGATGCCGTGGCCGATGCGCTTGCCGCCGCGGCGGCCGACGCGCTCGCCTCGGAAGCGCCCGCCGCGCCTCCGCTCTCGGCGGCCCAGCAGGGGGCGCTCGTCCTGGCGATCGCCTCGTGCTGGAATCTCGGCTCGCTCTCTTCCGATGCGCTTGCCACGACCGTGGTCGTGGGCGTGGAGATGACGCCGGACGCGCGCCCCGTTGCGGGATCCATCCGTCTGGTCAGGTTCTCCGGCGGCACCGAGGCGGCGGCCCGGCAGGCCTTCGAGGCGGCGCGGCGCGCGATCTTGCGGTGCGGCGCCACGGGCTACAATCTGCCGACGGAGCAATATGACCAGTGGCGGGACATCGAAATGACCTTTAACCCAGAGAGCATGAGAACCCGGTGACCATGGTGCGTACCCCTAGATTCCGCTTCCTTCGTGGCGCTATCGGCGCTATCGGCGCGCTCGCCGCGGCCGTGGCGCTCGCAACGCTGCCGGCGCCGCAGGCGGGCGCGCAATCGGGCCCGCTGCGCATCGAGATCACGGAAGGCGTGATCGAGCCGCTGCCCTTCGCGGCACCGGCCTTCGAGGCGGAGACAGCCGACGCCGCCGCCTACGCCCGCGACATCGCCCGCGTGGTGGCGGCCGATCTGGCCGGCACAGGGCTGTTCCGCGAGATCCCGTCCACGGCCTTCATCTCGCAGCCGGCCAGCTTCGCCGATCCGGTCCGCTTCCCCGATTGGCGCGCGATCAACGCGCAGGCGCTGGTGACGGGCGCAGCCGGAATCTCGGGCGGGCAGCTCACCGTCAAGTTCCGGGTGTGGGACGTGTTTTCCGGCGCCGAGCTGGGCGAGGGTCTGCGGTTCTCCGGGCCGCCGCAGAGCTGGCGGCGCATGGCCCACAAGGTGGCCGATGCCGTTTATTCGCGCATCACCGGGGAGGGCGCCTATTTCGACAGCCGCGTCGTGTTCGTGGCCGAGCAGGGCCCGAAGGACAACCGTCGCAAGCGCCTCGCGATCATGGACTATGACGGCGCCAACCTGCAGTATCTCACCGACAGTTCCGCCATCGTGCTGGCGCCGCGCTTCTCGCCGACGGGCGACCGGGTGCTCTACACCAGCTACGAGACGGGCTTCCCCCAGATCTACCTGCTCGACGTCGCCACGGCTGGCCGGCGCAACCTCGCCACGCCGCAGGGCACGATGAGCTTCGCGCCGCGCTTTTCGCCCGACGGGCGCAGCGTGGTCTTCTCACTGACCGCGGCCGGGGGCAACACCGATCTCTACACCCTCGATCTTTCCAGCGGCTCCACCCGGCGCCTCACCTCCGATCCGTTCATCGAAACGGCGCCCTCCTTCTCCCCCGACGGACGCCAGCTGGTGTTCGAGAGCGATCGCTCGGGCAGCCAGCAGCTTTACGTGATGCCGGCCTCGGGCGGCGAGGCGCGGCGGATCAGCTTCGGGGAGGGCCGGTACGGAACGCCGGTGTGGTCGCCCCGCGGCGATCTCATCGCCTTCACCAAGCAGAACCGCGGGCGCTTCCACATCGGGGTAATGCGCATCGACGGATCGGAGGAGCGGTTGCTGACGGCCTCGTTCCTCGACGAGGGCCCGACGTGGTCGCCCAACGGGCGGGTGATCATGTTCACCCGCGAAACCCAGGGCGCCGCAGGGGCGCCCACGCTCTACTCGGTGGACATCTCGGGGCGCAACCTGCGGCAGGTGCGGCTCGAGGGTGCGGCCTCGGACCCTTCCTGGGGGCCGCTGCAACGCTGAGGGCGCCCGTCCGTGCGAAGCCGGGCGTTTCGCCTGCATACCCTCGCGTTTCCTCGCACGTGCGAACGTGCTAAGCTGACCCGAGGACCGAGCAGTTCAGACCGCGCCACAAGAACGCGCCCACAAACAGGATAACTCGCCAATGCGATTTCTTCGTATCTTCGCCCTCCTCGCAGCCTCCCTCGCGCTCGCCGCATGCGCCGACCAGGGAGCCGGCCGCTTCGGTGCCGGCAGTGGCGGGCAGGGTGCCGCCGGCGCCGGCCTCGGCGGGATTGATTCCGCCGGCCTCGGCTCGGCGGCGGACCCCTCTTCGCCGGCCTATTTCAACAACACTGTGGGCGACCGCGTGTTCTTTGTCGTCGATCAGTCCACCCTCACTGCGGAGGGCCGCGCAACGCTCGATGCGCAGGGGCGCTGGCTGATGACGAACGCCGACTATCGCGCCGTGATCGAGGGCCATGCCGACGAGCAGGGAACGCGGGAATACAACCTCGCGCTCGGCGCGCGCCGGGCGAGCGCCGTGCAGCAGTATCTCGTTGCCCAGGGCGTCGCGCCCTCGCGGCTCGAGACGGTGACCTACGGCAAGGAGCGTCCCGTCGCGGTCTGCTCCGACGAGAGCTGCTACTCACAGAACCGCCGCGCGGTGACGGTTCTGGCGCTGGGCGCGGTTGGAAGCTGAAGGGGCAGGCAATCATGACGGCGGTGCGCCGCATCGCGACCTTCGGGCTTGCCATGCTGGCGGCGGCGTTTCTGGTGGCGGCGCCGTCGGCGCTCGCCCAGGACCGCGACGCCACCCTCGCGCAGATCCGCTCCGAGCTATCGGCGCTTTCCGCCGAGATCGCCTCGCTGCGTGCGGAGCTTGCAGGCGGCGGCACGGCGGCACCCTCTGCGGGCCAGGGCGGCAGTGCGCTTGAACGCGTGGATGCCGTCGAAGCGGCACTCCGCCGGCTGACGGCGCGGACGGAGGAGCTGGAATTCCGGATTGGCCGCATCACCGAGGATGCGGCCAACCGGCTTGGCGATCTTGAGTTCCGCCTGACCGAGCTGGAAGGGGGTGACCCGACCGCCCTCGCGCCGCAGCCCCCCCTGGGCGGCGAGGCCGGGGCGGCCTTGCCGGAGCCGGGCACCGGTGGCGGCGAGACGTCCGCTGGCGAGCTTGCCGTGGGCGAGCGTGCCGATTTCGAGGCCGCCCGCGCCGCCTACGACGCCGCGGACTGGCGAGTCGCCGCCGACCGCTTCGAGGCCTTCGCGATCGCCTATCCCGGCAGTCCGATGCAGGGCGAGGCGGACTACCTGCGCGGCGCCGCGCTCTCGGAACTGGGTGAAACGACCGCGGCAGCCCGCGCGTTCCTGCGCAGCTTCTCCGACGCGCCCGACGGCCCGCGCGCACCCGATGCACTGTTCAGGCTCGGAGCGGCGCTGGGCGCGCTCCAGCAGACGGCCGAAGCCTGCGTGACCCTTGCCGAGGTCGGTGTGCGCTACCCCGGCAGCGCCGCCGTTGCCGAGGCAGAGCGCACCCGTGCCGCGCTTGGCTGCCGCTGAGACGGCCGCGGCCGGGCGGTGAGCGATTTCCTCCATCCGGCCGGCGAGCATGGCTGCGGCGCCGGACACGCGCACGATGACGGTCGCGCTGCGGAACGGCTCGCGCAGTCGCTGCGCCGGCTTCTCGGCCCGGAGGCGGGGGCGCGGCCCATCGGGCTCGCCGTATCGGGCGGCAGCGATTCCATGGCGCTTCTCGCGATGGCCGGCGAGCTTGCGGGTGAGCGAGCTTTGCCTTTCGAGGTCGCGACGGTCGACCACGGGCTGCGCCCGGAGGCCGCGCAGGAGGCGCGGCTGGTGGCGCTCGAGTGCCGAAAGCTGGGCCTGCCCCATGTCGTCCTGCGTGGCGGGCCGGATGCGTTGCCCAGGTCCGGGCCGGGCAACCTGATGGCCGCCGCCCGGCGCCTTCGCTACGGGTTGCTGGCCGGCTGGGCGCGCGAGCGGGGGCTGGCGGCGGTGCTCCTCGCGCACACTGCCGACGATCTTGCCGAGACCTTTCTGATGCGGCTCAGGCGCAAGCCGGGGCTCGACGGGCTTGCAGCCATGCCCGCGCGCTTCGAGCGCCGGGGGGCCCTCTTCCTGCGGCCGATGCTGGAAGAGCGCAGGGCCGCGCTGCAGGCGCTTTTGCGGGAAAGGGGCGTGCCTTGGGCCGACGATCCCAGCAACTCGGATCCCCGCTTCGAGAGGTCGCGGGCCCGCGCCGCGCTACCCGAACTTGGGCGTCACGGGCTGACGGTCGAGGTTCTGGCCGCGGTGGCGCGGAACCTCGCCGAGGCCCGCGACCTCCTGGACGCCGCGGTGGCCCGCTTCGCCGTTAAACACGTCGAGATCAGCCCGGCCGGTGCGATCACCATTTCGCGCGCGGCCTTCGAGGCGGCACAGCCGGCCGTGCAGCGCCGCCTCCTGGGCGCGGCGCTGCGCTTCGTTGCCGGCCCGGAGGCCGCCCCGCGCGGCGATGCGGTCGAAAGGGCCCTGCCCGCGGGCCTGCAGCCCCTTGGCCGGGCGACGCTCGCCGGGTGCGATGTGCAGCTTTCCCGGGACCGCTTCACCGTCTCGCGCGAATTTGCCGCAGTCGCCGAGCTGCGCACGTCGCCTTCGGAGCCGTGGGACGGCCGCTGGCGCCTGCGCGCGCCGACCGCCGCCGAGGAAACCGGCATCGAGATCGGGGCGCTCGGCGCCGAGGGGCTGGCGGTTTGCGGCAATCGCAGCGGCTTACCGGCCCGGGATCTGCGCGCTACGCCCGCGGCGTGGCGGGGCGCGGAGCTTGTCGCGGCGCCGCTCGCTGGCCACGACCGAGGATGGCATGCCGAGCTCGTCAGGGGACGCGCGGCATTCCTCTCATCGCTCACCGCGCATTGAAGATGCCGCGCCAGTGGCTATCTTTGGGCCAAACGGGTGCAGCGCGCGCGGCACCCGCCCTCCCCATGCGAAGGAGCAATCTTTGTGGGCAACGCGAGAAACATCGCCTTCTGGGTCGTTCTCTTTCTTCTGATCCTGGCACTGTTCAACCTCTTCAGCGGCGGCCAGTCCACGCTCCAGAGCCGGTCGATCAGCTACTCCGAATTCGTGGAGTCGGTCGAACAGGGCAATGTGAATTCCGTCACGCTCGACGGCGAGTCGATCCGTTTCCGGGGTAACGATGGCCGCGACTACGTGACCGTCCGGCCCGAGGATGCCGCGGTGACCGATCTGCTGATCGAGCGCAACATCGAGGTAACGGCCGAGCCCCAGCAACAGTCCGGCTTTGCCACCTTCCTGCTCTCGCTCCTGCCCTTCGCGCTCCTGATCGGCGTGTGGATCTACTTCATGAACAGGATGCAGGGCGGCGGGCGCGGCGGCGCGATGGGCTTCGGCAAGTCCAAGGCGAAGCTGCTGACGGAGAAGCACGGCCGCGTCACCTTCGACGATGTCGCGGGGATCGACGAGGCGAAGGAAGAACTCGAGGAGATCGTCGAGTTCCTGCGCAACCCGCAGAAGTTCTCGCGTCTGGGTGGCAAGATCCCCAAGGGCGCGCTTCTGGTTGGCCCGCCGGGCACCGGCAAGACGCTGCTCGCACGTGCCATCGCGGGCGAGGCGGGCGTGCCGTTCTTCACGATCTCGGGCTCCGACTTCGTGGAGATGTTCGTGGGCGTCGGCGCGAGCCGCGTGCGCGACATGTTCGAGCAGGCCAAGAAGAACGCGCCCTGCATCGTCTTCATCGACGAGATCGACGCGGTGGGCCGGGCGCGCGGCGCCGGCTACGGCGGCGGCAACGACGAGCGCGAGCAGACCCTCAACCAGCTTCTGGTGGAAATGGACGGCTTCGAGGCCAACGAGGGGGTGATCATCATCGCCGCCACCAACCGCAAGGACGTGCTCGATCCCGCGCTTCTGCGCCCCGGGCGGTTCGACCGCGAAGTGACCGTGCCCAACCCCGACATCAAGGGCCGCGACAAAATCCTGAACGTCCATGCCCGCAAGGTGCCGTTGGGCCCCGACGTGGACCTGCGCCTCATAGCGCGCGGCACTCCCGGCTTCTCCGGCGCCGACCTCGCGAACCTCGTGAACGAGGCCGCGCTCATGGCGGCGCGGGTTGGCCGGCGTTTCGTCACCATGGAGGATTTCGAGAACGCGAAAGACAAGGTGATGATGGGCGCCGAGCGCCGTTCGATGGTGCTCACCGACGAGCAGAAGGAACATACCGCCTATCACGAGGCGGGCCATGCCATCGCCGGGCTTACGCTGCCGAAGTGCGATCCCGTCTACAAGGCCACGATCATCCCGCGCGGTGGCGCTCTGGGTATGGTCGTCAGCCTGCCCGAAATGGATCGGCTCAATTGGCACAAGGACCAGTGCGAACAGCAGCTTGCCATGACCATGGCGGGCAAGGCCGCCGAGATCCTCAAATGGGGCGAGGACGAAGTGTCGAACGGCCCGGCGGGTGACATCATGCAGGCCAGCCAGTTGGCAAGGGCCATGGTGATGCGCTGGGGGATGTCGGAAAAGGTCGGCAACATTGATTACGCCGAGGCGGCCGAGGGCTACTCGGGCAACACCGGCGGCTTCTCCGTCTCGGCCCATACCAAGGAGCTGATCGAGGAGGAAGTGAAGCGCTTCGTGCAGGAAGGTTACGCGCGCGCCAAGTCGATCCTCGAGGACCGCCGCGATGAATGGGAACGCCTTGCGCAGGGCCTGTTGGAATACGAGACTCTCACAGGCGAGGAGATCAAGCGCGTGATCAGGGGCGAGCCGCCGCACGTGGACGACGATGAGGGCGGCAGCGCGGCGAAAGACGAGCCCGAAGCATCGGTCGCGGCAATTCCCAAGACCAAGCCGCGCAAGAAGCCCAAGGGCGGCGGCATGGAGCCCGAACCCACGTAAGCCGGCGAAATGATGCAAAAGCCCCGACGGCCACCCGCCTTCGGGGCTTTTCTTGTGCGCGCGCTAAAGCTTCGTGGACCTGGACGTGGGTGCCGATTTTGCCCCGAATTGCGCAAGATGCGTACATCATGCCCTGAAAGCGACCTTTTTCGGAACGGTTCCGACGTTCCGGTTCGTGGTGCCAGGTTTCATATCGGCAACTTTTTCAGGCCGATGTCGCAAATTCGGTCGCGAGAGGCGAGAATGAGCATAGGCATCGGGGATTTTGCTGATGTATACATTGCGCAACATCATCCGAGGCATCAGGGAGGACCGACACGATGAGCCACAAAACCGACATTGAAATCGCCCGCGCGGCGAACAAGAAGCCGATTCAAGAGATCGGCGACAAGCTCGGTATCCCGTCCGACCACCTGCTGCCCTATGGCCATGACAAGGCGAAGGTCGCGCAGGAT
>CAYXOX010000140.1:7519-7848 GCA_964466745.1 uncultured Rhodobacterales bacterium
AGATCGGCCCGACGGCAAGCTCATCCTCGTCACCGCCATCACGCCCACGCCCGCCGGCGAGGGCAAGACGACGACCACCGTCGGGCTCGGCGACGGGCTCAATGCCATCGGCAAGAAGGCGGCCATCGCCATCCGCGAAGCCTCGCTCGGCCCCAACTTCGGCATGAAGGGCGGGGCCGCCGGGGGCGGGTTGGCGCAGGTCGTGCCGATGGAAGACATGAACCTTCATTTCACCGGCGATTTTCACGCCATCACCTCGGCGCACAACCTGCTCTCGGCGATGATCGACAACCACATCTACTGGGGCAACGAGCTGGAAATCGACGAGC
>CAYXOX010000141.1:0-259 GCA_964466745.1 uncultured Rhodobacterales bacterium
AC
The DNA here is from genome assembly GCA_964466745.1 of uncultured Rhodobacterales bacterium. Lineage (GTDB taxonomy): Bacteria > Pseudomonadota > Alphaproteobacteria > Rhodobacterales > Rhodobacteraceae > CAYXOX01. Next base: position 3 of record CAYXOX010000141.1, read on the forward strand.
CAGAAATACCCCTCGTCGTCGCGCATCGCGAGATCGCCCGAGAAGTACCAGCCGCCCGCGAAGGCCTTCGCGTAGCGCGCCTGCTCGTGCAGGTAGGCCCGCATCATCGAGGGCCAGCCAGGCCGCAGCGCGAGTTCGCCCACCTCGCGGGGTCCGAGTTCCCGGATCGTCTCGCCCTCGCGGTCGAGGATGGCGGCCTCCACTCCTGGCAGGGGCTTGCCCATCGAGCCCGGCTTCACCTCCATGCCGGGGCGGTT
>CAYXOX010000141.1:269-7838 GCA_964466745.1 uncultured Rhodobacterales bacterium
CCGTCTCGGTCTGCCACCAGTTGTCGTGGAAGGGCTGGCCGAACACGCCCTCGGACCAGACGACCGCCTCGGGGTTGAGCGGCTCGCCCACGCTGGCGAGGAACTCGAGCGACGAGAAGTCGTAGGGTTCCGCGGCCCCGGCTCCGGCACGCATCATCATGCGGATCGCGGTCGGCGCGGAGTACCAGATCTGCACCCGCTCGCGCGCGACGATGCCGTACCAGCGGTCGAGCTCGAACTCCGCCTCTTCGACGATCATCTTCACCCGGTTCACCAATGGCGAGATGATCCCGTAGGAGGTGCCGGTGACCCAGCCGGGATCGGCCGTGCACCAGTACGTCTTGCCCGGTGCGAGGCCGAGCGCCTCCCGCCCCGAGTAGGCATGGTAGGCGACGGCGCCGTGCACGTGGACCGCGCCTTTGGGCTTGCCTGTGGTGCCCGAGGTGAAGTGGATGAGGGCCGGATCCTCCGCGCCCATCCGCACCGTTTCGAACTCGGGAGAGGCGGCCTCCATCGCCGGCCCCAGGGCAACGCAGCCCTCCGGCGCCTCATCGCCGAGCACGAGCACCAGCTTCAGCCCGGGGAGCGCGTCCCGCCAGGGCGCGATCTTGCGGCGGTAGATCGAGGCGGTGGTCAGAAGCGCCGCCGCGCCCCCGATCTCCATGCGAGTGCGGATCGGCTCCGGCCCGAAGGCCGAGAAGAGCGGCGTGAAGACGAGCCCGGCCTTCAGCGTGCCGAGGGCGCCGGCGTAGAGTTCGGGCTCGCGGCCGAGCAGCGCAAAGAGGCTGTCGCCCCGCCGGAGCCCATGGGCGGTGAGCACGTTCGCGAAGCGCGCGGTCATGGCCGCCAGGCCGGCGTAGGTGAATTCCTTCGCTTGCCCGTCCTTGCCGAGCCAGCGCAGCGCGATCTCGCTGCCGTGGCCCCGTGCGACATGCCGGTCGAGTGCTTCGTGCGCGATGTTGATCGTGCCGTCGTCAAATCCGTCGAGAAGGCTGCGTGCGGCGTTCCAGGCATCACTGCTGCCGGCGGGTGCGCTCCCGGATGCGAAGGCGGTATCACTATCTTTAGTCATGGCGATCCTCCCTGGTGCGAAGATGCACCACCCGCACGCGGGCATGAAATGACGCAGGTCAAGGCGGCGGTGCGACGGCCGGCGGCGATTCGCCTGCGGTTTCCGCCGGAGCCGGGCGCCGTTGCTGCCCGCGCCGCAGCGCGGCCGGCGTGCGCAGCCACGGCGCGCTTGCGGCAGTCCGGGGTAGCCGGGACTCGCGGTGCCGTCGGGAACGGGAACCAGGCTCGCCCCCGCGCCCGCGCCGCCGCTCTGTGCATTTCCCGGCACCTGGCTGCCCGCGGGCCCGCGGGACGGGGAGAGGCCGGTCGTGCCCGGGCGGATCAGGGGCGCGAAAACGCGCCCGTGTCAGCGCCGATCGGTTCGGAAATGCTCACCACGCTGTCGTGCAGGAGCTGCAGGGCATAGGCGGGGTTGTGCACCCAGGCGCCCTTGTCCTTCGCCACGACCTGGTAGTTGTAGGCGGCCATCAGCAGGCGCGGCGTCCAGCTCGCGTAGCGGTTGGGAAAGATCGCTTCCCCGGGGCCGATCGCCCCGTCGCCGTCGCCATCGGTGAAGAAGTAGGGAAAGCTGTCGGGCGCGTAGCCGATGGGCGTGCCGACAATCTCGCGGGAATAGGCGCGAATCCGGTCGAGAAGGATCGCGTGCAGGCCCTCGATCTCGTCCCGGATGCCTCCGCTTGCCGAACCGTCGCCATCGAAATCGGCATGGCGCGTGCGAATTGCGGTGATGTCGTTCACGCCCTGGTGGCAGGTGAGGCAGCCTTCGGTTTCGACCTCGGTGCTGTGCGGTTCGTGACAGGCAACGCAGGTGCCGGCGCTCGGCACATGGGCGAAGCGGCCTGCGTAGCGTTCGCCGGGATACTGGAAGCCGCCGCGCACCTCCGCGCCGTGCATCACCGCCGCAGCGACGCCGTAGTGTACGTTGATGAAGCCGAGATCGGCGGAAACGGCATCCGGCTCCATCCCCTCGATCGCCGCGGAGACGGTGTCGGTCGAGCTGCGGCCCTGGTGGCAAACTGTGCAGGTGGCTGATGCGCCGAGAGTCCCGATCGTCACGCCGGAGGGGAACGGGACCGCGTCGAGCGCTTCGGCCTCGGAGACGTGGCAGGAGGCGCAGCCGATCACCGTGTTGATGGTGCCGGGATGCTCCACCGAGAGGGGTGGGGTGCCGTCGGCGCCGAGCCAGTCCAGCATGCCGGTTTCGGAATGGCAGGCGGCACAGGCCGTCGGAATTTCGCCATCCTCGTTCCAGTGGGTGAAGGACGGCGAACGGTAGGAGCCGTGCGGGCCCATGAGCCACGCTTCGGTGATCTCCGCGAGCCCGGGTTCCTCGGCGGCCGCCGGGCCCGCTGCGGCGAACACCAGCACCGCGAACCGCATCAGGACACGTGCCATGGCAACTTCCCCTCCAAAACGGTCGACGCGGCAAGCCTGACACGACTGCATGCCCGCGCCTTAATCCAGATCAAGGACCGCGCCCGCCACTCGCGCGACTGGATTGCAACAGGAAAGGGAGACGAAGGATGCAGGAAGCGGGAGAAAGCCGTCTCGCCGGGCAGGAGCACCGCCCGATCCGCCTGCCCGCCGCTGCCGCGGCCCTGCTCTACCCCGTGGTCTGCCTTGTGCCACTGGCGCTTGCGGCCACCCGGGACGTGGCGCCGACGGTTGGCTGGGAGGTTTTCGCGGCCGGGCTGGGCATTGTCGGGCTTGCGGCCATGGCGGTGCAGTTCGTCACGTCGGGCAGGTTCCGGATCGTGTCCGGCCGCCTCGGGATCGACCGTGTGATGGCGTTTCACAAGACGGCGGCGTGGTGGGTTCTGCTGGCGCTCCTGCTCCATCCCGTGGCCTACGTGATTCCGACGGCGCTCGCCGACCCGGCGCTGGGGTTCGAACGCCTGCGAGCCTATCACACCCTGCCGCAATACCGCAGCGGGGTGATCGCCCTCTGGGCGCTCTTGCTCCTCGTTCTGAGCTCCGTGCTGCGCAACCGGCTGCCGGTTCCGTACGAGGCGTGGCGCGCGACCCATGTGGTTCTTTCGGCGGTGGCGCTGGGCGGCGGGCTGCATCACGCCGTCAGCGCCGGCAGGTTCAGCGCCACAGGGGCACTCCAAGGCTTCTGGTGGGCGGTCGGTGCAATCGCCCTCGGGGTGATCGCACTGCTCTACGGCTGGCGCTGGGCGCGCCTTCACATGCGCCCGTGGCGGCTGGCCTCCGTCACGCCGCTGGCCGACCGGATGTGGGAGCTCGACATCCAGCCTGCGCCCGGAACGCCGCCTCTCGGCTACCGGGCCGGGCAGTTCGTGTGGATGACGGAGGGCGCGCGTCGCTTTCCGCTCTTCGACCATCCCTTTTCCATCGCCGACAGCCCGAAGCGGCCCGGGCTGAGCCTCATCGTCAAGGAGGCGGGCGATTTCACGAACGGCATCGGGGCGCTGGAGCCGGGCACCGCGATCGGCCTCGACGGGCCCCACGGCGCCTTCACGATGGAGGGCCACGAGCACGACGCCATCCTCCTGATCGCCGGCGGCGTTGGGGTCGCACCGATCATGGGGCTCCTGCGCGACCTTGCCGCGCAAGGCCACGGGCGGCCGGTGAGGCTCGCCTACGCTGCAGGAGCGCCGGAGAACTTCGCCTGCCTCGACGAGATCGAAGCGGCGCGGGAGGTGCTCGACCTGACGACGCTCCTTGTCAGCGAGACCTCTTCCGAGGAATGGACAGGCGAGATCGGCCGGCTCGACAGTGCGCGGCTTGCCGGCATGCTGGCGGGCCTCGATCCGGCCCGGACGGTGGCGATGATCTGCGGGCCCGGCCCGATGGTGACGGCGGTATCGGACACGCTGCTCGCGCTCGGGCTGCCGATGGACCGGGTGATGTACGAGCGCTTCGACTATTCGGAGGGTGCCTCGCGGCTGGACCATCGGCTGCGGCGGCGCTTTCTTGCACTGGGCCTCGCGCTTGCGGTGGGCCTCGCCGGGTTCGTCGCCCTGCTGGCTTGACCGCTTCGGTCGCGCCGGCGGTGCGGCGAGGGGCGCGCGCCCGTGTTGCTGGACGGCGCGCGAGGCCGGCGCGCGGCAGGGTCAGTTCTGTTCGATCGCGTTCGTCCATTCCTCGAGAAAGGCGCGGCGGTTCAGCGGGTCGAGATAGACCATCAGAGCGGGCCCGAGCCTGATCGGCCCGAAGCCGGTGCCGTTGGTGTCGGCCGTCTCGCCGAGAGGGGGAAGAGGCCAGTCTTCGGGGGCGTCGCGCAGGCCGGTGGCGAGCAGCATGTCGATGAACCGGCCGGCCGCCTCTGGTTCTTGCGCGGTGGCGGGAATGATCGTCGTGCGCAGGATCACGTTGGAGAAATCGGTCATTCGCAGGATCTGGACCTCGCCGCCCGAGGCCCGCGCCAACCGCTCGGCCGCGTAGCTGCCCAGCACGTTGTAGGCGAGCGCCAGCCGGCCGTTGGCCACGTCGTCGATCATCTGCGCCGAACAGCAGTAGAGCTTGGGATCGAGCCGCCCCATCACCTCGGAAAGCCGCCAGTACGCATCCGTCGCCCGCGCCTCCTGGGTGGCAAACAGGTAGCCCAGCCCGCTTTCGCGCACGTCGTACGTGCCCACCGCACCGCGGAACCTTTCCGGATTGTCGCGCAACACCGCCGTCAGCTCCTGCCGGGTGGACGGGACGGAAAGCCCTTCGAAACGGTCCGCAGAGATCACAACAACGGCGGGCTCGGCGGTGAAGGCGAAGATCAGGTCGCGCCAGCGGGCCCAGTCCGGCAACGCCTCGGTCATGGCGGAACGGTGACTGCGTGCGAAACCGTCGTTCACGAGCTGGAACTGGAGATCGGTCGCCGAGGAGATGGCGAGATCATGGACGGCGCCGTCCCGGATCGCGCGGTGCAGCTCGGCCGAAGACACGACCGTGTAGTCCAGCGTAAGCAGCGGGTTGTCCGCGTGGAAGGCCTCGAGGAAGGGCACGAACACCTCGAGATCGGCGGTCGACAGGATCCTGAGCTCGCGCTCGCCCGTGCCTTCGAAGCGGCGCTGTTCCTCGATTTCGAGCGCGCAGGCGAGCCCGGCCCAGACGTTCAGGAGCGTGGCAAGTGCAGCGAGACGCATGTTCCTCTCCCGTCAGCGGCCTGCCCGAGAGTCAGCCTCCCGCCATGGGCCTGCAGCACGTCGTTCGCGATGGTCAGGCCGAGGCCGGAGCCGACGATGCCGTCCACGTTCTGGCCGCGGCGGAACCGCTCCGTCAGGCGTTCGTACGGCCCGTCGCCCAGCCCCGGCCCCTCGTCGGCCACCGTGATGCAGGCGCCGTCGTTCTGCCGCTCCACCCGCAACGTCACGGCGGTGTCCTCGGGCGAATACTTGATCGCGTTGTCGAGCACGTTGCGCAAGGCGCTTTCCAGCAGCACGGTATCGCCCTCGGCTTCGGCGGGCTCCGCGTGGAGCCGGATGTCTATGTCCTTCATGGCGGCGGTCGGTTCAAGCGCGGTGACGGTGCGCCGCGCGAGATCCGCGAGGTCGATCCGGTCGAGGGCGAGGTCCTCGGCGCGGAAGGCGACGGTTGCATGGTCGAGCAGCTGGCCAGCTGAGCGGGAGCTTTCGTCGACGGCCCGTATCATCCGGCGAAGGCGCATCCTCTCGGACTCGTCCTCGATCGAGCGCAGCGCGATTTCCGCCTGTGCCCTCACGGTGGCAAGCGGCGTGCGCACGCGGTGCGCGGCCTCGGCGATGAAATCTTCCGAGCGGCGGATCGACTCGCCCAGCCTCTCCATCAGCCGGTTCAGCGCGGTGAGCAGCGGGGCGAGCTCCTCGGGCGCCGCCCTGCGCAGGGGGCGCAGGTCCGATGGCCCACGGCGCGCCACGGCCTGCGCGATCTCGTTGAGCGGCCGGAGCGAGGCCCGGGCCGCAAAGAACGAGAGCGCCACTGCAACGAGAAAGAGCGCGACGGAAAGGAGGGCTGCGAGCTGCGACAGCTCTCCCGCGATTGCCGCCACGCCATTGCGGGTCTGCGCAACCGTCACCGTCACCGCGACGGGTTCGGTGGCCACGGTCACGAGCCGCGTCAGGGAAACCATGCGCACCTCCTCGCCGCGGTATTCCCCGGTGTCGAAGGTGACGCGCCCGGTCCGCGGCGCGTCGAGCGTCGGGACCGGCAGCTCGGGGTAGCCGGTCAGCACCTTTCCCTCGGCCGCCACGCGATAGAAAACGCGGTCTTCGCTGATCGCGCCGAGCATGGAAAAGGCCGAGTAGGGCAGCTCCAGCCGGATCTCGCCCTGGTCGGCGCGCAGCGTTTCCGCGATGGCCGTCGCCGAGGCGGCGAGCACGTTGTCCTGCGTCCGCTCGGCCGCCTGCCGGGCAAGCCCCGTGACCATGGCCCAGGACACCAGCGAGAGAACTGCCGCCACACCCGCAAGCAGGAACGTGAGCCGGCGCCGGATGGAGCCGGTGTGGCTCACGGCCCGGCGGGCTCCATCCGGTAGCCGAGGCCGCGCACCGTCTCGATCCGGATGCCCATGCCGTCGATCCTGCGTCTCAGCCGCCCGACATACACCTCGATGGCGTTTTCCGTCACCTCGGCATCGTTGGCGAAGAGCCGGTCCATCAGCTGTCCTTTCGAAAGGATCTGGCCCGGGTGGCGCGCGAACACCTCGAGAAGGCGGATATCGCGGCTCTTGAGGTCCACCACCCGCTGCCCGAGGCGGAGCGTTCCTCCCAGCGGATCGAACACCGCCGAACCGAGCGCGATCTCGTTGCGCGCGGAGCCGCCACCCCGGCGGAGCACGGCCCGGCACCGCGCTTCCAGCTCGGCGAAGTCGAAGGGTTTCGTGATGTAGTCGTCGGCGCCCTGGTCCAGCGCGCCCACCCTGTCGCTCACCTGGCTACGGGCCGTCAGCACGATCACGGGCACTTCGAGGCGCGCTCGGCTTCGGGCGAGGAATTCGCGCCCGTCGCCGTCGGGCAGCATCACGTCGAGCAGGATCAGATCGTAGCTTGCAGCGGCGAGGCAATCCTCGGCCTCGGCCAGGGTCGCGGCGTGGTCCACCGCGTGGCCGTCGAGCGCCAGTCGGGCGAGCACTGCCTCGGCCAGCTCGAGGTTGTCTTCGACGAGAAGATACCTCACCCCACCCTCCCTGCGAAAGCGCTGCGTAACCCCCGCCAGGCACCTGTCAGGCTTCTGTCAGCTTTCTGTGTGAAGAAGGAGCATGGGCGGCGGAGGACCGCCTGTCAAATGGGAGGACAACCACATGAACACCCTTGGGTGGACGCGCCGGGCTGCGATCGCCGCAGCAACGGCCACCTTTGCTCTGGGCAGCATGGCCAATGCTGAAGGCCACCAGATGCTCGACCAGGTGCACTTCCTCATTCCCGGCGGCGCCGGCGGCGGATGGGACGGCACGGCGCGCGGAACGGGCGAGGCGCTGACGAACGCGGGGCTCGTCGGCAACGCGACGTACGAGAACATGTCGGGCGGCGGTGGCGGCGTGGCCATCGCGCATCTGATCGAGAA
>CAYXOX010000142.1:0-7811 GCA_964466745.1 uncultured Rhodobacterales bacterium
CCCCGGCTGCGGCGCAGAATACATGGGGCGCATCTCGGGCCCGCTGATGGACCGGTTCGACCTGCGGGTCGAGGTGCCGCCCGTCGCCTATTCCGATCTCGACCTGCCGCCTTCCGGGGCCAGCTCGGCAGAGATCTCTGCTCGTGTGGCGGCCGCGCGCCAGCGGCAGGCGGAGCGCTACTCCGAGCATCCGAGGATCAGGGTGAACGCGGATGCCGAAGGAAGCGCGCTCGAGGAGATCGCCGCGCCCGACGCAGAGGGGCGGGAGTTGCTGCTGCGGGTCGCGGAGCGCATGGGCCTCTCCGCGCGCGGATATCACCGGGTGTTGCGCGTCGCGCGGACCCTCGCCGATCTCGAGGGCACCGGCCCGGTGCGGCGGCCCCATGTTGCCGAGGCTCTTGGCTACCGCCTTGCGATGACGCCCGAGCCGGCCTGAGCCGCGTCGTGGCAGGCGCGGGCGAAGCGCGCTGCCCGCGCAACCGCTGCGCCTGCCTCCGGCACGCGCGGCCCCATGAGCTGGACGACATGGGGTGCGTCGGGCAACACGTCGAGCGTTGCCGAACCGCCGGCGTCGCGCAGTAGCTGGGCCATCCGCGCCGCGTCGTCGAAGAGGATCTCGCTCCGCGCGACCTGCAGCAGCACGGGCGGAGGCGGCGCGGCGAAGCCGGCGTAAAGCGGCGAGATACGCGGGTCCCGCGGGTTCTGGCCGGCAAGCGAATACTGCGCCACCTCGGGCAGGCGTTCGGCGGGAAGGAGCGCGTCCTTCCGGGCGTTTGCCGTGAGCGATGCGCCGGTGCCGGCGAGATCGGTCCAGGGCGAGAAGGCGAAGAGCCCGGCGGGAGCCCTGCCGCGCGCGCAGAGCCAGGCCATCAGCGCCAGCGCAAGGCCGCCTCCGGCACTGTCGCCGCCCAGCACGATGTCGCCGGGGGCGTATCCGAGCGCTTCGAGCCGCGTCCAGGCCGCGCAGGCATCCTCGAAGGCGGCCGGAAACGGGGCCTCCGGGGCGAGACGGTAGCGCGGTGCGCAGACTTCGCACCCCGTGCCTTCGGAGAGCCAGCCGAGCAGGCCCTGGTGGGTGGCCGGGCTGCCGGCCACATAGGCGCCGCCGTGAAAATAGAGAACGAGGCGCCCCGGCGGCAGGGGCCGTGTGCTCACCCAGTCCAGCCGCAGCGGGCCGTTCCGGCGGACGCGGCGGCAGAGGTGGGCCGGGCGCGGGAAGAAGAACTGCGCCGCAAGCTCGAACTCCCGGCGCGCGGCTGCCGGCGTCGCGGTTCGGCGCAGGCGCGGCTTGACGAGGTGGCGCGCGATGGCGGTGACGATCGCCAGGCGCAGGCTCATGTCAGGTCGCCCGGCGGCGCTCGATCGCCTCCCAGACGGTGGCGGCGATATTGCGGCCGTCGAAGCGCTCGAGCTCCTGCAGGCCGGTGGGCGAGGTCACGTTGATCTCGGTGAGGTGGCGGCCGATCACGTCGATCCCGACGAAGAGCTGCCCGCGCTCGCGCAGCGCGGGGCCGATTGCCGCGCAGATCTCGCGGTCGCGCGGGGTGAGCTCCGCGGGCTCGGCCCGGCCCCCGACATGGAGGTTCGAGCGCGTTTCTCCGGCCGCGGGCACCCGGTTGATGGCGCCGGCCGGTTCGCCGTCGACGAGGATCACCCGCTTGTCGCCCGAGGCCACCTCGGGGAGGAACTTCTGTGCGATCAGCGGTTCTCGGCTGAAGGACGCGAAGAGCTCGTGCAGCGCGGCGAGGTTGCCATCGCCACCGGCCAGCTTGAAAACGCCGGCGCCCCCGTTTCCGTAGAGCGGCTTCAGGATGATGTCGCCATGACGGGCGCGGAAGTCCCGCAGCTCGGCAAGGTCCCGCGCGATCATCGTCGGAGGCGTGAGCTCGGGAAAATCGAGCACGAAGAGCTTCTCCGGCAGGTTGCGGACCCAGCCCGGATCGTTGACCACGAGCGTTCCCGGCGCGAGGCGTTCGAGCAGGTGGGTGGTGGTGATGTAGGCCATGTCGAACGGCGGGTCTTGCCGCAGCCAGACCACGTCGATTCCTGCGAGATCGAGCCGTTCCTCCTCGCCGAGGCGGGCATGGGCGCCGGGCTCGCGGGACAGGTGCACGGGCCGCGCCCGGGCCACGATGCGCCCCTCGTCGAAGGTGAGCTTGTCGGGCGTGTAGACCCACAGGGCATGGCCCCGTGCCTGTGCCTCCTCGGCGAGCCTGAAGCTGGTGTCGGCGGCAATGTCCACCGACTCGATCGGATCCATCTGGAATGCTACCCGCAGCGCCATATCCGCCTCGCTCTGGTGTCGGTGGCGCGTTGTCGGGCGCGGGCGGGGAAAGGTCAATGGCGGCCGGCGGCTCAGGCCGTGCCGAAAGCGTTCTCCACGACCTGCACCTCGCCGCGCACGTTCACGAGTGCAACGTCGAAGCGGCATTCGGTGAGGGCGCCCCGCGGCTCGCCGTCGAGGAAGGCGGCCGCGGCGCTGCAGATCCTGTCCATCTGACGCCGCCCGAGCCGCCAGGCCGCCGCCGCGAAGCTCCCGCTCTTCTTCACCTCCACGAACACGAGCCCCGCGCCGTCGCGCAGCACCAGGTCGATCTCTCCGGCCGCGTTGCGCATCCGGCGCGCGGCCACGGCGTAGCCGCGCCGCTCGTAATCCGCCGCTACGGCTTCCTCGGCGGCCCGGCCGGCATGGTAGGCAAGCGCGCCGCTCACGGGGTCTTCCTCATGCCGAGGGCGATCTGGTAGACCTCCCGCCTCGGCAGGCCCAGCGCTCCGGCCACGGCCGTTGACGCATCCTTGATCCGCATCGTCCGCATCGCGTCCTCCAGGGCCGCCTCCACCGTTTCGCGTTGCGGCCCCTCGGGGCCGGAGGGCCGCCCGATCACGAGCACCACCTCGCCGCGAACGGGCGTGGCGGCAACGCTCTCGGCCAGTTCGCCGAGGGATCCGCGCCGGATCTCCTCGAACTTCTTCGTCAGTTCCCGGCACAGCGCCGCAGGCCGTTCGCTTCCGAAACTGTCCGCCAAAAGAGCTAAGGTTTCACCAACGCGCCTTGGAGATTCGTAGAGCACGAGGGTCGCATTGATGCCGCGGAGCGCCTCCAGAGCCGAATGGCGCGCCGCCGCCGGCACCGGCAGGAACCCCGCGAAATGGATCCTGTCGGTCCCCAGCCCCGAGACGGTGAGCGCGGCAAGCAGCGCCGAGGGGCCGGGCACCGCGTGCACCGGAACGCCGAGGGCGATGGCGCGGTTGACGAGGCGGTAGCCCGGGTCGGCCAGCAGGGGCGTTCCGGCCTCGGACGCGTAGGCGACCGAGGCGCCGCGCAGAAGATGGGCCTCGAGGCCCGGCAGCGCCCGTGCCGCGTTGTGATCGTGGTAGGCCACGAGCGGCCGGCCGGCGGGCGCCAGCCCGTGGATTTCCATGAGCCTGAGGAGGGTGCGCGTGTCTTCCGCCGCCAGCACGTCGGCGCCGGCGAGCGTGTCGAGCGCGCGCAGCGTGATGTCGCGGGCGCGCCCGATCGGGGTTGCCACGAGGTGCAGCCCGGCGGGAACCGGCTCGGCTGGGTAATTCAAGACTCGACCCTCGGCGGCTGCGTTGTATGGTCGCTCCCGGACGGGCGCCACAGGCGCAGGACGAAAACGACCAGGGAGGACCCCGCGATGTTCGCCGTTTTCAGGAGTCTGGGCAACCGCCCCCCGCGCCTTGCTGTCATTGCGGCTGCGTTTCTTCTTGCCGCCTGCGAGCCGTTGCCGGTGGCCGGGCCGACAACGGGCCAGCGGATAGACACCAGCGAACCGGTGCCGGTGGCGCTGCTGGTGCCGGGCGGATCGGGCAATTCCGCCGACGCGCAGCTCGCCGCCAGCCTTGAGAACGCCGCGCGGCTCGCGGCGTCCGACCTGCAGGGCGTGCGGATCGACCTGCGCGTCTACGAAACCGCGGGAGACTCCCAGGTGGCCGCCGCTGCGGCCTCGCGTGCCGTGGACGAAGGCGCCAAGATCGTTCTCGGCCCCGTCTACGCCCAGGCCGCCAATGCCGCCGGCGTGGCGGTAGCGCCGGACAACGTGAACGTGCTGGCCTTCTCCAACAACCCCGAGATCGCGGGCAACAACGTCTTCGTGCTCGGCAACCTCTTCTCGACGACCGCCGACCGGTTGCTGGCTTATGCACGTTCGCAAGGGCGGAGCCGCATCATGATCGTGCACGGCCAGACCGTGGCCGAAGAGCTCGGCCGCGACGCGATCCGCAGCGCGGCCGCCCGCGCCGGGGTCACCGTGGTGGCGACGGCGAGCTACGAGTTCTCCCAGCAGGGCGTCGTCAACGCGATCCCGATGATCCGCGACGAGGCACGACGCTCGGGGGCGGACACGATCTTCTTCGCGTCCGACACCGCTGGAGCTCTGCCGCTGCTGGCCCAGCTCCTGCCGGAGTCGGGGATCGACCCGGCGCAGATCCAGTTCATGGGACTGACCCGCTGGGACATTCCGCCCCAGACCCTCGATCTGCCCGGCGTCCAGGGCGGCTGGTTCGCCCTGCCCGATCCGAGCATGACTGCCCGTTTCCGCGCCCGTTACGCCAGTGCTTACGGCGCCCCGCCGCATCCCATCGCGGGCCTCGCCTACGACGGTATCGCCGCGATCGGCGCGCTCGTCGCCCAGGGCGACGCGAACGCGCTGACGGGCGCGGCCCTCACCCAAGGCGCCGGCTTCCAGGGTGTTGGCGGCGTCTTCCGTTTGCGGCCCGACAGGACTAATGAGCGGGGGCTGGCGGTAGCAGAAATCCGCGACAACCAGGTGACAGTGATTGACCCTGCTCCCAGAGCCTTCGGCGGGGCTGGCTTCTGAGGCCGGCCCGGACCAGACCGCCCCCGACACCGGGCGGCTGATCTGCCCGCGTGCCGAGATCTTCGACCGCGAGGCGGTGTTCGCCGGTCTTGCGGAGGATGCCGCCTCCGCGCATGACGCCCGCGCGTTGCGCGCGGCCACGGTGGCACGGCTTTCCGCCGCGGCGAAGGCTGGCCGTGCGGCGATCGCCGAGGCGTTCGCCGCGCAGCCCTTCGCCGCGCGCGAGACGACGCGCGCTTATGCCTACCTGACCGATGGTCTGGTCACGACGGCGTTCGACGTGGCGTCCCGGTACCTGCACCCGCTGGCCACGCCCACGGAAGGCGAGCGTCTCGCCGTGCTCGCGGTGGGCGGCTACGGGCGCGACGAGATGGCCCCCCAGTCCGATGTCGATCTGCTGTTCCTGACGCCTTACAAGGTGACACCCTGGGCGGAGAGCGTGATCGAGAGCATGCTCTACATGCTCTGGGATCTGAAGCTGAAGGTCGGCCACGCCACCCGGACAGTGAAAGATTGCCTGCGCCTCGGCCGCGAGGACTACACCATCCGCACCACGCTCCTGGAAAACCGCCTGCTCATCGGTGACGCGGCGCTCGCGGACGATCTGCGCCGGCGGCTCTGGCAGGATCTCTTCAAGGGCACCGCCCGCGACTACATCGAGGCCAAGCTGGAAGAGCGCGCGTCGCGGCACCGCAAGCAGGGCGGGCAGCGGTACATGGTCGAGCCCAACGTGAAGGAGGGCAAGGGCGGCCTGCGCGATCTGCAATCGCTGTTCTGGATCGCCAAGTACATCTACGAGGTCCGCGATGCCGGCGAGTTGGTGGACAGGGGCCTGTTTACTCCGGAGGAGTTCGAGCTGTTCTGCCGGGCCGAGGATTTCCAGTGGGCGGTGCGCTGTCACCTGCATCTGCTGACCGGGCGCGCGATGGATCAGCTGACCTTCGACCTCCAGGTCGAAGTGGCCGAGCGCATGGGCTATTCAGACAGCGGCGGCCGGCGTGCCGTGGAACACTTCATGCAGGAGTATTTCCGCCACGCCACCCAGGTGGGAGACCTGACGCGCATCTTCCTGACCGGGCTCGAAGCGGCGCATGTGAAGCGTGCGCCGAGCCTCGTTCGGCTGTTCTCACGCAAGAAACCGGTGAAGGACGGCTACGAGATCAAGCACAACCGGATCACTGTTGCCGATCCCGCGCGCTTCCTTTCCGACAAGGTCAACCTTCTTCGGCTCTTCGAGGAGGCGCTGCGCACCGGCTACCTGCTGCACCCCGACGCGATGCGCATGGTCAAGGCCAACCTGCATCTCTTCGACGACGAGTTGCGGAGCGATCCCGAGGCGGTGCGGATCTTCTTCGACCTGCTCCTCAAGCACGGCAATCCGGAGCGCGCGCTGCGGCGGATGAACGAGCTGGGCGCGCTGGGCGCATTCATCCCCGAATTCGCGCCTGTCGTGGCGATGATGCAGTTCAACATGTACCACCACTACACGGTGGACGAACACAGCATCCAATGCGTCTCCACCCTGGCCCGGATCGAGCGGGGAGAGCTGGCCGAAAGCCTGCCCATCGCCAGCCGCATCCTGAAGGAGGGCGTGAACCGCAAGGTGCTCTACCTTGCGCTCTTTCTCCACGACATCGGAAAGGGGCGCGCGGAGGATCACTCGGTTCTGGGCGCGCAGATCGCCCGCAAGGTGGCGCCGCGCCTGGGGCTGAAGGCGGACGACGCCGCCACGGTGGAATGGCTGGTGCGCTATCACCTGCTGATGTCGGACATGGCCCAGAAACGGGACCTCGCCGACCCGCGCACCGTGCGCGATTTCGCCAAGGCGGTGAAGAACCGCAAGCGGCTGGACCTTCTGACGGTGCTCACCGTGTGCGACATCCGCGGTGTGGGGCCGGGCACCTGGAACAACTGGAAGGCGATGCTCTTCCGCCAGCTCTATAGCGACACGGCCGCTGCGCTGGAAACCGGGCTCGAGGATCTCAACCGCGACAAGCGCGAGGCCGAGGCGAAGCGGGCCCTGCGCGCCGCGCTGCCCGACTGGGACCGCAAGGAAATGCGCGAGGAGACGGGCCGCCACTACGGGCCGTACTGGCAGGGCCTGCCGGTGGAGGCGCACGCCGTCTTCGCGCGGCTCCTGAGGTCCATTCGCGACGACGAGATCGCCATCGACCTGACGACCGATGTCGACCGCGACGCCACCCGCGCGTGCCTCGCCATGGCCGATCACCCGGGCCTCTTCAGCCGCATCGCCGGAGCGCTCGCGCTTGTCGGCGCCAATGTCGTCGATGCGCGGACCTATACCTCGAAGGATGGCTATGCCACGGCGGTTTTCTGGCTGCAGGATCACGACGGTGCGCCCTTCGAGGAGGCCAAGCTGCCGCGCCTGCGCAGCATGATCGAGAAGATCCTCGGCGGCGAGGTGAAGGCCACCGATGCGCTGGCGAGCCGCGACCGCATCAAGAAGCGCGAGCGGGCCTTCCGGGTGCCGACCTCGATCACCTTCGACAACGAGGGCTCCGACATCTACACGATCATCGAGGTGGAAACGCGCGACCGCCCGGGCCTGCTCTACGATCTGACCCGCGCCATGGCCTCGGCGAACGTGTACATCGCCAGCGCGCTGATCGCGACCTACGGCGCGCAGGCGGTGGATACCTTCTACGTCAAGGACATGTTCGGGCTGAAGCTGCACACCCGCGCGCGGCAGGAGAACCTCGAGCGCAAGCTGCGCGACGCCATCGCCCGCGTGGCCGAGCGGGCCGGGGCCTGAGCATGGCCGCGCCCCGCCCGATCCGTCTGGTGACGGGGTTCGTCACGGTGGGCTTCTGGACGCTGATAAGCCGCATCCTGGGCTTCGTCCGTGACATCCTGATCGCGGCCTTCATGGGCGCGGGACCTGTGTCCGAGGCCTTCCTAGTGGCCTTCGCGCTGCCCAACATGTTCCGCCGGTTCTTCGCCGAGGGGGCG
>CAYXOX010000143.1:0-7761 GCA_964466745.1 uncultured Rhodobacterales bacterium
GGGGCTCGGCGCGGTCGGGGTCTGGCTCGGGCTCGTGGTGGGGCTCGCGCTGGCGGCTGCCGCGCTCATGGGCCGGTTCTGGCGGCGCAGCATCCACCGCGCACTCGCCGCCGCCTGAGCCCGCGGCCCCCCGCTCAGCCGCGCCTGCGGCTCAGCCGGTCGGCCTTCTTTCGGACGAGCACCGTGCGCAGATCGTGCATCGCCAGCAGGATCATGTCGGTCACCTCGTCCAGTTGATCGTCGCTGGCACGCGACTGCGCCCATTGAGTGGTGAGGTTCAGGTGGTCGATGGCGCGGCGAATATCGTCCATCTCGCGGGCTTCGAGCGTGCCTCTCCGGCGGGCCATCCAACCTTCGATCTCGCGCAGGTCTTCCGCCCCGAGCGCCTTGTCTCCGTGCGGCTTGACCTCGCCGTTACGGATGTTGACGACGGCGATCTGTTCCAGCTCGATCCGCCGGTCGCGGTTCTCCGTCTCGACCCGGAAGACGGCGGCGCCGTTTTCCTTCACCCTGAAGTAGTACCCTGGCAACTCGTCCGACATCGCCATTCCAACCCTTGGGCCGAGCTCCAGGCCGCTCGATCTATGTGAGGCTCGCGCAGAACCTGGCGATCCTGCCGCAGGCTTCCTCGAGCATGGAGTCCGCGGCAGCGTAGCTGACGCGGAAGTGCGGGGAAAGGCCGAACGCCGCCCCGAACACGGCTGCCACTCCCGCCTCCTCCAGCAGGGCCATGGCGAAAGCCTCGTCGCTGTCGATGGGCCGGCCGCCCGGGCTCGTGCGCCCCAGCAGGCCCTCGATGGAGGGATAGACGTAGAAGGCCCCCTCGGGAACCGGACAGGCAATGCCCTCGATCCGCGACAGCCGCTCCACGACGAGGTTGCGCCGGCGCAGGAAGAGGGCGCGCTGGGCGTCCAGCGCGTCCTGCGGGCCGTCGAGCGCGGCGAGCGCCGCCCACTGGCTCACCGAGGCCGGGCAGGAGGTGCTCTGGCTCTGGATCTTGCGCATCGCGGCGATGAGCTCGGCCGGCCCACCGGCGAAGCCGATGCGCCAGCCCGTCATGGCGTATGCCTTTGAAACCCCGTTGCAGGTGAGCACGCGCCCGCGCAGGCTCGGGGCGACCTCGGCGAGCGTGGCGAAGCCGAATTCGCCGTAGGTGATGTGTTCGTAGATGTCGTCGGACATGATCCAGACATCGGGGTGTCGCGCCAGCACCTCGGCCAGCGCGGCCAGCTCCGCGCGGCTGTAGCCGGCGCCGGTGGGGTTCGAAGGGGAGTTGAGCACCAGCCACTTGGTGGCCGGCGTGATCGCCGCCTCCAGCGCCTCCGGGCGCAGCTTGAAGCCTTGTGCCGCGGGCGCAGGCACGATCACCGGGGTCCCGCCCGCGAGCCTCACCATGTCGGGATAGCTCACCCAGTAGGGCGCGGGCACGATCACCTCGTCGCCCTCGTTCAGCGTGGCCATGAAGGCGTTGTAGAGGATCTGCTTGCCGCCGGACGCGACCGAGATCTCCTCCGGCCGGTAGTCGAGCCCGTTGTCGCGGCGGAATTTCTCCGCCACTGCGCGCTTGAGTTCGGGGATGCCGTCGACGGGCGTGTACCGGGTGTGCCCTGCCTCTATCGAGGCGGCGGCAGCGGCCCGGATGTGGGCAGGCGTGTCGAAATCGGGCTCGCCGGCCGAAAGCGAGATCACGTCGCGGCCCTGCGCGGCGAGATCCCGGGCGGCCTGGGTCATCGCGATGGTGGGCGAAGGCTGGACGCGTGCCAGCGTCTGGGAAAGGAAGGCCATCGCCCGAGCTCCGTTTGAATTGGTCGCCGCAACCTCTTAAGCTCGGCGCAGGTACCGTCAACACCGCATGGCCGAAGCAATCGCAGGAGCGCCGCATGGACGACACCGGGACGCGCCTTCCCGCAAGGGACTGGTACGATCCGCAAAGCGCCACCTTCGGGGACAGGCTCGCGGGTGCCCGGGAACGGCTGGGCCTCACCCGGGGCGAGCTTGCCGGCCGGGCGGGCGTTGCGCCCGCGGCGCTACGCGACTGGGAGGAAGATCGCGCCGAGCCTGCGCCGGAGGTTCTCGTCGGCCTTGCGGGGGTGCTTGAGGTTGCGCCTTCGTGGCTCGTCAGTGCCGAGGGCGAAGGCCCCGCCGAGCCGCCCGGCGAGGCGCCCCTTTCGCCCGAGATGGCCGAAATCCTTGCCGAGATGGCACGCTTGCGCGCGGTGGCCGAAAGCACGTCGGAGGCGCTCCTGCGGCTGGAAACACGCCTTCGCGTGACCCTCGGGGAAGTCCGATGAGCGAGAGCGAGGAAACCCGCCTGAAGCGGCTGCGCATGCGCTCGGCCCGCCGCGGCATCAAGGAAATGGATATCATCCTGTCGCGCTTCGCCGATGTCGAGCTGGGCGCGCTGAACCGGCGCGAGCTCGATATCTACGACGGGCTCCTGTCGGAAAACGACCAGGATCTCTACCAGTGGGTCACGGGCCAGGTGCCCGCGCCCGAGCTCTACGGGCCGCTCGTTTCCCGCATCGCGGCTGTGGCCCGCGCGGCGGCCCCTGGCAGCGGCGACGCCGCTTAACGGTTTTTTTCCTGCTCCCGGTGCATCTGGACGGCCAGACGGCATCCGTGGAGAAGCGCATGAGCGTGCACCCATCCCTTCCGCCCCCGGCCAACACGGCTTTCATGGCGGGGTATCTCGAGACCCTCGCCCTGGTCGAGCGGCTCCATCGCCTCCTGCTCGACGTCATCAAGGACGAGTTCGAGCGGGTCGGCCTGCTGGATCTCAACGCCGTTCAGGCGCTTCTGCTCTTCAACATCGGCGACAACGAGGTGACGGCCGGAGAGCTCAAGACGCGGGGCTACTACCAGGGCTCGAACGTGAGCTACAACCTCAAGAAGCTGGTGGAAATGGGCTACATGCACCACCAGCGGTGCGAGATCGACCGGCGCTCGGTGCGGGTGCGGCTCACGCAGAAGGGCCGCGGCGTGCGCTCGGTCGTGGCCGAGCTCTTCGCCCGCCACGCCGAGGGTTTGCAGGCCAAGGGCGTGCTGGGCCCCGAAGGCGTGGAGGAGATCACCACGAGCCTGCGGCGTGTGGAGCGCTACTGGTCGGACCAGATCCGCTACATCTACTGACGCTCTCGGCGGTGCCCGGCGCGCCGCAGCGCGGGCCCGCGTTCCATTACAGACCCCGAGTATCCCGAGGCCCGCCGAGGAGCGGGCTGCCGTGGCAGTCCGGAGGCGCACATGCCCGGCACGCGGCGGCACAGGTCCGGCGCAGGGCGGCGCAAGGGCGGGGGCCCTGTGCCGCGGCCTGTGCGCCAGGCGGTGACGGATCGGGCGGCGGCACCCAACCCGAAGCCTCGCGGATACCGCCGGGACGAGATCCGAAGCCCCGTTAGGTGAAGCACGGAACGGTCCGTCTCGCCGCGGGTGCGGCCATGCTAGCGGGCGGAAGATGCACCATGCGGCGCCGGGCCGTTCATGCCGACGACGACGGCACGCAACTCGCGCTCCAGCTTGCGGCGCATGGCGGCTTCGAAATCCTCGAACCCCAGCGCGGTCTCCACGAAGGCCCCCGGGCCGGACATCACGTTGCGCCTGAAATAGGCCGTCAGCTCGCCGATATGGGCCTGCCGCCGGTCGGTGACCCGAGGGGCATCGGCGCCGATCACGAGCCCGTTCACGGTCACCCCGGCCGCGGCGGCGGCGGTCCGGCCCTCCTTCAGGCTCGGCCCGGCGTTCGAGGTTCCGTCGCCGGAAAGATCGAGGGTCCGCGCCGCGCAGTCCCCGCTTCGACCGAGCAGTGCAAGGCCCTCCAGGATCGCCGAGCCGATCGCCGTCATCGGCGAGGCTCCCGTGCGCACGATGCCGCGCAGATGCGCCTGCGCGGCGCCGACCGCGGCGGTGCTGTCGAGCTCCGTCCAGTCCAGCAGGAGGCGCTGATCGTCCGGCCCGCTCCACTCGTAGACGGCTATGCGGACAGTCGCTCCCGGCACGGCGAAGAGCTGTGCCTGCACCTCGGGTGCGCCAAGCGCCGCGGCCAGCCCGTCGAGCTGCAGCCGGTATTCCGCGGCGTCCACCGACCCCGAAACATCGAGGCCGAGCGCAAGGGCGAGGCGGCACTGGGCCTGCGCCTGCGCGCGCCCGGCCGGAGGCTGAATGAGCGCCAGCGCCGCGACAGCGCCCAGCAGCGCCGTGCGGGCGCGACGCTTCACCAATGCCCCGTGTTTTCCATGCTCGCCCAGGGCTCCGCAGGCGCCTTGGCCTCGCCAGCCTGCAGGAGTTCGACGGAAATGTTGTCGGGCGAGCGGACAAAGGCCATGCGTCCGTCGCGTGGCGGGCGGTTGATGGTCACCCCGTTGTCCATCAGGTGCTGGCAGGTGGCGTAGATGTCGTCCACCTCGTAGGCGAGGTGCCCGAAATGCCTGCTGTCGGAGGGCAGGCCCTCGTCTCCATCCCAGTTGTAGGTGAGCTCGACGGGGCACTCTTCCTGGCCGGGAGGCGCAAGGAAGACAAGCGTGAAGCGGCCCTGCTCGTTCTCGTGGCGCCGGGTCTCCTCCAGGCCGAGCAGGCGGTAGAAGGCGATCGAGGTGTCGAGATCCTTCACGCGGACCATCGTGTGCAGGTAGCGGATGCTCATGGGCGGTCTCCTTTCGGAGCGCAGTGTAGCCCCGGGACGTGTCCTGTCGACCCGGGGTGCGCGGCTCCGTCAGAAGGCGGTGCGCAGCCCGAAGGTGATCCCGCCTTCCTCGGTATCGTAGAGATCCACCGTACTGTCGGTGATCTCGTAGGTGAGCGCGACCGTGGGGTTGAAGCCGAAATATTCCACTCCGGGGAAGCCGAGCAGCAACTCGCCGGAGATTTCCCTGTCCAGCCGGCCGTCGGCGGAGAAGGCGTTCTCGTCGTAGTTGCGGGCCCGCAGGCCGAGCCCGAACCGTGCCTCGGCACCGAGGATGGGGGCCCTGGGGCTGAGGGTCGCAAAGAGCCGCAGCTCCTCGTAATCGGAGTTGCGGCTTTCCGACCGGCTTCCGAGGCCGGTGAGCGTGAGCCCGAGCCGGTAGCCGCTTTCCGTCCTGTGGCTGATGCCGACGAGGGCGTTCAGCCGCTCGGCGTCGGGCCCGGAGTCGCCCCGCTGCAGCTCGAAGCCGCCGCCGTAGCGGAGCACTGTACCCTCCTCCAGCGGTCGGCTGCGCGTGTAGTCCACGTCGAGGCTGCGCGCGTAGGCCTCCCCGTAGTACCAGGACTGGCCGATCTGCGCCCGCAGATCGTGATGGCCCGGCCCTTCGGCACGGTGGCGAAGCGAATACCCGAGGTCGAGCGTCGTGTAGGCGAAATCGCTGCCCTCCACATCCGGCGCCTGTTCCTTCGCGTCCGGGCTCAGCAGGTAGGTGCGGTGGCTGAAGCGGAAGGTCACGTCCTGGGTGCGGTCCGGCCGCCGGTCGAAGCGGTAGCGGGCGAAGGCCCGCCCGTAGAATTCGAGCCCCGAGAGCGGGCGGGCGGCGCCGTCGAGCTCGAGCTCCACGGGGAGGCCCTCGATGCTGATCGTCGTCGAGCTCGAGCCGTCGTTGATGTTGGAATTCGGGGCCACCGAGAAGGCGAAATCGAATGCCCACGGATTGCGGGCCCGCAGGAAACGGTAGTCCTCGGCCACCGACGCGCGGGTGCGGTCATCGGGCGCGGCCTGCCGTGCCCTGCGCAGCCAGATCTGGGCACGGGTGTCGCGCTCCATCGCGGCGTTGGCAAAGGCGGCATAGCGCGCGGCCGCATAGCGCGCGGGGTCGCTGCCGGCGGCGGCGAAGGCCCGCCGCGCGAAGCCCAGCGCCTCCTCGAAGCGCGCCATTGCAAGGGCGGCTTCGGTGCGGGCGAGAAGGGCGGCAAGATCGCCCGCGTCGCGCTCGAGCAATGCGTCGGCAAGCGCGGCCGCCACCTCCGGCTGCCCTGCGCGCAGGGCCTGCGCGGCCAGCCCGCGCATGTCCGCGGGCGTCAGGGAGATGCGCTCGCCGGGCTCGGCCGCGCGCGCCTCCGCGCCGGCGGGCTGACCGGAGGCCGGGGCCGTGGCTGCGCCCAGGGCGAGCGCGGCGCAGGCCAGCGCCCGCCAGAGAGCGCTCCTTCCGACCATGTCAGCGATAGACGATGAACCCGCCGGTTTCCTGCGCGTTCACGTTCTCGAAGCGCGGATCCTCGGACTCGACCACGAATATTCCCACGATCTCGCCGCCGTCGCCCGAGGTGATGTCGCCCGACAGGATGCCGTAATACTTGCCGGTCTCGTATTCCTCGGCGACGCCGGTCTCGTTCACGCGGGTCGAGCCGATGTCGCCGGTGATCTCGCCGCTCGCGGAGGGCGAATCCACGCCGACCCGAACAACGGAGGTGAGCACGGGCAGCGGGAGCGTGTCGGGATCGATCGGGTTGCCGGCGCTGTCGAACGCCTCGCGGTCGCGCACGAACACCGCGACGCCGTCGTTCTGGTTGAAGTCGAGGAAATCGAGCTGCACCGTCACGTCGCCGCGGGTGAACTCCAGCCCGCTGCGCCCCTCGAAGACGCGCATTCCGGCGTATTCGCCCTCGAAGACGGCCTGCCCGCGGAAATTGTCGGGCGGCAGGACGACCGCCCCCGAGCGTTCGTAGATGAAGCCGCCGAAGCCGTAATCGGTGTAGCCGCCGGTGCGGACGATGGCGAAGGCCGAGCGCGGCACCGTTTCGCCCGCGTCGTTGACGGCGGTGAACTCGCTCACCCCGAAGATCGCCCGGTAGGGCAGCGCCTGGCCCACCTGCGAGCCGTCGAGGAAATCGGTCACCGCGATGTCGGCCTCGTAGACGGCATAGCCGCCCAGCGTGCCGGAGGAAGCCGTGCCGCCCTTGGTGGAGCCGGCGAAGAAGGTCTCGCTCACGCCTTCCTCGCCGCTGCGGCGGTACTCGTTGAAACCGTCGAAGGCGAGGTTGTCCACGGAGAAGGTGTCGGTCGCGGCGTTGTAGCGGAAATCGCGCGCGAGCCCGCCGCCCTTGTCGTCGCGCTCCTCGACGCGGCGCAGGTCGTTGTTGGGGCGCGGGTTGTCGGTGCCCGGCGGCAGGTCGACACCCTCGATGCCGCCCTCCTGGTCCACGCCGTCGCCGGGGATCCCCTCGCCGCCGCCGCCCGGATCGGGCGTGACCACGTCCTCCTCGTCATCGGGCTGGAGAGGGTTGGTTCCGTCCATCGCGCAGCCGGCGAGGCCGAGAAAGGCGATGAGCATCACGAGAAGATGGGGTCGCATGGGGCCTGCTCTGATGTTTGTGCGCCTCGGCAAGAAACTTTGCCAAGGCCGGTGGGTTGTCAATGCGCAGGAAACAATACCCGCCGGTTAAGGCGAGAGTGTGGCGTGGGTGCTCAACCGTGCGTTGGCCTGCATATTGGTGTTCCCGCCCTTCGGCCCCATAGATATAGTGTCTGGCGAGTCGAAACCGCCGCAAGGAGTGCCGCCATGCCCCTCAGCCCGGAACAAGTGGCCGAAATCGCCGCCCAGCGATCCGCCCCCCAGCCCACGTTGCGGGCCGTCAGCCCCGGCATGGAGGCGCATCTCTTCACCGCCTACCCGGTGCTCGATCACGGCTTCGTCCGCGTCATCGACTACATGGGAGACGACGGCGCCATCGTGCAGGCCGCGCGGGTGAGCTACGGCGCGGGCACCAAGCACGTCAGCAACGATGCCGGGCTGATCCGCTACCTGATGCGGCACTGGCACTCCACGCCCTTCGAGATGTGCGAGCTCAAGCTGCACGTGA
>CAYXOX010000144.1:0-7705 GCA_964466745.1 uncultured Rhodobacterales bacterium
AGTCCGCTGCCGCACCTTGCAGCACGTCGCCCGCTGCCCGGCTCTAGGCCCAGCGCGCCGCCGGATGTACGCGGGGGGCCCGGGGTCGTCAAGGCGAAACTCCCCGCTCACGGGCCTTGTATGGGAGGGCGACACGCGCGAGGAAGGCCGGGCCGGAGCGGGGGGCAGCCGATGAAGAAGCCGAAATGGGTGATCGAGAAGGAGCAGGCCCGCCGCGCCTCTGCGCGCAGCACGCTCTGGCTCTTCGGGCTTCATGCCGTGCGCGACGCGTTGGGCAACCCGACGCGCGAGAAACTTCGCCTTCTGGTCACCGCGAACGCCGCACTCAAGCTGGCTGCCGAGATCGAGGCATCGGGAATCACGCCCGAGATCTGCGACCCGCGCCGGTTCCCCGCGCCGCTCGAGCCGGGCTCCGTGCACCAGGGCGCGGCGATGGAGGTTCGGCCACTCGATTGGGGTCCGCTGGAGCGCGTCTGCACCATGGAACGGCCGGGCGAAGCCCGCGCGCCGCGCGTCGTCCTGCTCGACCGCGTGTCCGATCCGCACAACGTTGGCGCCGTACTGCGCTCGGCCGAGGTGTTCGGAGCGCGCGCCGTCATCGCGCCCGAACGCCACGCCGCCCCCGAGACGGGAGCGCTCGCCAAGACGGCTTCGGGCGCACTCGAGCGGCAGCCCTACATCCGCGTGCGCAATCTCGCCGATACCATGGAGCTGCTGCGCGACATGGGCTTCATGCTCGTGGGGCTCGATGGAGCGGGCGAGCGGGAGATCGGCGCGGCGCTGCATGGCACGCGCGACCGCGCCATCGCGCTGGTGCTGGGCGCGGAGGGCCCGGGCCTGCGTGCCCGAACGCGCGAGACCTGCGACATGCTGGTGCGCATCGGCGCGCGGGGCGGTTTCGGCTCGCTCAACGTCTCAAACGCCGCCGCGGTTGCCCTATATGCCAGCCTGGGCAGCGAGGACGAGGCATGATGGCAAGACAGACGAAGGTGGCAACCTGCTGCTACTGCGGCACCCGCGCGGCACTGGTGCTCGCGGGCACCGAGCGGCACGAGCTTGCCTGCTCGGCCTGCGGCGCGCCGCTCCACGATCTCAAGATGCTCCCCGTGGGCGAGCGCGCGAGGCCCCGCGATGGAGCGCACAGGCAGCGCGCTCCGGCCGGTGCGCCTGCCAGCGGCGAAAGGCGTTCACCCCAGCCGGTGTTTTGCAAGAAGGCGAAAAAGAAGAAGAAGCGGAAGTCCCTCGGCCGGCGTTTTCTCGGCGAGGCGTTCGACGTTCTCGAGGATATCTTCGACTGACCCCGGTCAGCCGGGCGCACGCGACAGGAGTTCCAGCGCCTCGGCATGCACCTGCTCGGATGCCGCCGCGACGACCCGCCCGCCTCCGTGCGCCGGACGGCCCTTCCAGTCCGTGACGATACCACCGGCCGCCTCGATCACGGCGATTGGCGCGGCGATGTCGTGCGGCTGCAGGCCGGCCTCGATGACGAGATCGACATGCCCCGCGGCAACGAGCGCGTAGGCATAGCAATCGAGCCCGTAGCGCGTCAGCCTGCATCGTTGCGAAACCGATCGGAACGCCGCTCCCTCCTCGGGGGTGCCGAGCTCGGGAAAGGTGGTCATGCAAATCGCCTCGCGCAGCGGCCGCGAGGGCCGGGTGGAAAGCGGGCGCCTTCCCGAGGGGCCTTCCATCTGCGCATCGAGGCCGATGCTGCCCCAGAACCGTTCCCCGATGTAGGGCTGGTCGATGACGCCCAGACAGGGGCCCGCGGGATCCGAAAGCGCGATGAGAACGCCCCAGGTGGGCGCGCCGGCCACGAAGGCCCGGGTTCCGTCCACCGGATCAAGCACCCAGGTGAAGCCGCTGGTGCCGGCGCGCGCCCCGTATTCCTCGCCCAGTATGGCGTCCTCGGGCCGCTCCGCTTCCAGGATCGCGCGCATTTCCCGCTCTGCGCCGCGGTCGGCCTCCGTCACAGGATCGTAGGCTCGCCGGGCCTGGTCCGGTGTCCGGCCGCCTGCCTTGTTCTCCACGGCGAGCGCGTCGCCGCGGAAATGGGCCAGCGTCGCGCCTCGGGCCGCATCGGCCAGCCGGTGCGCCAGCGCCGAAGCCCCAGGGGGGAGCCGTGCCGCACGCTGCTCTCGGGAAACGGTCATGGGCACGGTCCGGATTTGTCGGAAGGGTTGAGGAGCGTCGTCACCTCGGTGGCGCGCCTGGCTGCTCGACCTGCGGCTGAGAGGCGGCCGCCCAGCCGTTCAGCGATCCGTCCGGTCGTCGCACCGGCCGGCCTTTCAGGCGGCGTGGCTCAGGACACGGGCGAGTTCGAAGAGCTGACGCCGCTGGTCTTCAGGAATGGCGTAGTAGGAGCGCACCAGCTCGAGCGCTTCGCGATCGGCGAGAAGGTCGCCGGGAAGCCCGCCCAGTTCGCCGGTTCCGCTGCCTTCCAGGCCATCGAAGAAGAAGGCCACTGGCACGTCGAGCGCGCCGGCGATATCCCACAGTCGCGACGCGCTGATACGGTTCATGCCGGTTTCGTATTTCTGGATCTGCTGGAACTTGATGCCCACGCGCTCGGCGAGTTGCTGCTGGGTCATGCCCACCATCCACCGACGGTGGCGCACCCGCTTGCCTACGTGGATATCGACAGGATGTGTCATTTCTATTCGTTCCTCCCGAGGGATACGCGCCCGCTACGCCGCCTTGGCCCGGGGCCGGCGCCGCCGCGGGTTGCAGCACGCATCACGCCGCCAATACGGCACAAGCTCGGACCAAGGCACTAGATCGTTACACTCAACAAAGGGTTTTTTTGCGCTGCGCGCCCTGCGACCTGTCTCGACTTTATCCGGCCTGCTTGCCGCGTTCAACAAAACCGCGTCCGACGGCCCGTGCAACCGGGACGTGGTTGCACACGCCCCAACGAATTGACATTAGAGGTTTTGCATACGTCCCACAAGCCCGGAGCGTGGCCATCGGCCGATGGAACGGCAAACAGCGAGGGCACAGGGCCATGCGCGCATTTCGTATGCACCTCGACTCGGATGAACCGGCGCTGGTGCGGGTGGGGCGCCCCGATCCCGGCCCCGGCGAGGTGCGCCTCGCAGTGGGCGCATGCGGCCTCAATCAGGCCGACCTGCTGATGATCGCGGGGCGCTACCAGCAAACGCCGCCGCGCCCCTTTACCCTCGGCATGGAGGTATGCGGGACCGTGGAGGCACTTGGCAGCGGCGTGTCCTTCCCGCCCCTGGGAACGCGGGTCGCGGCCCATGTGGGGCATGGCGGGCTCGCGGATGCCGTGCTCGCAAGGGCGGATCGCTGCGTTCCCGTCCCCTCGGCGCTGGCGGGCACTGTGGCAGCCGCCGTGCCGGTCGCCTACGGCACCGGCCATTTCGCGCTTGCCGGTCCGGGTGCGCTTTGCCGCGGCGAACGGCTTGTGGTGCTCGGCGCCGGAAGCTCGGTCGGGCTCGCTGCCGTGGAAATCGGTCACGCACTCGGCGCCGAGGTCGTGGCGGTAGCGCGCAGCGCGGGCGCACGCGCCGCCGCCTCGACGGCTGGCGCGCATCACCTCGTCGATCCAGGCGCGGGCAATCTGCGCGCGACGCTTCGCGAGATAGGGCGCGCCGACGTGGTGTTCGACCCGGTGGGAGGCGCGGCCTTCGATGCCGCGTTCGCCGCCACGCGCCCGGGCGCGCGGATCCTGCTCATCGGCTTTGCCAGCGGCACGTTGCCACAGATCCCGGCCAACATCGCCCTGGTCAAGAATCTCGCGATCACCGGGATCAACTGGCCTGGCGCGCTGGACCTCTGGCCGGAGCGCACCATCGATAGCCTCGCGTTCGTGCTCGAGCAGGCCGCGAAAGGGCGATATCGGCCCCGAATCCGCGCCCGCTACCCGCTTGAGCGGGCCGGTGAGGCCCTGCGCGAGCTGCGCTCGGGCCGGGAACCGGGCAAGATCGTCGTCGAAACGCGGCCTGGGGCCTGAGCGGGGCGCAATCCAGCTGCATGCGCTGCAATTCATAAGCGTTTTAGTCCGGTTATTCTTGAAATGAGGCCGGGCGCGACCGATATTGCTGCCAAGGCAAGGGGCCCGGCCGCTTCGGCTGCCGGGATCAGTGTACTCTCGCGACACATGGAGGCGCATCTATGGCTGAACTGAAAACGATCCGCAGCGGTGCCGGCGTCCGGACCGCTCAGATCGACGAGGGCCTTCGGGCCCACATGAACAAGGTCTACGGCACGATGTCCGTGGGTCTCGGCATCACCGGTGCCGCGGCGTGGGCGATCTCGGGTCTCGCAGTGACGAATGTCGACGGCGTCCAGATGCTCACGCCGCTGGGCAACGCGATCTACAACTCGCCGCTCCAGTGGCTGATCATGTTCTCGCCGCTGATCTTCGTTTTCGGCTTCGCGGCCATGGTCAACCGCATGTCGGCCGCCGCGGCGCAGCTGGTGTTCTACACCTTCGCGGTCGTTATGGGCCTTTCGCTCAGCTCGATCTTTCTCGTGTACACCTCGATGTCGATCGCGCAGGTGTTCTTCGTGACGGCGATCGCGTTCGCCGGCCTCTCGCTTTGGGGATACACCACGAAGAAGGACATTTCCGGCTGGGGATCGTTCCTGATCATGGGCGTGATCGGCCTGATCGTGGCGTCGATCGTGAACATCTTCCTCGGCTCGCCGGCGATCATGTTCGCGGTGTCGGTCCTGGGCGTTCTGATCTTCGCCGGCCTGACGGCCTACGACACGCAGCGCATCAAGAGCGAATACGTGGCCCACGCCGCGCATGGCGACCAGGAGTGGCTCGGCAAGGCGGCCATCATGGGCTCGCTGTCGCTCTACCTGAACTTCATCAACATGTTCATCATGTTGCTGTCGCTCTTCGGCCAGCGCGAGTAGCAGCGCCGAGACGCGCGGATATCCCAAGCCTCTGGAAGGGCCGGCCTGGTGCCGGCCCTTTCGCCTTTCAGCCTGCCGCGTGCGCGGCGCCGGCCGAGGGCGCGTAGCCGAAGCGCGCCATGCGCTCCGGGCCCGCCTTCGCCTCCAGCTCGGCAAGCGTCGCGGGCGAAAGCTCGTCGCGCCACGTCTGTTTCGGCCCGGCGCGCAGGAACCCCTCAGGGCGTGACATCTTGAGCGTGTCGAAATCGAGCCTCTCGTGGGCGGCCCGCGCGATATCGAGGTCGGGTTCCAGCCCGAGGTGAGCATAGAGGCGGGCCAGTTCCTCGATCTTGCCGGCCCCCGTGAGATCCTCGTAGCGCGTGAGCGTGATCGGGCTGTCCCCTTCCCGGCGCCGCGCGAAGGCCTCCACCCCGTCGAGGTGGCTGGCCCAGTCCCGCGCCACGTTGATCGCGAAGCGCTCCAGCGGCATCGCGCCCGCGCGGAACTCGGCCTCGGTGCGGCACCTGTGATGGTAGAGCGAGACGGCGACGGCGCGAGGATCGCGCAGGATGCAGATGAACCGCGTGTCCGGGAACAGCTCCGCATAGCCCGGCAGATCGAGGCCGATGGCGTTGTCGTTGAGGCCGACATGGGTGATGCCGGCCCCTGCGCCCTCTGCCATGCTCACCTCCACGAAGCGGCGGAAGAGCTCCTTGTGCACGCCCGCCTCGTCGAATCGCAGGCCCTGCCTGCCCGTCCGTTCGTCCACCGTCTGCAGGATTCCGCGATACTTCGCCACGAAGCTCGCAAGGCCCTTCGAGAGCGCGGCCAGCTGGTGTTCGGGAGGGCAGTTGACCCGGGGGTGCGCGTCCAGCAGCATCTGCAGGAAGGTGGTGCCCGACTTGTTCTGGCCGAATGCGAAAAAGCGCTGCATCGAAAGACCCTAGCGTGGGGGCGGCGGGGCCGGAAGGGCCTGTCAGACAAGGCGCTGCATCTGGATCGCGGGAAAAACGAGGCCGCGCGAAAGCGGCACGTCCACGGGCCCCAGCGCGGTGAACCCCATCGCGAGATAGAAGGGCACGGCCGTGCGCGTTGCAAGGCAATCGAGCCGGGCAGGGCCGCGGGCGCGCAGCTCTGCGAAGATCCTTCCCACGAGGGAGCGCGCGATCCCGCGGCGCAGGTGGCGGTCGTCGGTCACGAGGTGGCGCATGTCGTACCAGCCCTCGCGGCGGGGCTTGGGTGTGTAGCCGCCGGCGCCGACGACATCTCCCGCGGGCGTTTCGGCAACGAAATAGGTGCCGCAGGCCATGAGTTCGGGCCGGGCGCGGGCAATCAGGGGAACGGCCGTCACCAGAAGCGAGGGCGGATAGTCCGGCCGCAGAAGCTTCGGATAGCTGCGGGCGAGAAGGGCATCCACGCGCGCCGTATCCGCGGGTGTCGCCGCTCTGACTGCCCAGGTCGCATCGAGATCCTGCATCTGCGCCGCTTACGCTCCGGTGGGCCCGGTCCCTTGCACCCACGCGCGCAGCAGAGCGCCGGCGGCCGGCCGGCGCAACAGAAAACGCCGCCGGCCCGTGGGCGGCGACGTTGCGTGGCGTCGAGGCGCCGGGCGCGTGCCCGGGCGGCGGTGCGCCTACTTGATCTTGCCTTCCTTGTACTCGACGTGCTTGCGCGCGACCGGGTCGTATTTCCGGGCCGACATCTTCTCGGTCATCGTGCGGGCATTCTTCTTGGTCACGTAGAAGTGGCCGGTGCCCGCCGTGGAGTTCAGGCGGATCTTGATGGTGGTCGGCTTGGCCATGGCTCGTTCTCCGGCAACGCTTGCGGCACGGGGAGAAAAGGCCCGGCACGCACGAAATCTCGTGAAGCCTGCCTTTTACGCCGCGCCTTCGAGGTGTCAACCGAGAAAGCGCAGAATTCCCCTCCGGCGCTCGGGTTGCGCGTCGTGGTTGGCTGCGCGGGCGTTGAGCACGACGAGCAGCGCTGCGACCTCGCCGGCCTCGGCCGGGGCGATGGGGCGCAACAGCACATCCACCTCCTCCTCGCCGCGTGCGGTGAGCCAGTGCGCGGACAGCCGGTGCTGGGCACCCTTTGCACCCGTCGCCACCGCCTCGCGCAGGGCATGCCGCTCTGCCTCCGGCCACAGCTCCCACCAGTAGCGCCCCTCGATGGCGGCGGGATTGCCGGCGCCCACCGCTTCGAGCACCGCGCCGTTCACATAGCGAATACGGCCCTCGGGGCAGAGCAGCTTGGCGAAAACGGAGCATCCACCGAGAAATTCCACCAACGGGCCGGGTGGTGCGAAACCCAGGCGTTCCGAGAGGTCGTGCACGAGGTTCCCGGCGGGCGTGGCGGTAGCCGGGTGCTGGAGCGAGCCGTCTGGCGCGTCTGGCAGTGTCATGTCCATGGGCCTTCGGTGGGGACGCCCGTTCTAGTCACGACGCTAGCCCAAGGCGCAGTACCGCATCAAGCGATCTGTGCCTATGCAGGCCGCCCCGTTCCGCAAGGGCCGCGGCGGTGCGTGGATGCGCGGAAGATCTGTAAGCCGGATTCTGTCCCGGGGCCGAGGCCCCTTCGGATGGCCATTCATCTGGACCCCGGGTCGCCCCGGGGCCTCGAGCTGCCTACCCGGACCTCTCGGGCCGAAGCTGCCCTGCCGCCTGCGCGGCGCGAGATCCCTATCTGGCATTGCTCCCGGTGGGGCTTGCCGTGCCGGTCCGGTTGCCCGTCCCGCGGTGGGCTCTTACCCCACCGTTTCACCGTGACCGCGCGTGCGCGGCCGTCTGTTCTCTGTGGCGCTTTCCCTCGGGTTGCCCCGGCCGGGCGTTACCCGGCA
>CAYXOX010000145.1:0-7664 GCA_964466745.1 uncultured Rhodobacterales bacterium
TCCCGCTGCCCGGCGCCGACAAGAACGCGCGCCCGCTGGTCGCCATTCCGGGCAACTTCCCCCTGCCCCACGAACGGCCGTCCGGCTGCAACTTCGGCCCGCGCTGCGATTATTTCGAGGCGGGCCGCTGCGATGCCGCAGACATCCCGATGCGCGACGTGGAAGGCGCGCACGACCACGGCAGCCGCTGCCTGAGGATCGACGAGATCGACTGGGAACTTCCGGCCATGAACGTGCCGTCCCACGAGCCCACGCGGCCCGGCCGGGTGGTGCTGAAGGTGGACGATCTTCAGAAGTACTACGAGGTCTCGGCCTCGGCCCTGTTCGGCAGCCGCAAGCCCCGGGTCGTCAAGGCCAACGAATCCCTCAGTTTCGAGGCCCGCGAGAGCGAAACGCTCGCCATCGTCGGCGAGTCGGGCTGCGGGAAGTCGACGCTGGCCAAGATGCTCCTCGGGCTCGAGACGGCCACCGACGGGTCCGTCACCCTCGACAACCTCTCCATCGAGAGCACCGCCATCCAGGATCGGGAGACCTCCACCGTCGCCGATGTGCAGATGGTGTTCCAGAACCCGTTCGACACGCTCAACCCCTCGATGACGGTCGGCCGGCAGATCACGCGGGCGCTCGAGATCTTCGGGGTCGGCGATACCGAGGAGGCCCGCCGCGAGCGGATGCTCGAACTGCTCGATCTCGTGAAGCTTCCACGGGAATTCGCGGACAGGATGCCGCGCCAGCTTTCGGGCGGGCAGAAGCAGCGCGTCGGGATCGCCCGCGCCTTCGCCGGCGGAGCCCGCATCGTGGTGGCCGACGAGCCCGTCTCGGCGCTCGACGTGAGCGTGCAGGCCGCGGTGACCGACCTGCTGATGGAGATCCAGCGCGAAGAGAAGACGACGCTGATCTTCATCAGCCACGATCTGTCGATCGTGCGCTACCTCGCCGACAGGGTCCTCGTGATGTATCTCGGCCATGTGGTGGAGATCGGCGACACCGACGATGTCTTCCTGCCGCCCTATCACCCCTACACCGAGGCGCTGCTCTCGGCGGTGCCCATCGCCGACACATCGGTGACCAAGACCGAGATCGTGCTGGAGGGCGACATCCCCTCGGCCATGAACCCGCCGCCGGGCTGCCCGTTCCAGACGCGCTGCCGCTGGAAGGAAAAGGTGCCCGGCAACCTGTGCGAAACCGAGGCGCCGCCCATGCGCCGCCTGAACGACGAGGGCCACCAGATAAAGTGCCACCTATCCGAGGAGATGCTGGCCACCATGCGCCCCGTCATCAAGAGCGTCGAGGCCGCCGCGGAATAGCCCGGGCGCGGCCACGGGCAGCCAGCGTCCGCCCTCCGAGCCCGGCTGGAACGCAGAGCCCCGCGGCGGGCGCCCCGGTCGGGGCACCAGGCGGACCGGGCGCCGGGCAGCGTACGGCCGGAGCGGCGGGCGACGGGCCAGGGCGCCGCATCCGCGTGGCGCCGGCGGCCGCGAGGATCTGCCGGGGCCGTCTTCCCTTTCAACCCCTGGTGACCGGCCGCCCTTGAGACGCGGCCGCGAATGCCTTACCTTCCCTGTCAGGCAAAGGAGCGATCCAGATGTTCGGCATTCCCGGCAAGCAGGCCGTCACCCTCACACCCGCTGCGGCGGCGCAGATCCGCCGGCTGATGGAGCGGGACGGCCGCGAGGGCCTGCGCATCGGCGTCAAGAAGGGCGGCTGCGCCGGCATGGAATACACCATGGACTACGTCAGCGAGATCGATCCCAACGACGAATGCGTCGAGCAGGACGGCGCGCGGGTACTCATCGCGCCCATGGCGCAGATGTTCCTCTTCGGCACCGAGATCGATTACCGGACCGGCCTGCTCGAGCAGGGCTTCCAGTTCCGCAATCCCAACGTGACCGAGGCCTGCGGCTGCGGCGAATCCATCAAGTTCAAGTCGGCCGAGGAGCTCGCCGCCGAACAGGCCGGCACCGGCTGACCGCGCGTCGCCCGTGCCACCCGCCCCGGGCAAGGAGCCGGGGCCTTCCGGCCCGGCGCCCGCGGGGCTTTCCCGACGACAGGCTCACAAGGAGGTCCCCATGCGCCGCAAGCTGGCCGCAGGCAACTGGAAGATGAACGGCACCGCGAAGATGCTGGGCGAGGCGCGCGCCATCGCCGAGGCAGGTCCGGATCTTCGCACCGAGCTTCTCGTCTGCCCCCCGGCCACACTCCTTTCGCGCATGGCCGAAACCTTCGCCGGCGCGCCGGTCGGCCTCGGCGGGCAGGATTGCCACCCGGCCGCCTCGGGCGCCCATACCGGCGATATCTCCGCGGACATGCTCGCCGATGCGGGTGCGAGCCACGTTATTCTCGGCCATTCCGAGCGCCGCGCCGACCACGGCGAGAGCGACGCGCTCGTCGCCGCGAAGGCAGAGGCGGCCTGGCACGCCGGGCTCACGGCGGTGGTCTGCCTCGGCGAGACGCTCGAGCAGCGCGAGGCCGGGCGCACGCTGGAGATCGTGATGGGCCAGCTTGCCAGCTCGGTGCCCGACGGCGCCAGCCCGGCGCGGCTGGTTCTGGCCTACGAGCCGGTCTGGGCGATCGGCACCGGCAAGGTTCCGACGACCGAGCAGATTGCCGAGGTCCACCACGCGCTTCGCGCGGGGCTGGTGGAGCGCTTCGGCGCCGCCGTCGCGGCGGGCACCCGTGTGCTCTACGGCGGCTCGGTGAAACCCTCGAACGCCGCGGAGATCTTCGCCGTCCGGGACGTCGACGGTGCGCTCGTGGGCGGCGCCTCGCTGAAGGCGGACGAGTTTCTCGCCATCGCCCGGGCGCTGGACGCGGCGCCGGACGCGGCGTGAGAGGCAATCGGCCCGTGGCACCCGCGGGCCTGTCCGCAGCCCCGCCACCGGCGGCGAAACGCTTCCGGCTGCCCGCCCTCGGCACTGCCGCATGGGCCGCCGCGAGCCTCTGCCTCCTGCCGATGGTGGCGGTCGCCATCGCCAGCCTGCTCGGCGGCACAGGCACGGTGGCCATGCTGCTGGATACGGTGCTCCCGCGCTACGCGCTGGCCACGCTGCAACTCGTGGCCCTCGTCTCGGTGGGCACCGTCGCCATCGGCACCGGCGCGGCGTGGCTGGTGACGGCGACGCGCTTTCCCGGGGTCAGGGCGCTGGAGATCGCTCTGGCCCTGCCGCTGGCCTTCCCCGCCTACGTGCTCGCCTACGCCTATACCGACCTGCTCGATCATCCCGGGCTGGTGCAGTCGCTCCTGCGCGATCTGACCGGCTGGGGCCCGCGGGACTACTGGTTTCCGGAGGTGCGCTCGCTCGGCGGGGCGGCGGTGATGCTCACCCTCGTGCTCTACCCCTACGTCTACCTTCTCGCCCGCGCCGCGTTTCTCCAGCAGAGCGCCACCGCGTTTCTCGCCGCGCGCGCCCTCGGGCGGGGTGCCTGGGAAAGCTTCCTGCGCGTCAGCCTGCCCATGGCGCGGCCCGCGATTGCCGCCGGGGCGCTGCTCGCGGTGATGGAGACGATCGCCGATTTCGGCACCGTCTCCTATTTCAGCGTGCACACCTTCGCCACCGGCATCTACACCAGCTGGTTTTCCATGGCCGACCGCGCGGCGGCGGCACAGCTCGCCCTGTGCCTTCTGGCCTTCGCGCTGCTGCTGGCGCTCCTGGAGCGCATGCAGCGCGGCGCGGCCCGGCACCACGCCACCGGCCGCCGCTTCGAGCGGCTCGCGCCCACGCCGCTGCACGGCTGGAAGGCGGCCGGCGCCTTCGCGCTTTGCGGGCTCCCCGTCCTGCTGGGCTTCGCGCTCCCCGTAGTTCTCCTCTTGGAAATGAGCATCGGCTCTGAGCAGGATCTGCTCTCGCCGCGCTACCTCGGCTTCATCCGGAACTCGGTGACGCTGGCGGGCATCGCCGCCGTTCTCACCGTCGGCGCGGCCATCGTGATCGGCTTTCACCAGCGCCTCGCCCCCGGGCGCCCGGCAGAAGCGGCGGCCTATATCGCGCGGCTCGGCTACGCCGTTCCGGGTGGGGTGATTGCCGTGGGCCTGCTCGTGCCGTTCGCCGCTTTCGACAACGCGCTCGACGCCTTCATGCGCGACACCTTCGATGTCTCCACCGGATTGCTCGTCACCGGCTCGATCTGGCTGTTGGTGGCCGCGTACGTGGTGCGGTTCATGGCGGCGGCGCTCGGCGCCTACGAGGGCGGTCTGGCCACACTGCCCCAGAACATCGACGCGGTCTCGCGGACGCTCGGCAGCAGCCCCGGCAGTCTTCTGCGCCGCGTGCACCTGCCGATTCTGCGCCCCTCCGTGCTCACGGCCGCCCTCATCGTCTTCGTGGACGTGATGAAGGAGCTTCCGGCCACGCTGATCATGCGCCCCTTCAACTTCGATACGCTGGCCGTACAGGCGCACCGGCTCGCGGCCGACGAGCGGCTCGATGGCGCCGCCGTCCCCTCGCTGGTGATCGTGGCCGTCGGGCTGCTCCCGGTGATCCTCGTGTGCCGCAGCCTCGGCGGCCGCGCCTCCGATGTCCCGCGCAGCACGCCCGCGCCGGTTGCCGATGTGCTGGACACCCCGCGCGCGAGCGAGGGGGCGCCCTGAGCGCGCGTCCGGCCGGCTTGCCCGCGCTGCCCCATGTGCCCTGCTCTGCACTGGTCTGCCCCGCAGCCGGCGGCGCCCCGGAGCCCCGGCCCGCGGATGCGTTGCGCCCGCCGGGCGGGCCGGGCGGGCCGCCGGATACCGCAGGACGACAGGCAGGAGACACGCTCTGCCCGGTGGCCGCCGACGACAGAACGCCGAAGCGGGCCTGCGAGTCCGTATTCCGCCTGCCCCGGGGCAACAGACCCGGCCCCGCGGGGCAGTACGGGCAGGCCCATGTCCTCGCGGACCGGCAGAAAAGCGAAAGGGCGCGGCCCGAAGGCCGCGCCCCGCAGGCTGCTCGCCTGTTTTGGGGGTGTTACTCCCAGCCCGCCTCGTTGAGCACCTCGACCGCCGCATCGATGTTGTCGGCGATGTCGGACAGCGCGATCGTGTCGGGCCGGAAGATGCCGAGCGAGGCCACCGAGGGCGCGAGCCCGACGCCGGGCACGCCCGGATACTCGTCGTTGCCGGCCGAGAAATACTCCTGCGCCTGCTCGGACGCGAGGTACTCGAGGAAGAGGATCGCGTTCTCGCGGTTCGGGGCATTGGCCGCGACGCCGCCGCCGGAGATGTTCATGTGCGCGCCGATGTCGTTCTGGTTCGGGAAGACCCAGCCGATGTTGGCAAGCTGCTCGGGGCTCATCTGGTCGTCACCCTTCCGGAGCGCGCGCGCGTAGTAGTAGGTGTTCGACATCGCGACGCCGCACTCGCCCGAGGCGATGCCGCGAAGCTGGTCGGTGTCGCCGCCCTGGGGATCGCGGGCGAAGTTGCCTACCACGGCTTCGGCCCAGGCGGCCACCGCGTCCCGGCCGAGATGGGCGATCAGCGCGGCCGTGATGTTCTGGGTGTACACGTTGGTCGCCGAGCGGATGCACACCTCGCCCTCGTACTCGGGGCTGGCGAGATCCTGGTAGGTTTTCGGCGGGTTCTCGATCCGGGTCTTGTCGTAGAAGAGAATGCGCGCGCGCTGCGAGAAGGCGAACCACCGGTTGTCGTCGTCCTGCAGATAGGAAGGGATGCGGGCCTCCAGCACCTCGCTCTCGATCGGCTGCATCAGGCCGAGATCGGCGGCGCGGGCAAGGCGCACGGTATCGACGGTGAGGAAGACGTCGGCCGGGGAGTTCGCGCCCTCGGCCTGCATCCGGGCGATCAGCTCGTCGGCGTTGCCCTCGATGCGGTTGACGGTGATCCCCGTCAGCTCGGTGAAGTCGGAATAGAGGCGCTCGTCGGTGTCGTAATGGCGCGACGAATAGAGGTTCACTTCACCCTGGGCGAATACGGCGGGGGCGGCGACGGCGGCGAGGGCTGCGGCTGCGACACCGCGCACGAGCCAGTTGCTGCGAGACATCTCGGTTCTCTCCTGCTGCGCGGCCTCCAGCGAAGGCCGCAGTTTCCTGAGTGATTTGGTTGGTAAAACCCGCCCGGCAGTCGGTCAACCCTTTTCCGACGGCTTCAGTCAACAATTCCCGGACTTGCCGAATCCGGCCATCCGGGCCAAGCGGAACGGATGGAATACCTGAGCCAGAGCCCGACGGACCCCGCCTTCGTGCAGGATCCCTACAGCTTCTACGACCGCGCGCGGCGGGGCGGCGATCTCTTCTTCTGGGAAGACTACGGCATGGCCTGCGCCACGTCGCACCGCGCGGTGTCGGCGCTCTTGCGCGACAGGCGCCTGGGGCGCGAGGCACCGCCGGAACTGAGCGCCCCCGCCCCGCCCCATGCGGCCGCCTTCTACGCCATCGAGGCGCACTCGATGCTTGAACTGGAGCCGCCGCGCCACACCATGCTGCGTGCCCAGGTGCTGCGCGCCTTCACCTCGCGCCGCATCGCGGCCATGGAGGGCGAGATCACGGCGCTCTGCCACGCGCTGGTGGACAGCTTTCCCTCCGGACCGTTCGACCTTCTGCCCGCCTATGCCAATCGCGTGCCGGTCCTGGTGATCGCCCGGCTGCTCGGGGCTCCGGAGGAGCGCGCAGACGACATGCTGGCCTGGTCCCACGCCATGGTGGCGATGTACCAGGCCAACCGCTCGCGCGCGACCGAGGAGGACGCCGGACAGGCCGCGGCCGAGTTCGCCGCCTTCGTCGACGCCCTGCTCGACGCGCGGCGGGCCGCGCCGCGGAACGATCTGATCTCGGCGCTGGCCCTTGCCGCGGGCGAGCGGCTCACCCCCGAGGAGGTGCGCGCCACCTGCATCCTGCTGCTCAACGCGGGCCACGAGGCCACCGTGCACACCCTCGGCAACGGCATCGCGACGCTGCTCGCGAACGGGATTCCGGCGAACGAGGCCGGAACGGAGGCCACCGTGGAGGAGATCATCCGCCACGATCCGCCGCTGCACATGTTCACCCGCTGGATCTACGAGCCGGTGCGCCTCTTCGGGCAGGATTTCGCGCGCGGCGAGCGGGTTGCGCTTCTGCTGGGCGCGGCCAACCGCGACCCCGCCGCCTACGCCGCGCCCGCGCGCTTCGATCCCGGGCGGGACGGGCCGGCCAACGTGGCGTTCGGAGCGGGGCTGCATTTCTGCATCGGCGCGCCGCTGGCCCGGCTGGAGATGCGGATCGCGCTCCGCGTCCTCTTCGAGCGTTGCCCGAAGCTGCGGCTGGCCGCCGCGCCACGCTACGCCGACACCTACCATTTCCACGGGCTGGGCGCGCTGATGGTGGAAACAGGCTGAGCCGGCCGCCGGCAGGGTGGCTGCGGCTCCGCCGTGTGTCGCGGCGCGCCCCGTGGGGGGCGCCGGCCGAGAGCGCCGGCCGCCCACGGCGCACAGCGCGCGCCCCGGTGGCCGACAGGCGGAATACTGCGTAGTCAGAGAGATGTATCGCGCGGCGCTGATGCAACGCTTCAAGGGGCGGTCAGTCCTCCGCGCGCGCCTCGGCGCGGCTCTTTCCGGCCACGTCCATCGCCAGGGTCGCGGCCATGAACCTGTCCAGATCGCCGTCGAGCACCCCCTGGGTATCGGAGGTTTCCTCGCCCGTGCGCAGATCCTTCACCATCTGGTAGGGCTGCAGCACGTAGGAGCGGATCTGGTTGC
>CAYXOX010000146.1:0-7639 GCA_964466745.1 uncultured Rhodobacterales bacterium
CCCGCAATCCTGAAACCCGAAAACCTCCCCGTCAACGACAGGGGAAACGGGGTGCCGAGCGCGCAGGCCGAGGCCTGACGGCGCCCGCGGTGCCCGGAAGATGTAACCTGTTTCCATCCCGACTCGCCCCCCACCGGCCTGGCCTGCCGCCCAACTTGCCGGCGACCGGCCGGGGGGTGCCTAGACGAGGGCGTGCGCGCGGGCGAGATCACGGGTTTCGGCCGGGTCGAGACAGCCGAAGGTGTAGCTGCACCGCCAGACGGCCCGGCCCGCCAGCTTGACGGCCTTGCCCTTCCGGCGTTCCTTCGCGCGCCCTTCGCCTTCGGAAGTCGAGGGGAGCACGAGGCCAAGGCAATCCTGATCTTCGGTCCGGGAAATCCACCGCAGGGCCGACGGGAGCACTGCCCGGTCGTAGCGCACGAAATCTGCGAAGCCCTCGGGGTGCTCGGCGAGGCAGAGCGCCGTGCGTTGCTCGAAATCCATGAACAGGACAATCTCGGGGTCGTAGCGCTCACCGGCGGCCAGGGTCCGATGCAGGTGCGGCGCTTCGTTGAGCGCCGCCAGCCGCCTTCCCAAATCGCCGACTTCCGGGACATGGGCGGGCATGTCCATGCGCACGCGCAACCCGGCGGCGTTGTCGCGAAGGGTCATTCCGTCCACCGCCCGGAAGTTTATGTGCGCGAGGTAGAAGAGCTCCATCTCCGAGCGCTTCAGGTTCTCGATCTCGACGGAGGCCTCCAGCAGCGTGGACCCCGAGCGCAGTTCGACGCTGGGGCGGAAGACGTAGTCCGTCTGGAAGGCGACCGTGTAGCGATAGTCCCCGCCGATGGTCACGCCGTCTTCGCCGATCTCGATCCACGCTCGATCCATCGGGGCGTTGGGAAGCTCCCCGTGCGGCGGATGGTCGTCCTCGGGCCCCGGAGGCCCGACGGCCGTCGCCCCGCAATGGATCAGCAGGGCGCCGTATGTCCGCAGGAAATCCTGCGTCGGCCGCGGCGCGCCGAACATCGATTTCATCCGCAGGGAACGGCCGTTGAAGCAGGCATCCCAGACCTGTTGTCCCTGGTAGGGCAGGATGACCACGTGCCCGGCCGCGTTCTCCACCCGCAGGGCGAGGCTTCCGCTTGGAAAGGCGAATGCGCTGACCCTGAACTCCCCGCAGCGGGCGATCTCGGTCGCGACCGGTCCGAACTGGGCCGGCGAGAGGTTAAGGCGCGTTCTGGTCATGGATGGTCCCCCGTTTGATCAGGCCCGGGGTTCGGCACGGAGAAGTCTGCCGGTTTTGCGTTCAGCCGG
This sequence comes from uncultured Rhodobacterales bacterium, assembly GCA_964466745.1. Lineage (GTDB taxonomy): Bacteria > Pseudomonadota > Alphaproteobacteria > Rhodobacterales > Rhodobacteraceae > CAYXOX01. Next base: position 1,297 of record CAYXOX010000146.1, read on the forward strand.
GGCCTTCCAAGCGCGCAGCATGCGCCTGAGGCGGCAACGGAAACGTGCACACCCGCGACGGTGCGGCGCCGTGCCGGATCGAGGACCGCGGATCCCCGCCAGCAACGGAACGCTTTCCTTGGCGGCATTGGCGATACCCGCGCGGGCATCCCGGGTGCCCCGCGACCGCGCCCACCATCGCGAAATGGGAGCCCTGCGAGCCGAGGCCGGTGCATGCCCTGTGGCCCCGTGCGCGATGAGGCTCCCTGCCCTGCCCGAAGCGGTTCACTCACCCGCATGATATCCGGCCTCCCAGCGGTTCGGCTTGATTACCGTGGACATCCAGATCGCGTCCAGCCTGGACTTCACGGGCGTGATCCCGCGCAGTCCAGACTTTCGGCGGCAGGCCGGCGGCGACCATGATCCGGCACCCGCATGGACCGGCACTAGGGGTCGCGGACCCGTGCAATCAGGATCGGCACGAGCGCGCCCAGCAGGATCAGTCGGAACACGTGATGCGCGGCGACGAAGGCCGGCTCGAGCGAGGTCTCCACCGCGAGCGCGGCCATGACCTCGACGCCGCCGGGCGCGAAAGCCAGGAGCAGAACGGCGGGCGGCAGGCCGAGAACCTCCGCCGCGAGCGCCGCCCCGATCGCCGCGACCGCGCAGGTCACGAAGGTTGCCGCCCCACCGGCGGCGAAGGAACTCAGGAGCCCTGCACGCCCGAGGCCGCGAAAGCGCGTGCCGATCAGGCTTCCCATCACCACGAACGCGATCACCGTCGACCAGGGCGGCAGCACGCCCCTGGCGAGATCGGCCCCGTGACCCACCGCCGAAACCGCCATGGCGCCCAGCAAAAGCGCGGCAGGAACGCGAAGGCGCATCAGCAGCAGGCCGACGGCCAGGGCAACCGCGAAGACGACCGCGGCAGGGCCCGGCGAGATCACAACCGGCTGTTCCACCAGCGCCGTTCCCTGCGCGCCCCAGAGCGTGATCAGGATCGGCACGACGAGCGTCAGCAGCAGAACCCGGATCGACTGGACCAGCGCAATGCGCGACACGTCCACCCTGAGATCCGTCGAAAGCGCAACGATGAAGCTCAGGTGGCCGGGCGTCGCCGCGAGCACGGCCGTGGTGCGATCGAACCCGAAGCCGCCGATCAGCACGGCGCGCACGGCGAAGAGCACGCCGAAGAGCGTCGCGCCCAGCAGGAAGAAGGAGAGCGGCCACGCCCGGGCCGTGGCGATGACTTCCGGGGTCACCGTGCTGCCGATGGAAACGCCGATCACGAGGAAGGCCGCGTCCCGCAACCTCGCGGGCACGTGGCTCCGCAGCCCGGCCAGCGTCGCGAGCGAAACAGCCGCCGCAGGGCCCGTCAGCGCGGCGGCGGGAAAGCCCACGGCCCAGAACAGGATGGCACCGGCGGTGCCGATCAGGAGCGTCGGGAGGGCTTCCTTCAGAAGCCGCTCAGCTTCCGTCATACGTCCACCGGTAAGCGGGCGGGGTCGGCCCCTTGTTGCGCCCGCCCTGCCCGGTCTGCTCCCAGGCATGGGCGAGGATGCCGACGCTGCGAGAAAGCCCGAAAAAGCCCCGCGCCAGCGGCGCCGGGCAGCCGAGCTCGGCAAAGATCACGGCGGTGGCGCCGTCGATGTTCATCGGCACCGGTTTGCAGCGCTCCCCGGCAAGCTGGGCCTCGATGGCCCGCGCGATCCCGGCGTACACCCCGGACACCGCCCCGGTCTCTGCCGCGGCATCCACCAGCGCGAGAAGGCGCGGCGCGCGCGGATCGACGGGCTTGTGGAAGCGATGCCCGAACCCGGGCAGATACGGCCCGTTGTCTTCGCGCCAGTCATCCAGCGTGTCCCCCAGCGGCGCCTTTCCCTGCGCTTCGACGAAACGGTAGAGCTCGACGGCCTGCTCCCCGGCGCCGCCATGCACGTCGCCCAGCATGTTGAGACCCGTGGCCATGGCCGATTGCAGGCCCACCCCGCAGGTGGCCGCCATGCGCGCCGCCGCGATGGAGGGCGCCTGCGGGCCATGATCGACGGCAGCGACAAGCGCCGCCTCGAAGAGGCCGGCGCGTCGGCCGGCGATCGTTTCGCCCGTGACCATCAGCCAGATCATCTCGGCGAAGCCGGTGGTGCCGATGAGCTCCTGCACCGGGCGGCCGCGCAGGTGGATGCGCCCCGGCTCCATGTCGATGATCGCGGTGCGCCACCAATCCGCGACGTCGCTGTTCCCGGTCATGCCGCGCCCTCCGCACGCATTGTCTCGATCTCTTCTTCATCGAAGCCGAGTTCGTGCAGGATTTCCCTGGTATCCGCGCCAAGCTCCGGCGGCGGCGCGTCGACGGCGGGCCGCGCGCCATCGATCATCGCGCCGATGCGCAGCAGGTCGATTGGCCGCCCGACGCCCTTCGCGTCCTCGAAGCGGCCGAGCAGATCGCGCCCTGCAACCTGTGGGTGGGCGAGGATCTCGGGCACGGTCATCACCGCTCCGGCGGGCACACCGATCGCGTTGAGATCGCGCGCCCAATCCCGCGCGGTGCGCGTGGTCAGCACGGTCTCGAGCTCCGCCTTCAGCCGCAGCCGGTGGCGCTTGCGGTCTTCGCGGGTGGCATATTCAGGCGCCGCAAGCAGGTCTTCCCGCCCCAGCCGGCGCGCGAGCGTCTCCCACTGCTCGTCCTTGTTGGCGGCGATGTTGAGCAGCCCGTCGGCGCACTGGAACGCTCCGGACGGGGCCGAGGTGGGATTCTCGTTGCCCTGCGGCAGAGGCTCCACCCCCGCGATCAGATGGTTCGACACGACCCATCCCATGGTCGCCAGCACCGCCTCGAGCATGGAGACATCAATGAAGGCTCCCCGCTGCTCGGCATTGAGTGCCGCGCAGATCGCCATCGCCGCAGTCAGCCCTCCCACGGTGTCGGCGAGCGGGTAGCCGACGCGCAGGGGCGCGCTCGCGGCATCCCCGGTTATCGACATCACCCCCGAGGCTCCCTGCACGATCTGGTCATAGGCCGGGCGCCCGGCCCAGGGGCCGTTCTGGCCGAAGCCCGAGATCGCGCAGAAAATCAGCCTGGAGTTCTCCGCCTTGAGCGTCTCGTAACCTAGGCCGAGCCGCTCCATAACGCCGGGCCGGAAGTTCTCGACCAGCACGTCGGAGCGTCGCACGAGGCGCTTGAAGGCCGCGCGCCCCCGATCGTGCTTGAGGTTGAGCGTCAGGGATTTCTTGCCGGCGTTCTGCGCAAGAAAGCTGACGCCCATGCCTTTCGCGGAGAGCCGCGGATCGGCGCCGAGGCTGCGGGCGAGATCGCCGCGACCGACGGCCTCCACCTTGATGACCTCGGCGCCGAGGTGGGCAAGCTGGTGGCAGGCGAAGGGGCCGGCCAGCACGTTCGTCAGGTCGAGCACCCGCACGCCCGAAAGGGGCGCCCGGCCGGGCGCGTCAGTCCCCATCGGCGATCCCCTGGGCCCGCAGCCGCGCCCGCCGGGCCCGATAGCTCGGCAACACCACGAGAAGCGCGGCGAGCACGAGCAGCGCCAGCGTCATGGGGCGCTCGAGGATGAACCCGAAACCGCGGTAGAGCTGCATCGCGCGGGCGAAATTGTCCTCCAGCATGGTGCCGAGGATGAAGCCGATGAGCAGCGGCGCCAGCGGGTAGTCCGCAAAGCGCAGGATCGTGGCGATCACGCCGAAACCCACGAGGATCAGCAACTCGGTGGGGTTGTTCTGCCCGATGTAGCTGCCCATCAGCGTGAAGAAGAGGATGAACGGAATCAGGTAGTTGCGCGGGATGGCCAGGATCTTCGCGATGTAGGGAATGAGCGGCAGGTTCAGGATCAGCAGCACGAGGTTGCCGATGTACATCGAGATGATGACGGCCCAGAACACCTCGGGCGTGTCGGTCATCAGCCGCGGTCCGGGCGTCACGTTCAGTGCGATCAGCGCGCCGAGCAGGATGGCGGTGGTGCCCGAGCCGGGTATGCCCAGCGTCAGCAGCGGCACGAAAGAGCCGGTGCAGGCCGCGTTGTTGGCGGTTTCCGGCGCGGCAAGGCCCTTGATCGAGCCGTGGCCGAACTCTTCCTGTTCCTTGCCCTTGGCGATGTTGCGCTCCACCGCGTAGCCGAGGAAGGACGCGATCGTGGCGCCCGCGCCCGGCAGGACGCCGATGAAGAAGCCCTGGAGCGATTGCCGTCCCACCACAGGTGCGATTGATTTCGCCTCGGACCGGGAAATGCGGAGGCCGGTGATCTTCCCGCTCTCTCCCTGCGCCGCGCGGGCGGGATTCATCACGAGAAACAACGCCTCGGGCAATGCGAACATCGCCATCGCAAGCGTGATGAAGGAAAAGCCCGATTGCAGCTCCATCACGCCGAAGGTGAAACGCGGCATGTTGGAAAGCGCGCCCTCGCCGACCGTGCCGAGCATCAGCCCGAGGATCGTCATCATCAGCGCCTTTCCCACCTGGCCGGTGCCGGCGAAGGCGGCGATTGCCGAGAGACCCACCACCATCAGCGCGAAGTACTCCGCCGAGTGGAACAGCAGCGCGACGGAGGAAAGCGCAGGCGCAAAGATCATCAGCAGGATCGCCCCGATGGTGCCGCCCGCGAAACTGGAGATCGCCGCGATGGTGAGCGCCTTTCCCGCCATGCCCTTTCGGGCCATCGGGTAGCCGTCGAACGAGGTCGCCACGGTGCCGGCGACTCCCGGCGCGTTCAACAGGATCGAGGAGGTGGAGCCGCCGAAGATCGCGCCGTAGTACACACCCGACAGAAGGATCAGCGCGGCCGTCGGATCGCCAAGCCCGATGGCCACGGGGATCATGATGGCGATGATCGACATCGGGCCGAGGCCCGGAAGCATGCCGATCAGCGTGCCGATGACGCAGCCGAACACCACCATCATCAGGTTGAACGGGGTGACGGCAGCGGCGAGGCCGATCAGGAGGCCTTCGATCATGGCGATCTCCTCACACCAGGAAGGTTGGCCAGGGGCGCAGGAAAATGCCGAGCACCTCCTGCACCAGGTACCAGATCGACCCGGCCGCGATCAGCGCCACGGGGATCAGGATATGCAGCTTGCGCTCGCCGAGAAGCACGGCGCCCAGCGTCAGGAAAAGCACCGTCGAGCCCAGAAAGCCGAGCGGGCGAAGGGCCAGCGCGTAGCAGACCATGAGGACAAGCAGCCCGATCGCCTGTCCGATCTTGTAGTCGCCAAGCCGGGAAACGTCGATCGTCCCTGCCTTGGCGGGCGCATCCTTCGCCGGCGGTTTGGGCGTGAGGAGCACCACGAGGCCCACGATGATTCCGGCAACGGAGAGGATCTTGGGGAAGGTCGATGGCCAGATCGGGTTGCGGCGCAGGATAGGCGCCAGTGAATCGTCCATCGTGAAGAAGGCGGCATAGCCGTAGACGCAGCAGAGCGCGATGAAGGCCAGCGCGATCCAGCGATCGAGCGCCATGGGTCGTCCCCCTGTTCGTTTGCGTTCCGGTGGTCTTCCGGGCCGGTCGGGGTCGGCCGGACCGCGCATGGCGCGCGGCCCGGCCTCTCGCTTCAATGACCCTCCTGGGGAGGGCGGCAACGGCTCAGAGGAAGCCGAGCTCGCGCATCAGATCGCCGATCTGCTTTTCCTGCGCTTCGAGGAAGCTCGTGAACTCGTCGCCCGGGCGCCAGATGTTGACGAGCCCCATGCGCGCGCGCACAGTTTCCCACTCGGGCGAGGCGAGCATCGCGTCCAGCATCTCCTGGTATGCCACCACCTGCTCTTCCGGCATGCCGGGCGCGCCGAAGAAGCCGCGCCAGTTCACGAACTGGGCGTCGATACCCTGTTCGGCGAAGGTGGGCGCCGCATCGTAGGCGGGCACGCGCTCCGGCGCCGTCACGCCGAGGATCCGCACTTCGCCCTGCTCGGCGAGCGCCACCGCCTCGGAGAAGCCGGTGGACAGCGCGTCGATCTCGCCCGAAAGCAGGCCCGCCATGGCCTCGCCGCCGGCGTCGTAGCCGATGTAGTTGAAGGCCGTCGGATCTTCGCCCGCGGCCTGCATCACGATGGCGGCCACGAGGTGATCCATGCCGCCCGGAACCGAGCCGCCGCCGATGGCGAAATCCATCGGCGCCTCGCGATACTCGGCGAGCGCTTCTTCCATGGAGGTGATCGGGCTGTCGGCCGTCACAACGAGGGCGGCGTAGTCGCCGACCGTGCCGGCCACGGGCGTGAGGTCGCGGAAACTCTGGGCGATCTCGCCCGTCAGAGCGCGGATCACGATGGGCGTGGAGTTCACCATCAGGGTGCCGTAGCTCGATGCCGCATTCTCGATCAGATGCGCGATGGCCACGCCGCCACCGCCGCCCGACATGTTCTCGT
>CAYXOX010000147.1:0-7497 GCA_964466745.1 uncultured Rhodobacterales bacterium
TTGCGGTTGTCGGTCATCGCCTCAACGATCACCGCCACACCGTTGGGGCCATAACCCTCGTAACGGATTTCGTCGTAGTTCTCGGCATCTCCGCCCTGCGATTTCTTGATCGCGCGCTCGATCACGTCCTTCGGGACGGACTGCGCACGCGCCTCCTTCACCGCAAGCCGCAGGCGCGGGTTCTTGTCGGGGTCGGGGTCGCCCATCTTCGCCGCCACGGTGATCTCCTTGGCGAGCTTTGAGAACAGCTTGGAGCGCGCAGCGTCCTGCCGCCCCTTGCGGTGCTGGATATTGGCCCATTTGGAATGGCCGGCCATGGGACCTCCTCGAGTGTCGGGACGCGCGAACAGCGGTTCCTATAGCGCCGGGGCGCGGCGCGGGGCAAGGGGCCGCGGTCCGCCGCCTGCCGCCGGGGCCCGCTACCGTTCCGGCTACACGCCCGCTAGGGTGCGCGCATGACCCAGGAGCAGATCACCCTCTTCACCCTTTTCGCCGCCGTCTTCGCCCTGCTTCTCTGGGGGCGCTGGCGGTACGATCTCGTCGCCTTCGGCGCTCTCATGGCCGGCGTGCTGCTCGGTGTCGTGCCGGCCGACAGCGCGTTCTCCGGGTTCGGCCACCCCGCCACGCTGGTGGTGGCGCTTGTGCTCGTCGTTTCCGCCGGGCTGGTGCGCTCGGGCGCGGTGTTCCTGCTCGCGCGCACACTGATCGACGCGGGGCGCTCGGCGGGTGCCCATATCGCCATCATGGGCGGGGTCGCCGGCGTGCTCTCGGCCTTCATGAACAACGTCGCCTCGCTCGCGCTCTTCATGCCGCTCGACATCCAGACGGCGCGCAAGGCCGGCCGCCCTCCGGGGCTCACGCTGATGCCGCTCTCCTTCGCCACCATCCTCGGCGGCATGGTCACGCTGATCGGCACGCCGCCCAACATCATCATCGCCTCGATCCGCGAGGAGTCGCTGGGCGCCCCCTACGCGATGTTCGATTTCGCGCCGGTGGGAGGCGCCGTTGCCGTGGCCGGCATCGCCTTCGTGGCGCTGGTGGGATGGCGGCTGATCCCGGCGCGCGAGGGGGTCGGCGCCGGCGAGACCGAGGGCAAGTTCGCGACATTCGTCTCCGAGCTGACCGTGCCGGGCGGCTCCCGCCACATCGGGGCCCGGATCGCCGATCTCGAATCGATGGCAGAGGACGCCGATGCCGCCATCATCGGCCTCGTGCGGAAGGGCGAGCGCCTGCACGGCGGCTCGCGCAACCGCATTCTCGCCGAGGGCGACGCGCTGGTCGTGGAAGCCGCGCCCGACGCGCTCGACGAGTTCCGCGCGGCGGTGGGCTTCGAGTTCGCCGAAGCGCGCGAGGGCGAGCCCCGCGGGCTCGCCGGGGAAGGCCAGAGCCTGATCGAGGTGGTCGTCCGCGAGCAGAGCCGCATCACCGGCAAGACGGCCCAGAGCATCGGGCTGGGCTGGCGGCAGAACACCGCCCTGCTCGGCATCTCCCGCAAGGGCAGGCGGATCACCGAGCGGGTGCGCAAGACACGGGTCAAGGCGGGCGACATCCTGCTGCTGCTCACCCCGCGTGAAACGGCCTGGGACGTCACCGAGTGGCTCGGCGCCCTGCCGCTTGCCGACCGCGGGCTCGCCGTGACCGCCGACAGCAAGGTCTGGCTCGCGATCGCGCTCTTCGCCGGCGCGGTGACCGCGGCGAGCCTCGGGCTCGTCTACCTGCCGGTGGCGCTGGGCTGCGTCGCCGTGGCCTACGTGCTGGCCGGCATCCTGCCGCTGGCGGAGATCTACGAGCATATCGAGTGGCCGGTGGTCGTGCTCCTCGGCTCGATGATCCCCCTCGGCGGCGCGCTCGAGGCATCGGGCGGTACCGAGCTCATCGCCGGGGCGCTCACCGGGCTCACCGCCGGTCTGCCGGCCTGGGCGGTGCTGACCGCGCTGATGGCCGTGACGATGACCCTCTCGGACGTGCTCAACAACACCGCCACAACCATCGTGGCGGCGCCGGTGGCGATCGAGATGGCGCGCGTGCTCGGCGTGTCGCCCGACCCCTTCCTGATGGCGGTTGCCGTGGCGGCCTCGGCGGCCTTCCTCACGCCCATCGGGCACAAGAACAACACGCTGATCCTCGGCCCCGGCGGCTACGGCTTCGGCGATTACTGGCGCATGGGCCTGCCGCTCGAAATCCTCGTCGTGGCGGTCGCCGTTCCGGCGATCCTGCTGTTCTGGCCGCTCTAGGGCCGCACGCGTGACGCAGGCGCACCTTCACCGGGGATGGCCATGACGGCGGCCGCCACCGCCGCGGTGGCGGGCTTCCTGCTCGGCGCGAGCCTGATCCTCGCGGTGGGGGCGCAGAACGCCTTCGTTCTTCGGCAAGGGCTGCGGCGGGAGCATGTGCTGGCGGTCTGCACGGTGTGCATCGTCTCCGACTGGGTGCTGATCGCCGCCGGGGTGGCGGGGTTCGGCGCGCTGGCCGACCGCATGCCCGGCCTCCTGCCGGCGCTGCGCTGGGGCGGCGCGGCCTTCCTCGCCGTCTACGGGGCCATGGCACTGCGGGCCGCGTGGCGCGGCGGCGCGGCGCTCGAGCCTGCCGGAAGCGCGGCGGGCGGCTCCCTGCGCGCGGCCCTGCTCACCTGCCTCGCGCTGACATGGCTCAACCCCCACGTCTATCTCGACACGGTGGTGCTGCTCGGCTCCGTCTCCACCGGCTACGGGGAGGCGGCGGCGGCCTTCGGGGCCGGGGCGGGGCTTGCGAGCCTCCTCTTCTTCCTGGCGCTGGGCTACGGCGCGGCGCTCCTGCGGCCGGTCTTCGCGCGCCCCGTTGCCTGGCGCGCGCTCGACGCTCTCGTGGGCGTGACCATGCTGGGCCTCGCGGCCAAGCTGGCGCTGGGCTAGGCGCCGGACCGGCGGAACACGGCCGGGCGCGCGCCGGTTGCGGCGGCGTGCAGCCGCGTGCAGCGTCCGGCGAAGGCCGCAAGGGCATGCTTCGCCCCTCGCGGCCCGCAACGGACGGGCCTCGCCGCCTCGCGGGCGCCCGACGGGCGGCGCCGCCCGCCGCTCCCGCCCGGTGGGCCGATTTGATCCGCGTCAAGGTCGGTCCGGCCCGGTGCCGGGTAGCGTTGCCTGCGACAGGACGCACACAGGAGAGACGCGATGTCCCACACCCCGCACGAACTGGCCACGGCCTTCCCCGAATACGCCGAGAAGATGCACCAGCTGAAGCAGACCAACGCGCATTTCGCGCGACTCTTCGACGAGTACCACGAGGTCAACCGCGCCGTGCACCGCGCCGAGACGAACGTGGAGCCGGTGAGCCCCGATCACGAGAAGGAGCTCCGCAAGACCCGGATGAACCTGCGCGACGAGATCTACCGCCTGCTGACGGTCGAGGCCTGAGCCCGGCCCGGGCGCGGCCCGCCCGCACCGCCGCGCCCGGGCCCCTCCGGTTTCGCCGGATCGCCCGAAGCACGAGAACGCCCGCGCCGGCCCCGAGCCGGCGCCTCGCGGCAGGCGCCGCACGCCGCACGTCTGAATCAGCCAGCCGCCAGCCGCGCGGCGTCCGCCCCCCCCGGAATGTTCTTGCAAGGGCAGCAGGCCGCCCGCTGCGCGCCCCTCCCGCGGCCGCCCTGCACGGTGGGCCGGCTGCAGGTCCGCCCCCGCCGTCCGCCCGGCGCATGTCCACGCCCCCTGCGCGCCCTGCCGCAGCCACCTGCAGACCGCCCGCGCCGGCCCCGAGCCGGCGCCTCGCCGCCAGGCGCCGCGGCCTCCGCGCTCAGGGTGCGATCTCGTAGGGCAGCACGCCGCGGGTGTTGGCGTCGATCACCAGGCGCCGCTCCATGGGCGGCACCGCGCGCTGGTGGCAGGCGACCCGCTCGCAGATCCGGCAGGAGATCCCGATGGGCTCGAAGGCGGCGGGGTTGGCGACCTCCATGTGATCGGCGTAGACGAGCGCCCCGGCGTGGGCGATCTCGCAGCCGAGGCCGATGGCGAAGCGCCGGGTCGGCGCCCCCCAGGAACCGCCGGGCTTGGAGACGTCGCGCGCGAGGCAGAAGTAGCGCGCGCCATCGGGCGTTTCCGCCAGCTGGCGCAGGAAGCGCCCGGGCGTCTCGAAGGCGCGGTGCACGTTCCAGAGCGGGCAGGCGCCCCCGTAACGCGCGAACTGCAGGCGGGTGGCCGAGTGGCGCTTGGTGATGGTGCCGGCCTGGTCCACCCGGACGAAGAAGAAGGGCACGCCCTTCGCCCCGGTGCGCTGGAGCGTGGAGAGCCGGTGCGCCACCTGCTCCAGCGAAGCGCCGAAGCGGTGCCCCAGCGCCTCGAGATCGTGGCGCGTGGCCTGCGCCGCGGCGAGAAAGGCCTCGTAGGGCAGCAGCGCGGCCCCGGCGAAGTAGTTGGCCAGCCCGATCCGGGCGATGCCGCGCGCTTCCTCCGAGCGGAACCGCGCGAGATCGAGCGTGGCGTCCAGCAGCTCCCCGCGCGTGAGCAGCGCGAGCTGCATCAGGAGCTGGAAGCGCTGGGTGGCGGGCTCGGCGCGCGAGGAGAGCGTGAGCATCCGCGTGGCCGGATCGTAGCGGCGCAGCCCCGGAAGGTCATCGAAACGCACCGCGATGCCGCGCGTCTCCAGCGCCGCGACGGCGGCCTCTCGCAGGTCCTGCCCGTGCCGGAGCCGGGAGGCGAAGCCCTCGGCGGCGCGGTCCACCGCGTCGATGTAGTTGTCGCAGTAGTGGAAGAAGTCGCGCACCTCCTCCCATGGCGAGGGGGCGGCGCGCAGGTCCTCGCGCCCCAGCGCCTCGTCGAGCGAGGCCAGCCGCTCGGTGGCCTGCCGGTAGGCGCGGTGCAGGTCGAGCACCGCCCGCGCCAGCGAGGGCGCGTTGGAGGCGACAAGCCGCAGGTCGGCCAGCGGCGGAGCGGCATCGGCGAACACCGGGTCGGCCAGCGCCTCGCGCAGGTCGGTCACCATGCGCTCGGCGTCGCCCGCGGCCAGCTCCGTCACGTCGAAACCGAACTCCCGCGCGAGCCCCAGCACCACGCTCGTGGAAACCGGGCGGGCGTTGTTCTCCATCTGGTTGAGGTAGGGCAGCGAGACGCCGAGCTTCTCGGCGAAGCCGCGCTGGGTGAGGCCGAGCCGGCCGCGCAGCTCCCGCAGCTTGACCCCGGCGTAGAGCTTCTGTCGCGCCATCACGGCCCCCGACTTGTTGCAAATCGAGGGATAGGCTTTGCAAAGCCAGCAGGCAAGCGCCGCGGCGCGCGACCTCAGGCGCCGATCTGGCGTGCGCGGCGGACGGTGTAGAGGATCGAGCCCAGCGCCATGAGCGAGGTGACGAGCATCATCCAGATCGAGGTGAAGGCGCCGTTCTCGGGCGTGAGCACGGCGCCGGTTCCCGCCGAGAGCGCGGCGCCGGCGCCCAGCATGATCGCGCCGCCGAGGCCGGAGGCGGAGCCGGCGAGATGCGGCCGCACCGAGAGCATGCCGGCCGTTGCGTTCGGCAGCACCATGCCGTTGCCGAAGCCCACGAAGGTCATGGCGCCGAAGAACACCGCCGCGGTCTTGATGCCGGCGTGGAAGAGCCCGAGAGCCAGGGCCAGCCCGATGCAGGTGACGAGCGCACCGGCAAAGATCATCCGGTTGATCCCGTAGCGCACCGAGTAGCGCCCCGAGATGAAGTTGCCCAGCACGTAGCCGAGGGCCGGCGCGCCGAAGTAGAGCCCGAGCACCGCGGGCGTCAGCCCGAACACCACCGTGCCCACGTAGGGCGCCCCGCCGAGGTAGACGAAGAACGCCCCCGAGGAGAACGCCGACGCGAAGCAGTAGCCCCAGAACCGCCGCGAGGCGAACAGCTCGGGATACTGTGCGAACTGGGCACGAAGGGTGGCGGGGCGCGAGGCGGCCGTCTCTCCCATGTCGCGGACGACGAGCCACAGCGTCGCCACGCCGAGCAGCGCCAGCAGCCAGAAGCTGGCCTGCCAGCCGAAGAGCTGGTCGAGCAGCCCGCCGATGGCCGGCCCGACCATGGGCACGAGCGCCATGCCCATGGTGACATAGCCGATCATGGAAGCGGCCTCGTCCTGGCCGTAGAGATCCCGCACCACGGCCCGCGAGAGCACGAGCCCGACGACCACCACCGCCTGCGCCATGCGGAAAGCGAGAAACACCTCGACAGTGGGCGCGAAGATGCAGCCGACGGTGGCAAGGATGAACAGGCCGACTCCCCAGAGAAGCACCGGGCGACGGCCGAACCTGTCGCTCAGCGGGCCAACGAAGATCTGCATCACCGCGTTCACGGCAAGGTAAAGCGCCACCGAAAGCTGCATGAGCCGGTACTCGGTGCCGAAATGCTCGGTCATCCTCGGCAGCGACGGCAGGAACATGTTGAGCGTCAGCGCCGAAAGGCCGGCAACGAGGATCAACGTGGCGATGTGGGGCGGCGTGGCGCGATCGAGAAACCGCGCCTGGGGTCGGACGGTCATTGCCCCGCCTTACGCCCGCTTCTCGCGGGTGTCCATTGCGCGCCTGCAGAAACGTGCATTTCACTTGGCGAAACGCTTCCGGGCGAGCTAATTCGCAAGTTTGCGATTAGCTTACAGATGGTGAAGTCGCATTTGCAAATACGCTGATCTCTGCTTTCCCGGGCCTCCGCCAGGCGATAGGGTCCGCCGTGCACAGACCGCAGGAGACGGCATGAAGGATATCCTCCAGCAGCTCGAGCGCCGGCGCAGCGAGGCCCGCCTCGGCGGCGGCGCGGGCCGGATCGAGGCGCAGCACGCCAAGGGCAAGCTCACCGCGCGCGAGCGCATCGAGGTGCTGCTCGACGAGGGCTCCTTCGAGGAGTTCGACATGTTCGTCACCCACCGCACCCACGATTTCGGGATGCAGAAGCACAAGAGCCCCGGCGACGGCGTGGTCACCGGCTGGGGCACCATCAACGGCCGGATGGTCTACGTCTTCGCGCAGGATTTCACGGTGCTCGGCGGATCGGTGAGCGAGACCCACGGCGCCAAGATCTGCAAGATCATGGACATGGCGCTCCAGAACGGCGCGCCGGTGATCGGGCTCAACGATTCCGGCGGCGCCCGCATCCAGGAGGGGGTGGGCAGCCTCGCGGCCTATGGCGAGGTCTTCCAGCGCAACGTGATCGCCTCGGGCGTGATCCCGCAGATCAGCGTGATCATGGGCCCCTGCGCGGGCGGCGCCGTCTACTCGCCCGCGATGACGGACTTCATCTTCATGGTGAAGGATTCGTCCTACATGTTCGTGACCGGCCCCGACGTGGTGAAGACTGTCACCAACGAGCATGTCACCGCCGAGGAGCTGGGCGGCGCGACCACCCACACCCGCAAGTCCTCGGTGGCCGACGCCGCCTTCGAGAACGATATCGAGGCGCTCGGCGAGGTGCGCCGGCTGGTGGATTTCCTGCCGCTCAACAATCGCCAGAAGCCCCCTACTCGGCCCTTCTTCGACGATCCCGAGCGCATCGAGCCCAGCCTCGACACGCTGGTGCCCGAG
>CAYXOX010000148.1:0-7446 GCA_964466745.1 uncultured Rhodobacterales bacterium
CCGCCTACATCCTCTATACTTCCGGAACGACCGGCCAGCCCAAGGGGGTAGTGCGTCACACGGCCGGGCATCTCGTCGCGCTCAACTGGTCGATGCGGAACCTCTACGACATGAACCCGGGCGAGGTCTTCTGGGCCGCGTCGGACGTGGGCTGGGTCGTGGGGCACAGCTACATCTGCTACGCGCCGCTCGTGGCGGGCAACACCACCGTGGTGTTCGAGGGCAAGCCCGTGGGCACGCCGGATGCCGGCACCTTCTGGCGCGTGATCGAGGAATGGGGCGTGAAGGTGCTGTTTACCGCGCCCACGGCCTTCAGGGCCATCAAGCGCGACGATCCCGAGGGCGCTTTCGTGCGCAAGTACGACCTGACGAGCCTCGAGGCCCTGTTCCTCGCCGGTGAACGCGCCGACCCCGACACCATCCGCTGGGCCGAGGCACAGCTGGGCGTGCCGGTGATCGATCACTGGTGGCAGACGGAAACCGGCTTCGCCATCGCCGCCAACCCGCTGGGGCTCGGGCAGTTGCCGGTGAAGATCGGCTCGCCCTCGGTGCCGATGCCCGGTTACGACATCCGCGTGCTGGGCGAGGACGGGCAGGAACTGCCCCCGGGCGAACTGGGCGCCATCGCCATCCGGCTGCCGCTGCCTCCGGGCACGCTCCCCACGCTGTGGAACGCCGAGGACCGCTACCGCAAGAGCTACCTGTCGAAGTTTCCCGGCTACTACGAAACCGGCGACGCCGGCTACATCGACGAAGACGGCTACGTCTACATCATGGCGCGCACGGACGACGTCATCAACGTGGCCGGCCATCGCCTTTCGACGGGCGGGATGGAGGAGGTGCTCGCCGCGCACCCAGACGTCGCCGAATGCGCGGTGATCGGCGTGGCCGACGAGCTCAAGGGGCAGCTGCCCATGGGGTTTCTGTGCCTGAACACCGGCAGCACGCGAGACCATGCCGAGGTGGTGGCCGAATGCGTGAAGCTCGTGCGCCAGGAGATCGGGCCCGTGGCCGCGTTCAAGCTTGCCGTGGTGGTGGACCGGCTGCCGAAGACGCGCTCGGGCAAGGTGCTGCGCGGGGTGATGTCGAAGATCGCCGACGGGCTCGCTTACAAGGCCCCCGCCACCATCGACGACATGGCCATCCTCGACGAGATCGAGACCGTGGTGGAGACGGTCGGATACGGCAAGGCCCGCGTCGGGGCCTGACGCCGGGCGGGGCGGGGCGCGGGGCGCGCCGATGCCGGGCGGAAGCGGCGGGCGGCGGCCCCCGCCGGCCGCTCAGGCCCCAGGCCCGCAGGCCCCAGGAGGCAACCGCGAAGGAGGCGGCGATGCACCATATCCTCTTCTACGACTACGTGCCCGACTACCTCGAACGGCGCGGCGCGCTCAGGCCGGCGCATCTGGCGCATGCCCGGCCCTACCTCGAGCGGGGCGAACTCGTGCTTGCCGGCGCCTTCGCCGAGCCCGCCGACGGCGCGGCCCTCGTGTTCAGGGCCGACGGAGCGGACGTGGCGGAAGGCTTCGCCCGGGCCGACCCCTATGTCACGGAGGGGCTGGTGACGGGCTGGCGCGTACGCCGGTGGATGACGGTCCTGGGGCGCAACGCGGCCCATCCCGTCGCGCTGGCGGATGACTGAGCGGTGGCCGGCGCAGCCCACCCGCCGGGCCGTCTGCGCCGGGGCGCTGGCCCTTCTGGCGGCACCGGCCGTGGGAGGTGAGAGCTTGATCGAGGATTTCGGACCGGGCGCGGAGGCCCGCTGGCAGGTGTTCACCGACCGGGTGATGGGCGGCGTCTCCACGGGCCGCGCGGTACTTGGCGAGGAGGCGGGGCGGCGATTCCTGCGGCTCTCCGGGACCGTTTCGACGGCAAACAACGGCGGCTTCCTGCAGGCGCGGCTCGTGCTCGGGACCGCGCTGGCCCAGGATGCGCAAGGGCTCGTACTGACGGTGCGCGGCGACGGGCAGCCCTATTTCGTCCATCTGCGCACCTCCCGCACCCGGCTGCCCTGGCAGTTCTACCAGTCGAGCTTCGGGACCGGGCCGGGCTGGAGCGACGTGCGCCTCGACTGGGCGAGTTTCGTTCCCAAGGGCCGCGGGCTCGGCGCCGCGCTGGTGCCGGGCGAGATCCGCTCGCTGGCCATCGCCGCCTACGGGCGCGATCACGAGGCGGATGTGTCCGTCGCGCGGATCGCGACATTCTGAGCCCGCGGGGCGGCGATCCCGGACGCGCCGTCCGTGCCGGCGGCACCTCGCCTTCCAGCGGCGCCATCGAGTATTTCTGCCAGGATGAGGGCGCAGGCGCGTGCCCACCCCGGCCGGGGCGCTCGCCGCGGCGCGGAGCCGGCGCGCCGGCTCAGCCGTCCTCGCGCCGGTTCCTGAAGAAGGCGCGCAGATCGCCGGCCAGAGGGCCTTCCGGCTCGCGCCAGGCCCAGGTGCCGTTCGCGGCCAACCGAAGGTCGCGGGCCGGGTCGAAGCCGTGGCGCCGAAGGACGGCATGGCGCGCGCCGTACTGCCTGTCCTCGATGCGCCCGTGCCAGAGATGGAAGACGCGGCCCTCCACCGATGCAGGCCCCGCCCGGCCGAGCACCGCACGGGCGCGCGCGCTCCACATCAGGTAGGCCGCGCGGTGGGGCAGCGTGGGGGCGACGGCGCGCTCGAAGAACGCGTCGACCCCGGCGGCCCCGCCGTGCACCGCGATGTCGCCGGACCCGGTGATGGCCAGATCGAAGAGCCCGAGTTGCCCCAGGAGCGCGCGGGGCGCAGCCCAGGCGATGCCGGGGCATCCCGTCGGCTGCCCCCGCAGGTCGCGCGTGCCGGCACGCAGCATCACGGAGCGGGACGGCAGAAGGGATTCCAGATCGAGCTGGCCGCGCCGCACCGCCTCCACCGCGCCGAGCTCGGCGAAATCGGGAGCCATCCGCGCCGCGGAGGCGGGCGTCACGGTGGCGGGATCGGCCGCGGCCGGCAGGTGGATCGCCTCGGTGAAGAGCTGTTGGAAGCCCGGCTTGCGGGCGACAAGATCCTGCGCCGCAGAGGCCCAGTCGCCGCGCTCGAAGAGGATGTCGCAATCGATCCAGGCGACGGTTTCCACTTCGGGCGGCAGCGCCGCGACGCCGATGTTGATCAGCCGCTCCTTCTGCCAGATGGCCGCCTCTCCGGTCAGCCGGACGAGGATGTCCGCGTCCCCATCGCCCAGGGCGAAGCCGCAGGGGCCTGCAAGCTCGACGGTGAGCAGGGGCACGCCGAGGCAGCGGCGGAAGGCGGCGTAGTTCTCCCGCCGCCGGCGGAAGCCCGCGGGGTTGTAGTAGCTCGTGACCGCCCAGAGCCGGCCGCGCGCGACGCTCACGCGAACTGCTCGCGGATGAGCCGTTCCTCCAGCCCGTGACCCGGATCGAACAGTATGCGATGCTGCACCTGCGGCTCGCTGCGCACCTCCACGGAAAGCACGTTGCGCACCGAGCGGCTGTCGGCGTCGGCCATGACGGGCCGCTTGTCGGGTTCGAGCACGTCGAAGCGGATGCGGGCGGTCTTGGGCAGGAGCGCGCCGCGCCAGCGCCGGGGCCGGAAGGCCGCCATGGCGGTGAGCGCGAGCACATCCGCACCGATGGGCAGGATCGGGCCATGAGCGGAATAGTTGTAGGCCGTGGAGCCCGCGGGCGTCGCGATGAGGGCGCCGTCGCAGACAAGCTCGGCCATGCGCAGCTTGGAATCGACCGTGATCCGCAGCTTGGCCGCCTGCGGGCCGGCGCGCAGCAGCGAGACCTCGTTGATGGCGAGCGCCTCGTGGACCGAACCATCGACCTGCACGGCCCGCATGGCAAGAGGGTTGATCACGGCCTCTTCCGCATTGGCCAGCCGCTCGATGAGGCCCGCCTCGGAATAGGCATTCATCAGGAAACCGATGGTACCGCGGTTCATCCCGTAAACCGGGACGCCGCGACGCTCGGTGTCGTGGAGCGTCTGAAGCATGAAACCGTCGCCGCCAAGGGCCACGATCACGTCCGCCTCCTCGGGAGCCACCGCCCCGTAGCGCTCCGCAAGCGCACGTGCCGCTGTCTGCGCGATCTCGACGTCGCTGGCGGCAAAGGCGATCCTCGGCCGTTTCGCCATCCCCGCATTCCCTCGATCGGCACGTTTCGCAAAGGTCATCGCCCGCGCGCATCCGAAACGCAAGACCCGCACCCGGGCGCGGCGCCGCAGGGCGCGGGGCTTCCGGCGCCCGGGGCAATCGGGTAACACCCGGCTCACACCGCGGCCGCCCCATGCGCGGCCCGCCAGCGAAAGGATCGCGCCATGAACGCACCGCACCGCGACGACGGCTTCTTCACCGAGCGCCTCGAGAGCCGCGACCCCGAGATCTTCGCCGCCATGCAGAAGGAGCTGGGGCGCCAGCGCAACGAGATCGAGCTGATCGCCAGCGAGAACATCGTGAGCGCCGCCGTCATGGAAGCCCAGGGCGGCGTGATGACCAACAAGTACGCCGAAGGCTACCCGGGCCGGCGCTACTATGGCGGCTGCCAGTTCGTGGACATCGCCGAGAACCTCGCCATCGAACGGGCCTGCAAGCTCTTCAAGGTGCCCTTCGCCAACGTGCAGCCGAATTCCGGCAGCCAGGCCAACCAGGCCGTGTTCACCGCGCTGCTGCAGCCGGGCGACACGATCCTCGGCATGAGCCTCGATGCCGGCGGGCACCTCACCCACGGCGCGCGCCCGAACCAGTCGGGCAAGTGGTTCAACGCGGTGCAGTACGGCGTGCGCCGCGACACGCTGAACGTGGACTACGACCAGATCGCCGCGCTTGCCGCCGAGCACCAGCCCAAGCTCATCATCGCCGGCGGATCGGCGATCCCCCGGATCATCGATTTCGCGCGGATGCGCGAGATCGCGGACACCGTGGGTGCGTGGCTGCTGGTGGACATGGCCCATTTCGCGGGGCTGGTGGCGACGGGCGCCTACCCCTCTCCCTTCCCGCACGCCCATGTCGCCACCACCACCACGCACAAGACGCTGCGCGGCCCCCGCGGCGGCATGATCCTCACCGAGGAAGAGGCGCTGGCGAAGAAGTTCAACTCCGCGATCTTTCCGGGCATCCAGGGCGGGCCGCTGATGCACGTGATCGCCGCGAAGGCTGTGGCCTTCGGCGAAGCGCTGCGGCCGGAATTCTCGGACTACATCGATGCCGTCATCGCGAACGCCAAGGCCATGGGCGAGTCGCTCGTCGAAGGCGGGCTGGAGCTCGTCACCGGCGGGACAGACAGCCACCTGCTGCTCGTCGACCTGCGGCCGAAGGGCGTGAAGGGGAATGCCGCCGAGGCCTCGCTGGGCCGCGCGCACATCACCTGCAACAAGAACGGCATCCCCTTCGATACCGAGAAACCCATGGTGACCTCGGGCATCCGACTGGGCTCGCCCGCCGGCACCACACGCGGCTTCGGCGCGCCGGAGTTCCGCGAGATCGGCCGGATGATCGTCGAAGTCGTGGACGGGCTGGCCGCGAACGGCCCGGATGGCAACGCCGATGTCGAAACGGCAGTGCGCGCCCGGGCCGAGGCGCTCTGCGGGCGGTTCCCGATCTACCCGGGAGCCTGACGAAGGCGCCCGGCCGGCGCGGCGGGCCACGCACCGTGCCGGCCTGCGCATCCCGTGTCCGTCCGCTCCGCCCCGCGGAGGCGCCGGTTCCCGCTTGCCGCACGGGAACCCGGGGCCGTCGGCTGCGGGTCAGGCCAGCCCGCGCCAGACCAGCAGGGCCACGAGCAGCGCGAAGAGCAGGAGCAGGTTGAACGACAGCGCACCGGCCGTACCGAGGAGCCGCGTGACGCGCTCCTGGCGCGGGTCGCGGGCCCGCAGGTGCGCCACGAGGCGGGCGTGATCGGCCTCCAGCCGCGCCGCATCGAGCTGCCGCGCAAGCTTAGGGTGCCCCATCATCGCTTCGGCGCGGGCCAGCCTGCGGGCGGCCCGCCGCTCGGCGCGCGGTAGGCGCCGGCCGGCGCGGCGCGCGAGCACGGCGAGGCTCTCGCCCTCGATGCGCAGCTGCGAGCGCATGAGCCGCGCCGTTTCCGACAGAAGGGTATCGAGCCGTTCGGGATCCATCGCGGCGCAGGCTAGGAGCCGCCGCGGCCCGCCTCAAGTCTGGTTCTCGGGCGCCGGGCGCGTTATCCCCCCGGCATGGAACTTTCCGCGACCCGTCACGGCAGGCCGGGCACGTCGCCCGCGTTGCTCATGGCCCACGGCCTCTTCGGTGCGGGGCGCAATTTCGGCGCCGTGGCGCGGCAGCTGGCCGAGGGGCGCGAGGTCTGCACCGTGGACATGCGCAACCACGGCGACAGTCCGTGGAGCGACCGGCACGACTACCCGGCGATGGCCGAGGATCTCGCGGCGTTTCTGCATCCCGGCGCACCGGGCGACGTGCTGGGGCACTCCATGGGCGGCAAGGCGGCGATGGCGCTCGCGCTGGAGCATCCGGGGCGCGTGCGCCGCCTCGTGGTGGCCGACATCGCGCCGGTGACCTACGAGGACGGCCAGGGCCCCCTGCTCGACGCGATGCGACGGCTGGACCTGTCGCGCGTCGCCCGGCGCTCCGACGCGGATAGGCTGCTCGCCCGGGATATCCCCGATGCCGGTATCCGCGGCTTCCTGCTGCAAAGCCTCGATGCCGCCGGAGGGCGCTGGAAGCTCAATCTCGAAGCGCTGGCGCAGGAGATGCCCTCGATCCTGGGGTTTCCGGACTACACCGGCAGCTTCGAGGGCCCGGCGCTGTTTCTCTCGGGCGGCGCTTCGGATTACGTACTCCCCGAGCACCGTGCGGCGATCCGCGCGCGCTTTCCCGCCGCGCGCTTCGTTAAGATCCCCGGGGCGGGCCACTGGCTCCACGCCGACGCGCCTCAGGCCTTTGCCGCCACCGTGGCCGCGTTTCTCGACGCCTGAACCGGGCGCGCCTAGCGCGAGATGCGCCGGGCCACGGCCCAGCTTGCCGGGATGCCGGCGAGAAACCCCACCACCGCGGCGATCACGATGGGCTGCCAGGTATCATAGCCAAGCGTGAGGGCCACCACCATGGCCGAGCCAGCCAGCGTGGTTCCGAGAAAGAGGTGCACGATAAGCATGAGCGGGAGCATGTGGGGCCTCCGTTGGGACATGTCGGAGGGGGCATAGCCGGCAGGCGCTGCCGGGGCCTTGATCTATGGCAAGCTGCGGGCGCGGCTGCGCCGCGCTCCGTGCACCGACGTTGCCAGATGCTGGGAACGATCGCTCCGCCGCCTGCAAACGCCGACTTGCGTGCCTCGTTCCGGCAGCATTGCGCCGATCTCGCCGCGCGGAATACACCGCCTCAAGTCATGCCTGCGCAACCGACGCCCCGGCGGGTGCTCACCCATCCATCTTCAGGGCCGAGATGAACGCCTCCTGCGGGATGTCGACCTTGCCGAACTGGCGCATCTTCTTCTTG
>CAYXOX010000149.1:0-7394 GCA_964466745.1 uncultured Rhodobacterales bacterium
GGCTCGAACAGGCCCGCCCAGACGCCCCGCCCGGCAGGCAGGGCCCGGCAGCGCCGGGCCACCCGGCCGGTTCGGCGGCCTGCGCCGCGCCGCGGGCGTACGCTGCACCCGGGCCGCGCGCCCTTCGCGCCTCGCGGCTGGCCGGAAGCGTCCGTTCGGCCCGGGTCCGCCCCGCCGGGTTCGGGGCCCGGCGCGATGGCCCCTCACGCGCTCGTTCTCCTTGCGGGGCCCATGGCAGGCGCGACGGCTGCCATGGGCGCCCTCATCCTCGCGCCGGCCTTGGGCGTTCCGTTCGCGCCCGCACTGACCCCGCCCATCGGCCCGGGTGCATGGAGCCTCTCGCCGTGAGCGACGCGATGCAGACCCACACGCCTCTCGCCCCCACCACGCAGCTCGAGCCGGGCGAGGCGGTACGCGAGCAGTTCCACGCCGACAGGGGCACCTACTGGCGCGCCCATGCCTGGCTCGCCGCCATCGCCATGGCGATCGGGATGGGCGTGCTCTGGGCGATGGGCAATGCCCATGTCTGGACGGGCGCGGTCGGCGGGCTGGCGGCGGTGGCGGTCCGCGGCGGCTATCTGGCCTCCGACGAGGTGAAGATGCGCTGGGACCTCACGGACAGGCGCCTCCTCGGCCCCGGCACGCGCGCAGTGGAGCTTGCACAGATCGCCCGCGTGGGCAGCATCGCGGGCGCCGTGCAGGTTGTCACGCGCGGCGGCGACAAGCACCTCATCAAGTACCAGCCCGATCCGGGGCGGGTGATCGCCGCCATCGAGGCCGCCCGCGCGGCGATACCTCCGAAAGACGCGCCATGACCGAAACCATCCTGCGCAACGCCCGCCTGATCGACCCCGCGGCCGGAACGGAAACGCTCGGCTGGCTCCGCATCGCCGGCGGCTTGATCGCGGAGACCGGCACCGGGCCACGGCCCGACGGGCACGATTGCGGCGGGGCCTGCCTCGCGCCCGGCATCGTCGACCTCGGCGTGAAGGTGGGCGAGCCCGGAGAGCGCCACAAGGAGAGCTTCCGCTCGGCCGGCCGCGCGGCGGCCGCGGGCGGCGTGACCACCATCGTCACCCGCCCCGACACCACCACCCCCATCGACACGCCCGAGGTGCTCGAATTCGTCCGCAAGCGCGGGCAGGACGCGGCGCCGGTGCATTTCCGCCCCATGGCCGCGCTCACCAAGGGCCGCTCGGGGCGCGAGATGACCGAGATCGGGTTTCTCCTCGATGCCGGCGCAGTCGCCTTCACCGATGGCGATCACGTGGTGACCGATACCAAGGTGCTCTCGCGCTGCATGACCTACGCGCGCTCGCTCGGCGCGCTGATCGTCGGCCACCCGCAGGATCCCGGGCTGAGCGCCGGGGCCTCGGTCACCTCGGGCAAGTTCGCCTCGCTGCGCGGCCTGCCGGCCGTCTCGCCCATGGCCGAAAGGCTGGGGCTGGAGCGCGACCTCGCGCTGGTGGAGATGACGGGCGCGCGCTACCACGCCGACCAGATCTCGACGGCCGCGGCGCTGCCCGCGCTCGTCCGCGCCAGGGCCGGCGGGCTCGACGTGACAGCGGGGGTCTCGATCCATCACCTCACGCTCAACGAGTTCGACGTCGGCGACTACCGGACCTTCTTCAAGGTCAAGCCGCCCCTGCGCAGCGAGGACGACCGCATGGCCATGGTCGAGGCGGTGCGCGACGGGGTGATCGACGTGATCTGCTCCATGCACACCCCGCAGGACGAGGAGAGCAAGCGCCTCCCCTTCGAGGCGGCGGCGAGCGGGGCCGTGGGGCTGGAAACGCTCCTGCCCGCCGCGCTGCGCCTCTACCACGCGGGCCAGCTGGATCTGGCGCAGCTCTTCCGCGCCCTCTCGCTCAACCCGGCCCTGCGGCTCGGGCTGCACGGCGGGCGGCTTTCGCCGGGCGCGCCGGCCGACCTCGTGCTTTTCGATCCCGACACCCCCTTCGTGCTCGATCGGTCCGACCTGCTCTCGAAATCGAAGAACACGCCCTTCGATGGCCAGCGGATGCAGGGGCGCGTGCGCGCCACGCTGGTATCGGGCGCGTGCGTCCACGGCGCGCTGCCGTGACCCCGGCCCTCGAAAGCACGCCGGCCGCGCTCGCGCTGTGGCTGGCGCTGGGCTACCTCGCCGGGTCGGTGCCCTTCGGGCTCGTGATTGCGCGGCTCTTCGGGCTGGGAGACCTGCGCAAGATCGGCTCGGGCAACATCGGCGCAACCAACGTGCTGCGCACCGGCAACAGGCTGGCAGCGGCGCTGACGCTTCTGCTCGACGCCGGCAAGGCGGGGCTGATGGTGCTGGCCGCACGGCTCTTCGCCGCCGAGGATGCCGCGCAGCTGGCCGGGCTCGCGGCCTTCGCGGGCCATTGCTACCCGGTGTGGCTGGGGTTCCGCGGCGGCAAGGGGGTCGCCACGCTCTTCGGGCTTCTCTTCGCGCTCGCCTGGCCCGTGGGGCTGGCCGCCGGCGCGACATGGCTCGCCACGGCCGCCCTGTGGCGCTTCTCGTCGCTGGCGGCGCTCGTGGCCGCGGCGAGCGTTCCGCTCTGGGCGCTGGGGCTCGGCAGCGCGCATCTCGCCGCGCTCGGCATCCTGCTGGCCGCCCTCATCTTCTGGCGCCACCGCGAGAACATCGCGCGCCTGCTGGCGGGAGCCGAGCCGAGGATCGGCGCGGGCCGGAAGCCGGGCAGCTAGCGCGCGGGCAGGTTTCGGGGCCGCGCGGCCAAGGCCACGTCCGGGTCACGCCCGATGGTAGGGAGAACCGGCGAGGATCGTGACGCTGCGATAGAGCTGCTCGGCGATCATGGCACGGGCGAGCATGTGCGGCCAGACCATGGGCCCGAGCGAGAGCACGGTATCGGCCCGCGCCACGAGATCGGGATCGAGCCCGTCGGCCCCCCCGACGAGGAAGGCGGCGCAGGGCCGGCCGGCATCGCGCCACGCGGCCACGCGCTCGGCCAGTTGCGGGGAACTGAGCATGCGCCCGCGCTCGTCGAGCGCGCAGATCGCGGCACCGCCCGGCACGCTCCTTGCAAGCAGGCATGCCTCGGCAACCGGCCCGCCGCCGCGCTTGTCCTCGATCTCGACGACGTCGGCCGGTCCGAGGCCATGCGGCCGACCTGCCCGGTCGATCCGGCCGAGATAATCGTCCACGAGCTGCGCCTCGGGGCCGGAGCGGGCCCGGCCCACGGCGCAGATCCTCAGCCGCACGGCCCTCAGGCCTTGGCGGCGCGGCTCGCGGCCTCGGAGGGCATCCACATCTTCTCGAGCTGGTAGAACTCGCGCACCTCGGGGCGGAAGACATGAACGATCACGTCGCCGGTGTCGATCAGGACCCAGTCGCCGGTCTCGCGGCCCTCGACCTTGGTGGCGAGCCCGAGCTCGGATTTCAGCCGCTCGCTCAGCTTCTCGGCAATGGAGATCACCTGCCGCGACGAGCGGCCGGAGCAGATCACCATGTAGTCGCCGATCTCGGACTTGCCGCGCAGATCGATCTGCACGATCTCCTCGGCCTTGTCGTCTTCGAGCGATGTGAGAATGAAGGAGAGAAGCTCGCGACTCTCCGGTTGGGGGTGTGCTGCCTTCACGGCAGCGTCCTCAGGAGCGGGTCTGGCCGCTTCGGAAGAAAGTGACAGGACATTGTCCTCCTGGTGTCAAACGCCGTGACAAGCCCCGGCGCCGGGCTGACACCAAGATAGCATCGGCACGGAGCGATCTCAACGGCACCGGAGCCCGGGGGCGAAAGCTCAGCTTTTGGGCTTGTCGTCGTATTCGCCCGAGAGGATGCGGCGGCTGTCGCCCTCCGGATCCTCGTACTGGCCCGATCGCGCCGTGTAGAGGAAGAAAACGAGGCCAAGGCCGCCCAGGAAGAGCGAGATGGGGATGAGAAAAACCAGAACGTCCATGCGCCGATCCTAGCGCAGACGCAGGGCGTTGAGCGAGACGGTTATCGAGGAGAGCGACATCGCCAGCGCCGCCACCAGCGGCGTGGCAAGCCCGATCACCGCCACCGGCACCGCGACGATGTTGTAGACGGTGGCGATTCGGAAGTTCTCGCGTATGCGGCGCGTACCCCGGCGCGCCACCACCATGGCCTCGGCGATGGGCGAAAGATCGGTGCCGAGAAGCACGATGTCCGACGCCACCCGCGCCGCGTCGAGCGCCGTGGCCGGCGAGATCGAGGCATGAGCCGCCGCCAGCGCGGCGGTGTCGTTCAGCCCGTCGCCCACCATCAGCACCCGGGCCCCCGAGGCGGAAAGCTCGGCCACCCGCGCCGCCTTGCCCTCGGGCAGAACGCCGGCCTGCCAGTTGGCGATGCCGAGCCGCTCCGCCATGGCACGTACCGCCCCCTCGCTGTCGCCCGAGACAAGGTGCACGGCGTGGCCGGCGGCCTGCAGCGCGGCCACCGCCTCGGCGGCGCCGGGGCGCAGGCGGTCGGTGAAGGTGAAGGCGCGGGGCGCCTCGCCCTCCACCGAAAGCCAGGCCGCGGTGCCCTCGCCCGGCGCCTCGGCCCCGGTCCATTCCGCCCGGCCGAGCCGCACCCGCAGCCCGCGCCAGCGCGCTTCGGTTCCGTGGCCCGGCACTTCCTTCAGCCCGTCGAGCCGCGCGGGCTTGACCCCGGCCGCGCGGGCCGCCTCGGCCAGCGCGCGCGAAAGCGGATGGGCCGAGCCCTCGGCCAGCGCCATGGCCACTTCCAGCGCCTCACGGGGATGGGAGGCGAGGTTGGTCGGCTCGGGCGCGCCCATGGTGAGCGTGCCGGTCTTGTCGAACACCACCGTGTCGACCTCGGCCAGCCGTTCGAGCGCGGTCGCGTCCTTGATGAGCATGCCCTTGCGGAAGAGCCGCCCCGAAGCGGCGGTGGTGACGGCGGGCACCGCGAGGCCCAGCGCGCAGGGGCAGGTGATGATGAGCACGGCCGCCGCGATGTTCAGCGCGATGCGAAGGTCCTGCGTGTAAAGCCACCAGCCCACGGCCGCGACGACGGCGAGGATATGGACACCGGGCGCGTAGAGCTTGGCGGCGGCATCGGCCAGCGGCGTGTAGTTGGCGCGGCCGCTTTCGGCGATGGCCACGAGATCGGTCATCCGGTGCAGCGAGGTATCCTGGCCCACCGCGGTGGCGCGGATCGTGAGCGGGCCGGTGAGGTTCACCTCGCCCGCGCTCACCGCGGTGCCCGCGGTGGCGAAGACGGGCGCCGTTTCGCCGGTAAGCAGCGAACGGTCGAGTTCGCTCGTGCCCTCCGCGATCACCCCGTCGACCGGCATCCGGCCGCCGGGCCGCACCCGCACCATGTCGCCCACGGCGAGCGCGGCGACGGGCACTTCCGTCTCGGTTCCGCCGGAGAGCCGCCAGGCGCGGGGCACCTCCAACGCCGCCAGTTCCTCGGCCGCGGAACGGGCGATGGCCCTGGTGCGATGGTCGAGATAGCGACCGGCCAGCAGGAAGAAGGTGAGCGCGATGGCCGCGTCGAAATAGGCGTGCTTGCCCGACAGCGCCGTTTCCCACAGCGAAGTGGCCACCGCCAGCGCGATGGCGAGCACGATCGGCACGTCCATGTTCATACGCCGGGCGCGCAGAGCGCCCCAGGCCGAGCGGAAGAACGGTTGCGCCGAGAACAGGATCGCCGGGATCGCGATGGCCGCGGAGATCCAGTGGAACATGTCCCGCGTGGGGCCTTCGGCGCCCGACCACACGGCGATGGAGAGCAGCATCACGTTCATCGAGGCGAAGCCCGAAACGGCAAGGCGCATCATCAGGTCGCGCCCGGCGCGGTCCGTCTCGGTCACCGCCCGGGCGCCGGCATCGAGCTCGTGCGCCTCGTAGCCCGCGCGGCCGAGCGCCGCCGCCAGCGCCGCGGCTGTCACCTCCGGCGCGGCCTCCACCGTCGCCCGGCGCAGCGTGAGGTTCACGCGCGCGTCCGCCACCCCGGGCTGGGCCATCAGCGCCTTCTCGACGCCGGTGATGCACCCGGCGCAGTGGATGCCGGGCAGCGACAGGAAGAGCTTGCGCGCCTTCTCGCCCGCGGGGGCTCGGGCGGCGGCCTCGGCCAGCGGCGCCGCCGCGCAGGCCGGGCAGGCCGACCCGAACTGTCTCAGCTCGGTCGTCATCGCACGGTGAAGGGAAGCCGCCGCTCGAAGGCGGTGCCGTCTTCGGCGACGGCGGAGAGCCGCAGGTTCCAGTTGCCCGGCGCGAGATCCGCCGGCGCGCGGTACACCTCGCCGTCGAAGACGAAGGCCGGCGTCATGTCGTCCTGCCGATGGGTCGCCCGGCCGAGCGTGGCCTCGAGGCTGCCGGCCATCACGGCGCCGCCTCCCTCCCCGGTGATGGCCAGGACAAGCTCCTGGCCGTCGTAGCGGGTGACGACCTGCCAGCCCAGCGCCTCCTGCGCCTCGCGGCGGGCGTCGAACGATTGGCTCGCGATGTAGCTGTTCTTCACCTCGAGCCCCGGGAAGGTCGACACGGCGCTGAAGGCCATGGCGAGGTTCACGCCAATGATCACCGTGAACGCCGATACGAAGATCAAGAGGACGTGCCGGCCGGTGAGTTCCTTTGGTTGATCGGTCATTGGACCCTCCCGTTGAAGACGGTGTCGCGCCATGCGCGTTCGTTGCTTTCCACGTCGGTGATCCACAGGCGCAGCTCGGTCTGCTCGCTCGTGGCAGGGCCGGAGCCCGGAGGCGCGGAGACGTAGACGCGCTGCAGAGTCGTGCTGTCGGGCGGCACGGTGACGGTGAGTGCCTCGGCGCCCTCGAGATCGAGCCCGAAGGCGGCATCGGCGGTCACGGAGAAGCGGAACTGCCGCTCCTCGCCCTGCATGTTGCGCAGGCGCACGTCGTAGATGTTGCGGATGGTGCCGTCCGACAGCGTCACGTAGGTCGGGTTGCGCACCGCCGAGACCGTCATGTCGATCTCCGAGCGGATAAAGAGCGCGAAGACGAGGCCCACCCCCACGAGCGACCACAGCACCGTGTAGAGAATGGTGCGCGGCCGCAGGATGTGCTTCCAGACGGATTTCGGCGGCTTGCCCGCGCGCTCGTCTTCCTCGTCGGAAAGCGCGAGGTAGCCCACCAGCCCGCGGGGCTTGCCCACCCTGTCCATGATCTCGTCGCAAGCGTCGATGCAGAGCCCGCAGGTGATGCAGGCCAGCTGCTGCCCGTCGCGGATGTCGATGCCCATGGGGCAGACGTTCACGCAGGCGTTGCAATCGATGCAGTCGCCCAGAAGTTCGGCGCCCTCCGCCTTGCGGTGCTTGCCGCGGGGCTCGCCCCGCCAGTCGCGGTAGCCGATGGTGATGGTGTCGGGATCCATCATCGCGCCCTGGATGCGCGGCCAGGGGCACATGTAGATGCAGACCTGTTCACGCATGAATCCGGCGTTACCCCAGG
>CAYXOX010000150.1:0-4345 GCA_964466745.1 uncultured Rhodobacterales bacterium
CGGCTCCGGATCGCGGGGCGGGTCGGGGTCGGGCTCGGGCGCCGGGCCGGGCGCGGCGAGGCTCCCGGGGCCGCCCGGGCCTGATGTCTGCGCCGCGGCTCCGGCCGCGGCGCCCAGCGCCAGAACCAGGGCGAGCGCGAGGCCCGCGCCGCGGGCGACGCCGCTCAGGCTATTCGGAAGGCTCCAGGCTTTCGACAATCTCCGACCCCTCCAGCACCGAGCGCAGCGCCGTCAGCCCTTCGGGTTGGGCCGGGGCCACCGTGTAACGACCGAGCGCCGAGGGGCCGCCCACGATCTCGGCATCCGCCGAAAGCAGGAGCGCGCGGATCTCGGCCTCCGTCGCACGTTCCGAGAATGCCACGGTGAGCCCGGCCGCGCCAGCATCGCCGCCGGCAAGGCCGAAGCCCGGCGCTTCACCGCGCAGCAGCAGGGCCGACTGACCGATGAAGAGCGCGAGCGCGACGGCCGCGGCGATCTGCCAGATCCGCAGCCGCCCGGAGCCGCCGCGCGCCTGCGGGGGAGCGGATACCGCCGTGGCCGCCTCTTCCCGCCCGATCTCGCGCATCAGCCGCGCCAGGCCGAACTCTCCCGGCCCGGGCTCGGCATCCTCGGCCTGCAGCGTGCCGCGGATCGCCACCAGCGCGGCCAGTTCCGCGCGCAGGCCAGCGTCGTCAGCAAGCGCGGCATCCACCTCGGCCCGTTCCGCGCCGTCGAGCGTGCCGTTGGCGTGGAACGGAAGCAGGGCGGCGATCTCGTCGCGCGTCAGGCTCATCGGGCCCCCTCCCCCATGCGCCCCGAAAGACAGGCGAGCAGGGCGCGCTTGGCGTGAAAGATGCGGCTCTTGATGGTGCCTTCGGGCACCTCGGCCACCGCGGCGATCTCGCCGTAGCTCATGTCTTCGTAGAAGGCGAGCGAGACGGCCAGCCGCTGCTCGCCCGACAGCTCGTCGAGGCAGTGGCGCAGGTGCTCCGCCTGCTGGCCGGCGGCGAGGCAGGCCTCGGCATCGGGCGCGTCGTCGGCGCCGTCGGGGATCTCGCCCGGATAGTCGAGGCGACCCCGCTTGCGCAGCGCGTCCACGGTCTTGCGATAGGCGATGCCGAAAACCCAGGTCTGCACCTTGGAACGTCCTTCGAATGATCCGGCCTTGCGCCAGATGTCCATGAATGTCTCGTGGAGTATGTCGGCCGCTTCGTGCGGATCGTTCAATCGCGAGCGGATGAATCTGAAAACGGGGCGTTCCATCTCGCGGTAGAAGGCCGCGAAGGCCGCCCTGTCGCCCTCCGCGATGCGGCCGAGAAGAATGGCAAGATCGCTGGTCATCGGCGCCGTTCCCGCTTTGGGCGAGCGGTATCACATCGTGCGCGCCGCCAGAAGCGCCGGCGTGAAAGGAACGCTTGCGAGGCGTTGCGCACCTTCGGGCACCCGCCGGCCCTTGGCCCTGCCGGCCGCGCCTGCCAGACTGGCGGCGATGTGCGCCGGAACCCGCCGCACCCTGCCCCGCCGGAGACCTGCCGATGAGCGAGACAGCCCCTCCCGAGCCCGACCGGCGCGAGGGCGTGCCCCATCCGAGGGACGCCCTGCACCTGTTCGGCCAGGAAGAGGCCGAGGAAGAAGCCGCCCGCGCCCTTGCCGGCGCCAGGATGCACCATGCCTGGCTCCTCACCGGACCAGAGGGCGTGGGCAAGGCCACCTTCGCATGGCGCTTCGCGGCCGCGATTCTCTCGGCACCGCACGGCGAGGCACAGGCGGGCCTGTTCGCGCCGGCCGAAGCCGGTGCAGGCGACACGCCTGCAGCGGCGGCCCGGCTCGAAATCGATCCCGAGGGGCCGCTGGCCCGGCGTATCCGGGCCGGCGCCGAACCGCGGCTGTTCTGCCTGCGCCGAGGATGGGACGAGAAGGCGAAGCGTCACCGCGCCGAGATCACCGTGGACGAGGTCCGCAAGCTCAAGGGCTTCTTCGGGCTCTCGGCGGCGGACGGCGGCCGCCGCGTGGTGATCGTCGACCCCGCCGACGCGCTCAACCGCAACGCCGCGAACGCGCTTCTCAAGCTCCTCGAGGAGCCCCCCGCGGGGGCGGTGTTGCTCCTCGTCTCGCACCAGCCGGGACGGCTCCTGCCCACCATCCGTTCGCGCTGCCGCACCCTGAGGTTCGCACCGCTCGCGCCGGGCGGGCTTGCCGCGGCGCTCGCCCAGGCCGGCATCGACCTGCCCGGGGAGCCGGGGGCACTCGATGCGCTGGCGGCGCTGGGGGAAGGGTCCGCCGGTCGCGCCGCGGGCCTGCTGGCGCTCGATGGCCTCGAGATCTACGCCGGGCTGACCCGCCTTCTTGCGTCCCTGCCCGAACTGGACAGGCCCGCCGCCATCGCGCTGGCCGAAAGCGTGGCGGGCCGCGGCGCCGAGGCCCGGCTCGATCTACTCGTCGCGCTCATCGAGCTATGGCTCGCCCGGGTTGCGCGCACGGGGCTCGCCGGCCCTCCGTCGCCCGAGGCCGCTGCCGGCGAGGCCGCGCTCGCCGCGCGCCTCTGCCCCGATGCCTTCGCCGCGCGCGCCTGGGCCGATCACGCGGCAACGGCGCTGGCGCGGCTGCGCCACGGGCGGGCCGTCAACCTTGACCCTTCCGCCCTCATCCTCGATACGCTGCTCGCGACACAAGCGACGGCGGCGCGCCTCGCCGCCGCGTAAGGCGATCCTCTTGAGCACAAAATCACACTCCCTGGGCTCCGGCCCGCCCCCCCTGACCGACAGTCACTGCCACCTCGACTTTCCCGATTTCGAGGGGCGCACCGGCGAGATCGTGGAGCGTGCCGCCGAAGCCGGGGTGCACCGGATGGTCACCATCTGCACCCGGCTGGCCGCCGAGCCCGCGGTGCGCGCCATCGCCGAGGCGCACGCCCCCGTCTTCTACGCCGCGGGAACGCATCCCATGAGCGTGGCCGACACCCCGATGGCGCGGGTCGAAGAGCTGCTCGCCATCGCGGAGCACCCAAAGATGGTCGCCATCGGGGAAACCGGGCTCGACTACCACTACACCGCCGAAAGCGCGGCCCTGCAGCAGGAAAGCCTGCGCATCCACATCGAGGCGGCGCGCCGCGCGGGCCTGCCACTGGTGATCCACGCCCGCGACGCCGACGAGGACATGGCGCGCATTCTCGCCGAGGAGCACCGCGCCGGGCCCTATGCCTGCGTGATGCACTGCTTTTCCTCGGGTCGCGCCTTGGCCGAGGCGGCGCTCGACCTCGGCTTCTACCTCTCGATGTCGGGCATCGCGGCCTTCCCCCGCTCGCAGGAGCTGCGCGCGATCTTCGCCGACGCGCCGCTCGACCGGGTGCTGGTGGAAACCGACGCGCCCTACCTCGCGCCGCCCCCGCACCGGGGCAAGCGCAACGAGCCCGCCTTCGTGGCCCACACCGCCGCCGTGGGCGCCGAGGTGTTCGGGATCGATCCCGCCGCCTTCGCCGCCGCGACCGAGCGGAACTTCGAGCGGCTCTTCGCCAAGGCTGCCGCCTGGAGCCCGGCCCGGTGAGCGCCGGCCTTCGCTTCACGATCCTCGGCTGCGGCTCCTCGGGCGGCGTGCCGCGCCTCGGCGGGATCTGGGGCGAGTGCGACCCGCAGAACCCGCGCAACCGGCGCCGCCGGTGCTCGATGCTGATCGAGCGCGAAACCGAAGCGGGCACCACGCGCGTGCTGATCGACACCGGGCCCGACATGCGCGCGCAGCTTCTCGACGCAGGCGTGGGTACGCTCGACGCGGTGGTCTACACACATGCCCATGCCGATCACGTCCACGGCCTCGACGATCTGCGCCAGATCGTGTTCAACAACCGCAGCCGACTGCCTGTCTGGGCCGATGCGCCGACGAGGAGCGATCTGCTCGAGCGGTTCGGATACGCCTTCATCCAGCCCGAAGGCTCGGCATACCCGCCTATCCTGGAGATGAACCTGATCGAGGGGCCGGTGCGGATCACTGGCGATGGCGGCCCCGTCACGCTGCGGCCGTTCCTCGTCAATCACGGGCGGATCGACGCGCTGGGCTTCAGGATCGGCGATCTCGCCTACCTGCCCGATGCCGCCGAGATCTACGAGGAAAGCTGGGAGGCCCTGGCCGGCCTCGATTGCTGGGTGGTCGACGCGCTGCGCCGCAAACCCCACCCGACCCATGCCCATCTCGAGAGGACGCTCGAATGGATCGCGCGCGCCCGGCCGCGGCGCGCCGTGCTCACCAACATGCACGTCGAGGTCGACCCGCAGCCCGAGGCCGAGTGCCCGCCCGGCTTCGCGTTCGCCGACCCCCCGCCGCCCGACGCCGACCCGATGCCCGAGGTGCTGCCCGACATCGAGGACGCGAC
>CAYXOX010000150.1:4355-7391 GCA_964466745.1 uncultured Rhodobacterales bacterium
AACATGCATGTCGATCTCGACTACGCCACGCTCGAGGCCGAGACCCCGCCCCACGTCACCCCCGCGTTCGACGGGATGACGCTGACCTACGCCGTCTGACCGGTGAGCGCGCTCCTGCAGGTCGTGCTGCCGGTCTTCCTGGTGATCGGGTTCGGCTATCTCGCGGCCTGGCGCGGGCTCTTCACCGAGGCCGCGGTGGATGGGCTGACGCGCTTCGCGCAGACCTTCGCGATCCCCTGCCTGCTGTTCCAGGCCATGGCCAGGCTCGATCTGTCGGCCGATTTCGACGCGGCGCTGCTCGCCAGCTTCTATACCGGCGCTGGCGCCGGGTTCCTGCTGGGCTTCTTCGGGGCGCGCCTGCTTTTCGGCCGTCCGTGGGAGGATTGCGTCGCTATCGGATTCTGCTGCCTGTTTTCCAACTCGGTGCTGCTGGGCCTGCCGATCACCGAGCGCGCATACGGCAGCGGGGCGCTGGCCGGGAACTACGCCATCATCGCGCTGCATTCGCTGTTCTGCTACGGCATCGGGATCACCGCGATGGAGCTGCTGCGCTCGCGCGGGGCGCCGCTGCGCCACCTGCCGGGCCGCGTGCTCGGCGGGCTTCTGCGCAACGCGCTCATCATCGGCATCCTCGCCGGCCTCGCGGTGAACCTCTCCGGGCTGCCGTTGCCGGGCGTGCTGATGGAGGGGGTGCGCCTGATGGCCCTCGCCGCCCTGCCCGCGGCACTCTTCGGCCTCGGCGGCGTGCTCTACCGCTACCGGCCCGAGGGCGACCTGCGCACCATCGCCTATGTCTGCGCCGTGTCGCTGGTGGCGCACCCGGCGATCACATTCGTCATCGGCAGGTCCGCGGGGCTCGAGGATGCCGGCCTGCGCTCGGCGGTGATGACAGCGGCCATGGCGCCGGGGGTGAACACCTACCTCTTCGCCAACGCCTACGGGCGGGCCCGCCGCGTGGCAGCCTCATCGGTGCTGATCGGCACTGCGGTTACGGTGGTCACCGCCAGCCTCTGGATTCTCGCGCTGCCCTGACCGCCCGCCCGCGAGGTTGCCTTGGCGCGCCGCAGCCCCTAGCCATGGGGCAACGGAGCAAACCGCAGGAGCGCGCGATGAAAGCCACCCGAACCGTTCAGAAGATCCTCGCCAACTACGAGGGCGAGACGCCCGGCGTGAAGGCCCAGCTCTGCCGCATGCTGATGGAGGGCAAGCTCGGCGGCACCGGCAAGATGATCATCCTGCCGGTCGACCAGGGCTTCGAGCACGGGCCGGCCCGCAGCTTCGCGATCAACCCCGAGGGCTACGACCCGCACTATCACTACCGCATGGCCATCGACGCCGGTCTCTCGGCCTATGCCGCGCCGCTGGGCCCGCTCGAAGCCGGCGCCGACACCTTCGCCGGTCAGATCCCCACCATCCTGAAGGTCAACAGCGCCAACTCGCTGATGAGCCCCACCGCCGGCAAGAACCAGGCCGTCACGGCAAGCGTGGACGATGCGCTGAGGCTCGGCTGTGCAGCCATCGGCTTCACCATCTATCCCGGCTCCGACATGGCGCTGGAGATGTTCGAGGAGATCCGCGAGATGCGCCGCGAGGCCGCTGCCTGCGGCATCGCCACGGTGATCTGGTCCTACCCGCGCGGCGAGGCGCTCGACAAGGATGCCGAAACCGCGATCGACGTGGCCGCCTATGCCGCGCACATGGCCGCGCTGCTCGGCGCCCACATCATCAAGATCAAGCTCTCCACGGATCACCTCGGCAACGCCGAGAGTGCCAAGGTCTACCGCGAACAGGGCATCGACATTTCCACCCAGGCCGCCCGCGTCCGCCACTGCGTGCAATCGGTCTTCGACGGGCGCCGGATCATCGTGTTCTCGGGCGGCGCGGCGAAGGGGGCGGATGCCGTCTACGACGATGCCCGCGCGATCCGCGATGGCGGCGGCAACGGCTCGATCATCGGGCGCAACTCCTTCCAGCGGCCCCGCGCCGAAGCGATGGACATGCTCGCCAAGCTGATCGACATCTACAAGGGCCGCGCCTGACGCCTGCCGCCCGGGCCAGGGGGGCGGCGGCCGGCCTTGCCGCGCCAGCCGCCGCCTGCTTCGGCGCCCCCGCTTCACCAGCCGGGGGATTCCCTTCCATCCCGGGCTGTGCAATGATTCGAGAAAGGGGCGCGCACGCCGCCCCGTCGGGCAGACGACCGGGGCAACGCGCGACATGGGCAAGACCAGACGTCCGGGACTGGGTGTGCTGCTCTACGCGGCCGTCGTCGCGACGCTGGGCCTCTACTTCACCTTCGCCGCCGTGCAGGGCGACTACGGCCTCTTCCGCCGCGCGGAGGTGGCCGCGGAGGCGCGGGCGCTGCAGGCCGAACTGGCCCGCCTCGAGGCCGAAGTCGCCCGGATGGAGAACCTCACCCTGCGGCTCTCGGACGCCTATCTCGACCTCGACCTGCTGGACGAGCGCGCGCGGGTCATCCTCGGCATGATCCGTGCCGACGAGCTGGTGATCCGCTGACAGCGCCGCAATTGCGAAGCCCGCGCGGCCTGTGATAGTTCAAGGCTAAACAAATCTCCCGAACGGCAGGAGGAGCGCCGATGGTTGCCCGAAAGACCTCACGGAAACCCAATGTTTCCGCCGACGAGCTTCTGACGTTCTACAGGGAGATGCTGCTGATCCGGCGATTCGAGGAAAAGGCGGGCCAACTCTACGGCATGGGACTCATCGGGGGCTTCTGCCACCTCTACATCGGGCAGGAAGCCGTGGTGGTCGGGCTCGAGGCGGCGGCGGAAGAGGGCGACAAGCGCGTCACCTCCTACCGCGACCACGGGCACATGCTGGCCTGCGGCATGGACCCGAAGGGCGTGATGGCCGAGCTCACGGGCCGCGAGGGGGGCTACTCCAAGGGCAAGGGCGGCTCGATGCACATGTTCTCCAAGGAGAAGCATTTCTACGGCGGCCACGGCATCGTCGCGGCCCAGGTGCCCATCGGCGCAGGGCTGGCCTTCGCCGACAAGTATCTCGGCAACGACCGCGTGA
>CAYXOX010000151.1:0-7350 GCA_964466745.1 uncultured Rhodobacterales bacterium
CCCGTCACCGACGCCTGGCTGGCCGAGGGCCCGGGCCTCGGCGCGCTGGAGCCGGCGGCGGCCGACCTCACGCTGGTTGAGGCGCCCGGCCCGCGCCAGGAGGCCGAGGCCATCGCGCTGGGGCTGCGCGGCGCGACGGAGGACGGCCGCACCGCGGCGCTCATCACGCCCGACCGGACGCTCGCCCGCCGGGTGGCGGCGGCGCTCTCCCGATGGGGGATCGTGCCGGACGACAGCGCCGGGCTGCCGCTGCAACTTTCGCCGCCGGGCCGGTTCCTGCGGCAGACGGCCCAGCTTGCGGCGCGAACGCTGGCGGCAGACGCGCTGCTCGCGGTGCTCAAGCATCCGCTCTGCGCCAGCGGGCCGGCGCGCGGGCCCCATCTGCTGATGGCGCGGGAGCTGGAGCTTCACATCCGCGACAAGGGCATGCCCTACCCCGACCGGGCCAGCCTCGATGGCTGGGCGAAGGAGAACGCCGCGCGCCCCGCCTGGCTCGACTGGCTCTTCGCCTGCATCGATGCGCATCCCGGGCCGGGCGATGCGCCGCTGCCCGCGCACGTGGCCCGGCATCGCCGCCTTGCGGAAACCCTCGCCGCGGGGCCCGGCGCCGCGCCGGGGGAGTCCGGCGCGCTGTGGGAGGCCGCCGAGGGCCGCGCCGCGCTTGCCGCCTTCGCCGGCCTCGAGGCCGAGGCCGAAGCCGGAGGCGCGATGAGCGGAGAGGACTATGCCCGTCTGCTCGACGGTGTGCTCGCCGCGGGCTCGGTGCGCCGGCCCGACACCGGGCATCCGCGCATCCTCATCTGGGGCACGCTGGAGGCCCGTGTGCAGGGGGCCGAACTGCTCGTTCTCGGCGGGCTCAACGAGGGGACATGGCCCGAGGCGCCGCCGCCCGACCCCTGGCTCAACCGCGCCATGCGCGACGCGGCGGGCCTGTTGCTGCCCGAGCGGCGGATCGGGCTTTCGGCCCACGACTTCCAGCAGGCCGTCTGCGGCGCGGAGGTCTGGCTCACGCGCGCCACGCGGGACGACAGCGCCGAGACGGTGCCCTCGCGCTGGCTCAACCGGCTGACCAACCTGGTGGGCGGGCTCGGCGAGACGGGCGGCCGCGAGGCGCTGGAGGCGATGCGGGACCGCGGCCGGCGCTGGCTGGCGTGGGCGGAAACGCTGGCCCTACCCGAGGCGGCAGTGCCGCCCGCCCGGCGGCCCTCGCCCCGGCTTGCCGGCCGCCTTCCCGCGCGGCTCTCGGTCACGCAGGTGTCGCGGTTGATCCGGGATCCGTATGCCGTCTACGCCCAGTCGATCCTGCGGTTGCGCGAGACGGGAGCGCTCATGCCCGAACCCGGCGCGCCGGAGCGTGGCAGCGCCTTGCACCGCGTGCTCGAGGTGGCGGTGGAGGAGGGCGCCGCGCAGGATCCCGCCGCGCTCATCGCGGTGGCGGAGCGGGTGCTGGAGGAGGAGGTGCCCTGGCCCACCGCGCGGCGCTTCTGGCTGGCGCGGCTGGCGCGGGTCGCGCCGTGGTTTGCCCGGACGGAGGCGGAGCGGGCCCTCAGGGGCAGGCCTGCTCATTTCGAGCTGTTCGGGCGGCTTCGGCACGAATCGCTTCCCGTGGAGTTCCGCGGCAAGGCCGACCGGATCGATCTCGCCCCGGACGGGCGCGTGCTGATCTACGATTACAAGACGGGCGAGCCGCCCAACGCGAACCAGCAACAGCACTTCGACAAGCAGCTTATCGTGACCGCGGTGATGGTGGAGCGCGGGGCGTTCGACGTGCTGGGCGCGCGCCGCGTGGCCGAGGCCAGCTTCATCGGCCTCGCGAAGAACCCGAAGGAGGTTCCCGCGCCATTCGACGTGGCGCCGCCCGA
The DNA here is from genome assembly GCA_964466745.1 of uncultured Rhodobacterales bacterium. Lineage (GTDB taxonomy): Bacteria > Pseudomonadota > Alphaproteobacteria > Rhodobacterales > Rhodobacteraceae > CAYXOX01. The sequence continues at coordinate 1,863 of CAYXOX010000151.1, forward strand.
CGCCGAATGGGCGGGGCTCACCGAGCTTCTGGAGGGCTACCTCGCGGGCCGCCATGGCTACACCGCGCGCCGCGCGCCCTTCGCCGATGCGGAAACGAGCCCGGCCGATCACCTTGCGCGCTTCGGCGAGTGGGAGCCTGCCGACGAGCCGGACCCGGAGGACATCCCGTGATCCGCGACGAGGCGACCGAACGCCAGGTGGCCGCGGCCAACCCAAAGGCCTCGACCTGGCTGATGGCCAATGCCGGCTCCGGCAAGACGAGCGTGCTCACCAACCGCGTCGCCCGGCTGCTGATCGGCGGGGTGCCGCCGCAGCGCATCCTCTGCCTGACCTATACCATCGCCGCCGCCAACGAGATGCAGAACCGCCTGTTCGGCCGGCTCGGGGCCTGGGCGATGCGCGACGACCGCGCGCTCACGGCGGAGCTGCGGGAGCTCGGGGTCGAGGGCCCGCTGGGCAGCACCCGGCTCGCCGAGGCGCGGCGGCTCTTCGCCCGCGCGCTCGAAACGCCGGGCGGGCTCAAGATCCAGACGATTCACTCCTTCTGCGCCGGGCTGCTGCGCCGCTTCCCGCTGGAGGCAGGCGTGGGGCCGGAGTTCACCGAGCTGGAGGAATCGGCCTCCGTCGCCCTCCGGCGGCTGGTGCTGGAAGAGATGGTCGCCGGCCCCGAACGCGCGCTCGTGGATGCGCTCGCGGCGGCGCATGGCGGGGCGGAGGCCGATCCGCTGCTCGCGGCGATCACCGCAAGGGCGCAGGAGCTCTCCTCGCCACCATCCGAGGCGGAGCTGGCCCGGGCGCACGGGATCGAACCGGGCACCAGCCTCGCTTCGACGGAGGAGGCCGTGTTTCAGGGCGGCGAGGGGGACGTGCTGCGCGATCTGCACCGGTTCCTCGCCGAGGGCAGCGCCAACGACGTGAAGGCGGCCGCCAAGCTGGCGCCCCTGGTGGCGCGCAAAGCCCCCCCGGAACTCGGTGATCTCGACATCCTCGAGGACGTGTTCCTGACCGGCGCCGGCGCGACGGAGCCGTTCAGTGCCAAGCTCGGGAAGTTTCCAACCAAGGCGACGCGCGGCGAGATGGAACGCGCGGGCTGCGACCTCGACGCGCTGGAGGCGTTCATGCGCCGGGTGGAGGCCGCGCGACCGGCGCGTCTCGGCCTCGCCGCCCTCGAGCGCACCCGCGTGCTGCACGCCTTCGCCGGGGCGTTCCTGCCGCGCTACACCGCCGCCAAGGCCGCCCGCGGCGCGCTCGATTTCGACGACCTGATCCACCTCGCCCGCGCGCTTCTGACCGATCCGGCCCAGGCGCAATGGGTGCTCTGGCGGCTCGACGGCGGGATCGAGCACATCCTCGTGGACGAGGCGCAGGACACGAGCCCCGCGCAATGGGAGGTGATTCGCTTGCTGGCCGAGGAGATCGCCGCCGGGCTCGGCGCCGAGCGCAGGCGCGAGCGCACGCTCTTCGTGGTGGGCGATCCCAAGCAATCGATCTACTCGTTCCAGGGCGCCGATGCGGAGGTGTTCGCCGACACCCACGAACATTTCAGAGCCCGGCTCGCGCCGCCCGGCCCGGGCCTGCTGGAGCTGGATCTGCAGGTGTCTTTCCGCTCCGCGCCGGAGATCCTCCGCGCGGTGGACGCCACCTTCGAGCGCGCCGCGGGGCCGGGCTTCTCGCCGGTGCACAAGGCCCATCGCCACGACATGCCCGGCCGGGTGGACCTGTGGGAACCCGTGCCCCCGAGCGACAAGGACGATCCGCAGGACTGGCGCACCCCGACCGACCGCACCGCCCAGACCCATCACAGCGTCGTGCTGGCCCGCCGCATCGCCGCGCGCATCGGCGAGATGATCGCGGAGGAAACGATCTGCGTGCCGAAGCGGGACGGGCCAGGCTGGGAGCGGCGCGCGCTCCATGCCGGGGATTTCCTGGTGCTGGTGCAACGGCGCTCGGCGCTCTTCGCCGAGGTGATCCGCGCCTGCAAGGCGCTGGGCCTCCCCGTGGCGGGGGCGGACCGCCTCAAGGTCGGCGCCGAGCTGGCGGTGAAGGATCTTCTCGCCCTCTTGCGCTTTCTCGCCCTGCCGGAGGATTGCCACGCCCTCGCCTGTGCCCTGCGCTCGCCCCTCTTCGGCGTGACGGAGGCGGAACTCTACGCGCTCGCGGCGGGGCGAGGAAACCTGCCGCTCTGGGCGGTGATCCGCGACCGGGGAGGCCCGCTGCACGTGCGGCTTGCCGGCCTGCGCGACGGGGCCGATTTCCTGCGGCCCTACGAGCTGCTCGAAACGGTGCTCACCGCGCAGGGCGGGCGCCAGGCGCTCGTGGCCCGGCTCGGCCCCGAGGCCGAGGACGGGATCGACGCGCTGCTCTCCCAGGCGCTCGCCTACGAGGATCGCGGCGTTCCGAGCCTCACCGGCTTCCTCTCCTGGGTGGAGACGGAAAACCTCGAGATCAAGCGCCAGGCCGACGCCGCCGGGCAGCGCATCCGGGTGATGACGGTCCACGGCGCCAAGGGGCTCGAAGCGCCGGTGGTGATCCTGCCCGACTGCGCCGAGCGCAAGCTGAGCCAGCCCGGCGCGCTCTGGCCCGCGGCGGGCACCGTGCTCTGGCCCGGCAACGGCGAGGAACGGCCCCCCGCCCTCGACGCGGTGAAATCGAGGCTCGACGCCGCGCAGGAGGCAGAGCGGCTGCGCCTTCTCTACGTCGCCATGACCCGCGCCCAGAGCTGGTTGATCGTGGCCGCTGCCGGCAAGGCGGAGAAGGCCTGCTGGCATGCCCATGTGCGCGCCGGGCTCGAGGCGCTGGGCGCGCTGCCCCTGCCCGGTGGCGGCGGTCTGCGCATCGAGGGGCCGGGCTGGGCCGGGCCCGCCAGTGCATCCGGGGCGGCCGCTCCCCCCGCCGCCCCGCCGCCCCTCCCGCCGTGGGCGCACGCTCCAGCCGCCGCCCCTGTGCCCGTGCCCGCGCCGCTTTCCCCCTCCGACCTCGGCGGGGCCAAGGCGCTCCCCGGCGAGGCCGAGGGATGGGACGAGGAGGAAGCCCTGCGCCGCGGGCGCCAGATTCACCTGCTGCTCGAAACGCTCCCCGAGCTTCCCGAGAGCGCATGGCCGGGCGTCGGGCGGGCGCTGCTCGCCACCGGCGAGGAGCCCGCGACGCCCGCCGAGATGGAGGAGCGGCTGGAGCAGGCGGCGCGGGTGCTTCGCGCGCCGGGCCTTGCCGATCTCTTCGGCCCAGGCTCCATGGCCGAGAAGCCCATCGCCGCCGATCTGCCCGGCCCCGGCCCGGGTGCGCGGCGGATGCTGGGGGTGATCGACAGGCTCGTCGTCGCGCCCGGCAAGGTGCTGGCCGCCGATTTCAAGAGCAACCGGCTGGTCCCGCCCTCGCCCGAGGCCGTGCCCGAGGGCCTGCTCCGCCAGATGGGGGCCTACCGGGCGGCGCTGGCGCAGGTGTTCCCCGGCCGCGAGATCGCGACCGCGCTCGTCTTCACCCAGACGGCGGCCCGGATCGATCTGCCCGCGCACCTGACGATGCCCGCGCTGGAGCGGGCGCTGGCCACGGCGGGCGCGCCGGCGCCGGGTTGACGCTGGGCCCGGGCCTGCCTACCTCTGGAGGCCGTCACTCAGCGCCCCCAGGAGATAGTCCCATGGCCACCCACGCCGTCACCGACACCACCTTCGACGCGGAAGTCCGCCAGGCCGACCTGCCCGTCGTGGTGGATTTCTGGGCCGAGTGGTGCGGCCCCTGCAAGCAGATCGGCCCTGCGCTGGAGGAACTCGCCACCGAGTACGAGGGCCGCATCAAGGTCGTGAAGGTGGACGTGGATTCGAACCCCTCCACCGCCGCGTCGCTCGGCGTGCGGGGCATTCCTTCGCTCTTCCTGTTCAAGAACGGCCAGATCGTCTCGAACCGCACCGGCGCCGCCCCGAAGGCCGCGCTGCAGAAGTGGATCGACGAGGCCATCTGAGCCCCCGGGGCGCGCGCTCGTCCGCGCCCCGCTACACCGGCCATCCGAGCGCCCGCAGGCGCGCGGAGATCCGCGCCGCGGCGTCCTCGCGCCCGGCGTTGATCGAGCGCTCCTGCCAGTACCACCACAGGTACGGGCCCGGGTCGGGCGCCGGGCCGGCCTGGGCGGCATGCAGGGCCGGCGCGCGCCCCATGCGGTGCACGTCGAAGGCGATGTGGTGGAAATCCGTGCGCCCGAAGAGCACCACCGGCTTGCGGAAGAACATCGCCGAGAAGCCCGCGGCGGAGGTCTGCGTCGCCACGTAGCGGCAGCCCGCGAGCCAGCGCGTCATGCCGCCGGTCTCGATGCGCAGCCGCGGGTGCCGCCCCGCCAGCCGCGCGAGCGCGGCCCGCTCCGCCAGGCCGTAGCGCTCCTTCGGGTGCAGGCCGGCCACCACCGGCCGGCCCGGGTCGGCCGCGAGCACCGCCTCGATCATCTCCAGCGGGCTGCAGGACTGGAAACCGCGCCGCCGCGTCAGCCGGCCCTGCAGCGGCACATAGGCGAAGTCGCCGCGCCGGGCGCTCGCGGCCTCGCTGCCGAAGAGGTGCCGCTGCCAGCGCGCGAAAAACGCCTGTGCCGCGGCCGGGTCGATCGTTTCGGGCCGGTAGGTCGCGCGCGCCACGTCCCACTCCCAGCGGCGCGCGTCGCGCTCGATGGCCCAGAAGGGGTAATGGTAGGCCCGCCGGACCGTGAGCGCCCGCGCCCCCGCCGGGCGGCGCATGTGGTGCAGGCCGAAGCGCCCGAGCGCCCGCGTCGAGGCCCGGGCCAGGGGGCCCTCTCCCGCCAGCCGGACCTGCCATCCGGCGTCCTCGACAGCCTCCCGGACGCGGGCGAAGAAATTGTGCCGCCCCGCCGCGACGCTGGCGCGCAGTTCGCCGTCGAGATGCAGGATGAGCACCGGCGCCATGGCCCATCGCTAGCCGCGCGGCCCCCGCCGCGCAAGCCGGCGGCGGGTTGTGCGCCTGGCCGCGCCCCGCCATACATCGCTCCGAGGTGAGAGGAGGACGCAGCCCCATGCACACGAACTCCCCCGAACGCTGGCACGGCACCACCATCGTCGCGGTCCGCAAGGGCGGCGAGGTGGTTGTCGCCGGAGACGGACAGGTCAGTCTCGGCCAGACCGTGATCAAGGGCACCGCCCGCAAGGTCCGGCGCCTCGCGCCCGGCGGCCGGGAGGTCGTTGTCGGATTCGCCGGCTCCACCGCCGATGCCTTCACCCTGCTCGAACGCCTGGAGGCCAAGCTGGAGGCGACGCCCGGCCAGCTCCAGCGCGCCAGCGTGGAACTCGCCAAGGACTGGCGAACGGACCGCTACCTGCGCCGCCTGGAAGCCATGATGCTGGTGGCCGACAGGGACGTGTCGCTCACGCTGACGGGCACCGGCGATGTGCTGGAGCCGGACGACGGCGTCATGGCCATTGGCTCGGGCGGCAACTACGCGCTGGCTGCCGCGCGCGCATGTTTCGACAAGGACGGCGAAACCGCCGAGACCAT
>CAYXOX010000152.1:0-7259 GCA_964466745.1 uncultured Rhodobacterales bacterium
CCCAAGGTGATGAAGAACCACGGGCTCAGGCAGAAGGAGTTCAGCGTCTCGGACGATGCGCTCACGGCCATCATCCGCACCTATACCCGCGAGGCCGGGGTGCGGAACCTCGAGCGCGAAATCGCCAAGGCCGCCCGCAAGGCGGTCACGAGGCTCGTCAAGAAGGAGGCCGATCGGCTGGACGTGACGGCCGAGAACCTCGGGGATTACCTCGGCGTGCCCCGCTATCGCTTCGGCCTCGCCGAGGCGGAGGACCAGGTCGGCGTCGTCACCGGGCTGGCCTATACCAGCGTGGGAGGCGAGCTTCTCAACATCGAGGCGCTGCGCCTGCCGGGCAAGGGCCGCATGAAGACCACCGGCAAACTCGGTGACGTCATGAAGGAATCGATCGACGCGGCCTCCTCCTACGTGCGCTCGATCGCTCCGCAGATCGGGGTGAAGCCGCCGAAGTTCGACACGCTCGATATCCACGTCCACGTCCCCGACGGGGCAACCCCGAAGGACGGCCCGTCGGCTGGGCTCGCGATGGTCACGGCGATCGTCTCGGTGCTCACCCAGATCCCCGTGCGCAAGGACATAGCCATGACCGGCGAAGTCACGCTGCGCGGCAACGCCACCGCCATCGGCGGGCTCAAGGAGAAACTGCTCGCCGCCCTGCGCGGCGGCATCAAGACGGTGCTGATCCCCGAGGAGAACGCGAAGGATCTTCCCGAGATCCCCGATACCGTCAAGGACGGGCTCACGATCATCCCGGTCTCTCACGTGGAGGATGTGCTCAAGCATGCGCTCGTGCGGGCCCCCGAGCCGATCGAGTGGGATGAAACGGCCGAAGAAGAGGCCGCGGCGGCCCGCGCTGCCGCGGCGGGGGCCGAGGCCGACGGCTCGCGCATCGCCCACTGAATCCCGCCCGCCGGCGGGCGGGATTCCCCCCCCCGGCGGGGCGCGGTCGGGCCGCCGTCCGGCAAACCGACCGCCGCTGGGCCCTCCTGCGCGCCCGCGCCCACGGTGGCGCGGGCACACCGGCCTGCGCGTCGGGCGCCGCTGCCGGCGGGGCGTCCCTCTGCCCGTGGGCGTCCGCCTCCCGCAGGCCGGCCTCCCGCGGCAGTCCCCGGCATCCGGGCGGCGCGTTTGGGGGGAGGCGTGGGGCCGGGCACGGCAACGCGGCGCCGTGCGCCGCTGCCGCCTCCGAACCGGCAGGTGCCGGGCCACCCCGCCGGCACCGCCGGGGCCGCAGCGGGCAGCCGTTGCCGGCACGCGGATCTCGCTCTTCGGCGCCCGGGGCGCCGCCGCCGCGAGGGCCTGCGCGCACGGTTTCACCTGGTCCAAATACTCCCGCCGGAGGCAGCCGCGGCCGACGCATGCGCCGCGGCCCCTATGCAGGGGACGGCCGCTTCGGTTACCCTCCCGTCAGGCGAAGGCCCGCCGGGTTCGGGGCCGCGTGCCGAGTCCGGGGGGCCGGCAGCCGCCGCAAACCCGCGGAGTGATGCGCGCGCCCGGCGAGCGCTGGGCGAAGAGGAAATCGAGGAGACCAGTCATGGCCCGTACGTCCACCCCGCGCGCAAAGCGCACGACCGGGAAACCCGCCGCCTCGGCTGCCACGGCCCCGGCGCCCGGCAAGCCGTCCCCGGCGCCCGGGTCCAAGCCCGCGCCCGACGGACCCGCGCCTGACGCGCCGGCGCCGGTGGAGGCGACCGTGGTTGCGCCGGCCCGCCCGGTGGTCGCCGGCCCGGTGCTGCGCAAGAAGGATCTCGTGGACCGGGTGGTCGCGCGGTCCGGCGTCAAGAAGAAGGACGTCAAGCCGGCGGTCGAGGCGCTGCTGGAGGAACTCGGGCTCGCGGTGTCCCGCGGCGAGGAGCTCAACCTGCCGCCCTTCGGCAAGCTGAAGGTGACCCGCGAGAAGGAAACGGCGAACGCCCGGGTGCTCAATTGCCGGATCCGCCAGCCGAGGTCGGCGATGTCGCCCAACGACCCCCTTGCGAAGCCGGCGGACTGACCTTAGAAGCCCCCTCCAGCGGGTGATTAGCTCAGTGGTAGAGCGCTTCGTTCACATCGAAGATGTCGGGAGTTCGAATCTCTCATCACCCACCATCCGCCCCGCCTGACCTGATCTGACCTGACCGTCTGCGGCACGCCCGCATGCCGCAACCGTGTCTGTCACGAAGCGCTTGCGGAACGTTCCCGCGGCATGCGGCGGCGACCAGCGACCGGCGCCTCCGCCCCCGAATCCGCGAGGCAGTGCCGGTCCGGAGCTCGCCGCCCGCGGCGGGGCAGGGGCCGCCGCGTGCTGCCGGCCTCCCGGCTACGGGCGCCGCCGCGCTGCGCAGCCCGGCCGTTGCCCGGTCCGGTCTGCGCGGAGGGGAGGGGCAGCGCGCCGGGCACGCGCCACGTTGCCGCGCATCCGCCCCTGCGGACCGGCGGGTGCCGGATCATGCGCCGGTTGCGCGGCAGCCTTGTCCGGGCGCCCGATTGGCGGTAAGCGCACCGTGGTTCCGGGTGATTAGCTCAGTTGGTAGAGCGCCTCGTTTACACCGAGGATGTCGGGAGTTCGAGTCTCTCATCACCCACCACAACTGCCGCCTTGCGCTGCCGTTCCCACCGGGTCGCCCGGTCGCCGGGCCAAGTCCGTCGGCCGTCGCGAGCCCGCCGCCACCCCCGCGCTCGCCCCGTCGTCCGAGCCTGCGCATCGGCGCACAATGAGGTCGCGCTATCGGAGGTTATCTGCGCGCATGCGGGCCGCTATCTTCGTCCTGCCCACCCGCGTACGGGCCGGGCGCTGACACCAGGTTCACTGCAAGGAGCGCGCCATGAGCTGGAATCCCGCCCTCGAACCCCACTGCCCCGCTGCCATCGGGGAGGATGCGGTGGAAACCGTGATCATCCCCCGCGCGCGCGATATCGGAGGCTTCGAGGTGCGCCGGGCACTTCCCGCGCCCCGGCGCCAGATGGTCGGGCCGTTCATCTTCTTCGATCAGATGGGCCCGGCCGAACTCCTCCCCTCGCGCGGGCTCGACGTGCGCCCGCACCCCCATATCGGGCTCGCCACCGTGAGCTATCTCTTCGACGGCCGCATGCATCACCGCGACAGCCTCGGAACCGATCGCTGGATCGAGCCGGGGGCGGTCAACTGGATGGTCGCGGGGCAGGGGATCACCCATTCCGAGCGCACCGACGATGCCACCCAGAAGGGCCCGCGGCGCTTCTTCGGCATCCAGACATGGGTCGCCCTCCCCGAGGCCGAGGAAGACGCGCCTGCCGCCTTCGAACACGCCCCCGCGGCCGCGCTGCCGCTTCTCGAATCGGGCGGCGCCGAGGTGCGGCTCCTGCTCGGGACGGGCTGGGGCGCCGCCGCGCCGGTCCGAACCCCTTCGGAGATGTTCTACGCCGACGCCCGGCTCGCCCCCGGGGCGGGCGTTCCGCTGCCCGACACCCACGAGGACCGGGGCGCCTTCGTGGTGGAGGGGGAGGTCACGGTCGGCGGGCAGAGCCACGCGGCCGGGGCGATGATGGTCTTCCGCCCGGGCGACAGGGTGAGCCTGCACGCCGGCCCGCACGGGGCCCGCCTCGTGCTGCTGGGTGGCGAAACGCTGCCCGGTCCGCGCTACATCTGGTGGAACTTCGTGGCCTCCTCCCGCGAGCGCATCGAGGCCGCGAAGGAGGCCTGGCGCCAGGGCGACTGGGAGAACGGCAGGTTCCGCCTGCCGCCGAGCGACGACGCAGAGTGGATTCCGCTGCCCTGAGTACAGACCGCGCCCGGGCCTAGCAGGTGGACGAAAGCGCAAGCCCTGGCCGCACCGGCCCCCGCCCTGCGGCCTCCGGACACGCTTTCGGGCGCAAGGCGAAGATTCCCGCGCACCCCTGCTTGACGCCCGGTGACGCCGGCGATACACCCCGCGCTACGCCGGGCCTTGCCCCGGTGTGCAGCGGGCGGTTGTAGCTCAGTTGGTTAGAGTACCGGCCTGTCACGCCGGGGGTCGCGGGTTCGAGCCCCGTCAACCGCGCCATCGCTGCACTTCGGGAAGTCTGCACTTCGGGACATCTTCACGTTCGGAAAGCTGCACTTCGGGACACCGGCCGGGGTCCCCCCCCTGCCCCGCAACGCCCGGAGCCGCCCGCACCTGCACCACGCGCCCCCGCAAGCCGCGATCGCTTCCAGCCGCGCGCCGCGCACCCAGCCGTTCGCCCCGCCGGTCCCTCCGCCCCGCGCGGGCCGCCGACGCGGCGCCGCGCGCTCCCATCGCGCCGCCTTCGGGCCGCCCGCACGGCGCCGCGGCCGTGACGGTCCCGGCGCGCGCGCGCCCCTCATCTCGGCCCACGTACTCCCGCCGGAGGCATCCGCGGCCGCCACCGCCGCCGTCACCGGCCCCCGGTGTGCGACAGCGCGTCGAGAATCCGCGCCCAGCTCCGAATGCCCTTGTGAAAGCTCTCCACGTCGTAGCGTTCGTTGGGGCTGTGCATGGCGTCGTCCTCGTTGCGGAAGCCGATCAGCAGCGTGTCCATGCCCAGCCGCTCGCGGAACAGCCCGGCGATGGGGATGGAGCCTCCCGAACCGATGAAGGCCGCCGGCCGCGGCCACTCCGCCGAGAGCGCCGCCCGCGCGCGCTCGAAGGCGGGGGCATCGGTGGGCATCACGGTCGCGGGCGCGGCGCCGTGGGCGGTGAAGCGCACGTCGCAGTCCGCGGGCAGCGCCGCGCGGATCTGCGCGCGGAAGGCGGCGCGCACCGCCTCCGGATCCTGCCGGCCCACCAGCCGGAAGGACACCTTGGCATGGGCCTCGGCCGGCAGAACCGTCTTGAAGCCGGCGCCGGTGTAGCCGCCCCAGATCCCGTTGATCTCGCAGGTGGGGCGTGACCACAGCATCTCCAGCACGCTGCGCCCGGCCTCGCCGGCAGGCACCGAGAGCCCCACGCCGGCGAGGAAGGCCGCGGCGTCGAAGGGCAGGGCCTCCCACTGGGCGCGCAGCGCGTCGGGCAGTTCGTCCACGCCGTCGTAGAAGCCTGGCAGCGTCACCGCGCCGCTGTCGTCGTGAAGGCCCGCGAGGGCCGTGGTCAGCGCCCGGAGCGGGTTGGCCGCGGCGCCGCCGAAACTGCCCGAGTGCAGGTCGCGCGAGGGCCCGCGCACATGCACCTCCTCGCCCACCAGCCCGCGCAGCTGGGTGGTGATCGCCGGTGTCTGCGGATCGAACATGTCGGTGTCGCAGACCAGCGCCAGATCGGCCCGCAGCTCCTCGCCATGGGCGTCGAGAAAGGGCAGCAGCGAGGGCGATCCGCATTCCTCCTCGCCCTCGAAGAGAAAGGTCACCCGCGCGGGCAGGGCGCCGTGCACGGCGATCCACGCCCGGGCGGCCTCCACGAAGGTCATCAGCTGGCCCTTGTCGTCGTTCGCGCCGCGGGCGCGGATGGCCGGGCCCCGGGGACCCTCGATCACCGCCGGCTCGAAGGGGTCGCCGTTCCAGAGCTCCAGCGGGTCGGCCGGCTGCACGTCGTAGTGGCCGTAGAACAGCAGATGGGGCGGGTCGGCGGGTTTTTCCCCCGAGTTGTCCACATGCCCGACCACCATCGGATGCCCGCCCGTTGGGCGCGCCTCGGCGCGCGCGCCGAGGGTGGCGAGATCGGCCACAAGCCAGTCCGCAGCTTCGCGGCAGGCCCCGGCAAAGGCCGGGTCGGTGGAGATCGAGGGGATGCGCAGCAACCCTTCCAGCCGGCTGAGCGCGCCGGGCAGGTCGGCGTCGATCCTGTCCAGCACCGGCGCGAGGCGGGCGGACGGGGCATCGGAAGAGGGGGGCAGGGTGCTCATGTCTGTCTCCGCGCCGGGCCGGCAGCGCGCGCCGGGCCGGTGTTGCGTGGTCCGTCGGTGCCGCGCGGCGGGCCGCCGGGCGCGGGCTCACCGCGGCGCCCGTGCGGCACCGCGTCGCGCGCCCGGCACCCTAGCAGCGGCGTGCGCGCTGTCCAGCCGCGGCTGTTCCCGGCCTTGCACCGGCGCGCGGCGCACTCCGCCCAGGGGCCGCGGGGCCGTGCCGGCGAGGGCGCCGCCGCGTGCCGTTTCAGCTGCTTTTCCGGGCCGCTCCGTCACCGGCCCATGCCGCCCCGCGCGGCCCTCCGGCCGGGGCCCGCGCAAGCCGTTGATCTGGATCAATGTGCCGCGCCGATGCCGCGGGCTACCTCGGTTGCCAAGCCCGGAGCCGGACTATATCCGGTAGAACCATTCTAAACGGTACTCAGCCTCTCGCGGGGCCAGGCAACCGGAGGACACGAGTGAACTACGAAGCGCACCTCGACGCCGCCATCGGACGGCTGCACGACGAAGGCCGGTACCGCACGTTCATCGACATCGAGCGTCGCCAGGGCAATTTCCCCCATGCGATCTGGCGCCGCGCCGACGGTACCGAACGCCCCGTCACCGTATGGTGCGGCAACGACTATCTCGGGATGGGCCAGCATCCCGTGGTGCTCGAGGCGATGCATGGCGCGCTCGACGCCACGGGCGCCGGCTCGGGCGGCACCCGCAACATCTCGGGCACCACCGTCTACCACAAGCGCCTCGAGGCCGAACTCGCCGATCTGCATGGCAAGGAATCGGCGCTTCTCTTCACCTCCGCCTACATCGCCAACGATGCCACGCTCTCCACGCTGCCGCGGCTGTTCCCGGGTCTCGTGATCCTTTCGGACGCGCTCAACCACGCCTCCATGATCGAGGGCATCCGCCGCAACGGCGGCCAGAAGCGCATCTTCCGGCACAACGATCTCGCCCATCTGCGCGAGCTCCTGCAGCAGCTGCCGGCGAATGCGCCCAAGCTCATCGCCTTCGAGAGCATCTACTCGATGGACGGCGATTTCGGGCCCATCGAGGCGATCTGCGATCTGGCCGACGAATTCGGCGCGCTCACCTACATCGACGAGGTGCATGCCGTGGGCATGTACGGCCCCCGCGGCGCCGGCGTGGCCGAGCGCGACGGGCTCATGGGCCGGATCGACATCATCAACGGCACGCTCGCCAAGGCCTATGGCGTGATGGGGGGCTACATCGCCGCCTCCCACAAGATGTGCGACGCGATCCGCTCCTACGCGCCGGGCTTCATCTTCACCACCTCGCTGCCGCCGGCGGTGGCCGCCGGCGCCGCCGCCTCGGTGCGCCACCTCAAGACCGACCAGGCCCGCCGCGACCGGCACCAGGAGAATGCGCGCGTGCTGAAGACGCGGCTGAAGGCGCTGGGCCTGCCCTTGATCGACCATGGCTCCCATATCGTGCCGGTACTCGTGGGC
>CAYXOX010000153.1:0-2673 GCA_964466745.1 uncultured Rhodobacterales bacterium
CTTGTAGGTCTGGCGCAGGTCCCCGCCGTATTTGGGCAGCGCCTCGCGGTCCTCTTGGTACGCGACGATGTGGCCCGCGAAGTCAGCACGGTGGGACCGCGCCCCCTCGCCCGGGAATATCCACTCAGCCGCGTTCACGGAGTTGACCATCCGGCCCGCCCGCCGCGCCCGGGCGAGGCAGGCCAGCATCTCGCGCGACAGGGGGATGTCGAAGGCCCGCCGCTCGCCCCCCTTGGGCAGGGGCACGTGCAGGACGCGCCGCCGCATGTCGAGGTGTTCCCACCGCGCGACGGTCAGCGCCCCGGGCCGCGACCCAGACAAGAGGCAAAACAGGTGAAATTCGCGCCGCACCGGGTTGGGCAGCGCCAGCAGCTTTTTGTACCACCCCGCCAGCTCCGATGCCGACATGGCCGTGTCGCGGCGGCGCTGGGGGTTGAAGTCGATGGAGTCAACCGGGTTGAAGTGGGGCAGCTTCGGGTCCAGCCGACGCTTGCGCGCGTAGTTGTAGACGCGCCGCAGGAACACCATCGCCCCGTTTGCGGATGACGGCCCGCTCTGGACAGTGAGCTCGCGGTGCCGCTTGCGCACCTCGGTCGCGTTGTCGGACAGCTTTGCCAGCGGGGTCTTTTCCCAGTCGGAGAGGAGCCTGTAGCAGTAGTCGTAGCCGCGCACGGTCGCGGCGCTGCGCCGCCCTGCGGCCACGTCCTGCTCCATCGCCGCGCGCAGCTCAACCCATGCCGCCCCGAAGGTCAGCGCCCCGCCCTCGCGCCCGCCGCCCTCTCGGGTGATCTCAACCTTGGCCTCCCGGGCGGCGCGGCGCGCGTCGGCCACGCTGACCTCCGGCCACTTCCCCACCGCCCGCTTCTTGGTCTGCCGCTTGCCCAGAGGAGACACGACATCGACCTGCACGGTGAAGGTCTTGGTGCGCGCGCCGACCACGACGAAGAAGCCGGGCTCCTCCGTGTCGCGCACGATGTACTGGCCGGAGGCGGCGGGCGGGAGCCTGTCCAGCACGTCCTTTGAGAGCTTGGTGGGCTTGGTGTTCGCTGAATGTTCCATGTGTTTCGGACCTAAGACGGGGTTAAGACGGAAGGCGGGCGGGTCAGGTAAGTCGGGCGGGGCTCTGTAACGCCCCGTGTGGTCCGCAGTATCCCAGCCTTTACAGGCACTTGGACACAGCCCCGGGACTATACCGTAGGTTGCAGGAGGCGTCTAGACTTACTGTTAATCAATTGGTCGTAGGTTCGATCCCTACCGCCGGAGCCACTATCCCTCTAAAAACGCAAAATATTCGAAGCCGGCCTTCGGGGTAGAGCTGCCGAGTTTGCGCTCGGGATCGAAGAACGGCAGGGTTTGGCTGCGATGGTTCCGGGGCGGTGCGCGCCGTGCGCGCGGGAAGCCTCTCGAGGCAAGGGGCCGCGCACGCAGGGCGAATCCGGGTTTGGCGGCCACCCCAGCCTGGCCGCCCATCCGGTGCAGGCCCCAGCCGGCCGGAATTCGCATCCGAAGCAGAGCCACGACGCTCCTGATCTGCCTTCGTCCCCGGTGTGCCACGCGCGGGCCGCAAGGAACGGATCGATGCCGCCTCCCCAGCCCCCGTAGCGCCTTGAACGGCGCGCAGGTAAGCTGGCAGGCGGGCCGCATCGAGCGCCCGTCGCGGCGATGTGGAAAGCGAGGCCGAGTGTGGAAACGATCGATCCGGAAAGCCTCGCCGGTTACCTGCTGCAAAGGACCAGCGGCGGTGACCGGCTGATCGTCGCCCTTGCGGGTGCGCCGGCATCGGGCAAGTCCACCCTCGCCGACCGGCTTGCCGCCATGATGAACGCCGAGGCGCCGGGGGCGGCCGCCGTTCTGGCGATGGACGGGTTCCATTTCGACGATCTTCATCTTGTCCCGGCGGGCCTGCGGGGGAGGAAGGGCGCGCCCGAGACGTTCGACGTCGGCGGCCTCGGGCAGGCGCTCCGGCGCCTGCGCGCCAGGGATGAGGCTTTCGTGGCCGTGCCCGTCTTCGACCGGGAACTCGAGATCGCGCGCGCGGGCGCACGGCTGATCGGGGCCGCAACGCCCGTGGTGATCGTCGAGGGCAACTACCTGCTTCTGGACGCGGCGCCCTGGCGCTCGCTGCGGCCGCTCTTCGACGTGACGGTGTTCCTCGACGTGCCCGAGCCCGTCCTGGCCGAACGGTTGGCGCGGCGCTGGCGCGGGCTGGGGTTCGAGGAGGAGGAGGTTCGGCGCAAGCTCGAGGAGAACGACCTGCCGAACGCGCGCCGGGTCATCGCCGAAAGCGCCCCTGCGCAGTACCGGCTGGCCGGCGGATGATCCGCCGGGACCGGCCGCGTGGTCACAGCGCCAGTTGCACCTTCATGCTGCCCCCGGGCGGCTTTCCCCCCATCGCCCCCGCGATGTCGTCAAGGGTCAGGCGGTGGGTGACGATCTGCTCGATCCCGGGCCCGATGTCGGCGATCAGGCGCAACGCCTCGGGGATGTTGTGGTTGAGCGAATGCGTCCCGAACAGGGACAACTGGCGGCGAAAGACCTCGAAGGGGGAAATCTCGATGCGGGCCTCCGGGGGGCAGACCCCGAAGAAGAGCACCGCGCCGCCATTGGCCGTGTAGTGCACAAGCCCGGCCGCGACGGCGGGCACCCCCGTGGCATCGACGGCAAGGTCGCATC